>NZ_VJZE01000757.1 GCF_009377205.1 Streptomyces phyllanthi
CCCGGCCACCACACCCATCACCCACGCTTCACCCCCGAGCCCTCGGGCGGGCGGGCGAAAACCAAGGCCATGGCCGCACACGCACGGGCACTGCGCGTAGCCCTCCCGTCACAGGAACTTACGGGTTCCTTATTTCACCCACCTCGTGCTACAACAGGTCTACACCAATCAGTGGTGTAGACCACACGGTTGCTGCCCTCCCCTTTTCCCTTCCCGTCCCTGGCAGCACCGGTATGCACATGGAGGCACTATGAGCACCGCCAGCACCACGGCGGCCCCCGCGAAGAAGTGGGGATCCGGTCTGTTCCAGGGTCTGCAGAAGGTCGGCCGCAGCCTTCAGCTTCCGATCGCCGTGCTGCCGGCGGCGGGCATCCTGCTGCGGCTCGGCCAGCCGGACGTGTTCGGCGCCGACGGCCTCGGCTGGGACCGGGTCGCCTCGGTCTTCGCCACCGCCGGTGACGCGGTCTTCGCCAACCTGCCGCTGCTGTTCTGCGTGGGTATCGCCATCGGCTTCGCCAAGAAGGCCGACGGCTCCACCGCTCTCGCGGCCCTGGTGGGCTTCCTCGTCTACAAGAACGTGCTGACCGCGTTCCCGATCAGCGAGGCCAAGGTCACCAAGGGCGCGGACGTCGCCGCCACCTACAACGACCCCAAGGTCCTCGGCGGCATCGTGATGGGCCTCATAGCCGCCGTCACCTGGCAGCGCTTCCACCGCACCAAGCTCCCCGACTGGCTCGGCTTCTTCAACGGCCGCCGACTGGTCCCGATCCTGATGGCCTTCATCGGCACCGCCGTCGGCGTCTTCTTCGGTCTGGTCTGGGAGCCCATCGGTGAGGTCATCACCAACTTCGGCGAGTGGATGACCGGTCTTGGAGCGTTCGGCGCGGGCGTGTTCGGCGCGATCAACCGTGCGCTGCTGCCCGTGGGCATGCACCAGTTCGTCAACACCGTGGCCTGGCAGGAGATCGGCACCTTCACGGACGCCTCGGGTGCGGTGTGGCACGGTGACCTGCCGCGCTTCTTCCACGGCGACCCGACGGCGGGTCAGTTCATGACCGGCTTCTTCCCGATCATGATGTTCGCCCTCCCGGCCGCCGCCCTGGCGATCACGCACTGCGCCCGCCCCGAGCGCCGCAAGGTCGTCGGCGGCCTGATGGTCTCGCTGGCCCTGACCTCGTTCGTCACCGGCATCACCGAGCCGATCGAGTTCGCGTTCATGTTCATCGCGCCGGTCCTGTACGTGATCCACGCGCTGCTGACCGCCCTGTCGATGGCCGTCACCTGGGCCCTGGGCGCGCACCACGGCTTCAGCTTCTCGGCGGGTGCGATCGACTACTTCCTCAACTGGAACCTCGCCACCAAGCCCTGGCTGATCATCCCGGTCGGCCTGGTCTTCGCCGCGATCTACTACGTGACCTTCCGCTTCGCCATCATCCGCTTCAACCTCCCCACCCCGGGCCGCGAGCCCGAGGAGGAGGTCGAGGACCTGACCAAGGCGTAAGAGGCTGCGCCGTACGGATGGACAGCTGTACGGCGTGAAAAGGAAGGCCCCCCGGGACCAGGACAGGTGGTTCCGGGGGGCCTTCGGCATCCCAGCGTACGCGGTCCTGGATCTCCGCGGGAACGGACCCCGTACGACGACGGGGCGCCACCGGGTCTTCGGACTCTTCGGACTCGGATCTCTCAGATCTCGTACGACACCCGAGGCGTCGCCAGCTCGACCGGTCCGTCGTAGACCGCGCGCGCGTCCCGGAGGTTGACCTGGGGATCCGTCCACGGCGGGATGTGCGTGAGGACGAGGCGGCGGGCCCCGGCGCGGGCGGCCGTCTCGCCGGCTTCGCGGCCGTTGAGGTGGAGGTCCGGGATGTCCTCCTTGCCGTGGGTGAACGCGGCCTCGCACAGGAACAGGTCCGTGTCGCGGGCGAGTTCCTCCAGCGCGGGGCTGACACCCGTGTCACCGGAGTACGTCAGCACGCGGCCGCCGTGCTCGACGCGGATGCCGTACGCCTCCACGGGGTGGGCGACCCGCTCGGTGTGGACGGTGAAGGGGCCGATCTCGAAGGTGCCCGGTTTGACCGTGTGGAAGTCGAAGACCTCACTCATGGAGGAGGCGGACGGGGTGTCGGCGTACGCGGTGGTCAGGCGCTGCTCGGTGCCCTCGGGGCCGTAGACGGGGAGCGGGTCGCAGCGGCCGCCGTCGTGCCGGTAGTAGCGCGCGACGAAGTACGCGCACATGTCGATGCAGTGGTCGGCGTGCAGATGGCTGAGGAAGATCGCGTCGAGGTCGTAGAGACCGCAGTGGCGCTGCAGCTCGCCCAGGGCGCCGTTGCCCATGTCGAGGAGCAGCCGGAAGCCGTCGGCCTCGACGAGGTAGCTCGAGCAGGCCGATTCCGCGGACGGGAACGACCCCGAGCAGCCGACGACGGTGAGCTTCATAAGAGCTGGAACCTCCGCGCTGGCAGATGGTGGCCACAGATATTGGCGACGGGAAACGGGGGTCGTGCGGTCCGTCGAGCGTAAGGCGCAAAAGGGCCGGTCGCTCCTCCAGCAGGGGCTGTTGTGGGCGAACTCACCTGTGCTGTCACCGGTTCGGCTGGAAGTGGGGTGCGTGGGTGTGTCGCAGGGTGTTGCTCGCCCCCGCCGCCCCTACCCATCC
>NZ_VJZE01000758.1 GCF_009377205.1 Streptomyces phyllanthi
GCTCCGAAGCGGCCGCGAGCGAGGCGAACGCCGCGATCCAGGCGCGGACCTCGTGGGCGGACCCGCCGCCCTCCCGCGCCATCTCCGCCACGCTCCAGGAGTCGAACGCGGCCAGTTCGCCCTTCTCCAGGAGGTCGAGGAGCCGGTTGTCCCAGTCCGGGTTGATCGGGATCATCGCCGTCGACCCGGCGGCGTAGTCGCGCCCCGCCTGGACGACCCTCTGCTCGCCCCTCGCCCGCTGTTCGGGCGTCGGCGGGTGCCCCTCGATCAGGGCGTCGGCGACCCTGGGCGGCGCCCCGTCGAGGACCGGCACCGGCGGATCGTGGGAGAGGCCGCCGGAGGCGAGGAACAGGACGCGGCGGTCGAGTTCCGCGGCGGCCTCCCCGATCGCCGTCCCCAGGGCCCTGACACGGCTGACCGGGCAGAGCGGAGTGGCCACGCCGTTGACGAAGACGGGCACCACGGGCACCCGGTCGATACCGTCGAAGAGCACTTCCAGGGGCTGTGCGAAGCCGTGGTCGACCGTCATGCGGGCCGAGACGGTCAGGTCGACGCCGCGGGCGAGCACCCCCTGGGCCAGGGCCTTCGCGGCGGCCGTGTCGACCGACAGCGGACCCGCGCCCGTACCGAAGTCGCCCACGGCGTGCGCCTCGGTGCCCAGGCAGAACGGTGGCATCTCCTTGTAGAAGAAGCCGTTGTAGTGGTCGGGCGCGTAGAGCACGACCAGCTCCGGGTCGTACGCGCGGACGAACTCCCGGGCCCCCGCGACGGCTTCACCGACCCGGGCCAGGACCTCCGGAGCCGGGTCGTTTCTGCCGATGAGGGGTGAGTGGGACAGCCCTACGGCTGCTGCGGTCATGCGCGTTCCTCACTGCTGGGGCCGGTCTCGGGCCGGTGAGCCGGCGGGTGGATGACGAGCTTGCCGGTGAGGGAGCCGTCGATCATGAGCTGGAAGCCCTTGTGGATGTCGGTCAGCGGGAGCGTCCTGTCGATCACGGGGCGGACCCCGGTGGCCTCCAGCAGGCGCAGCATCGCGACCAGCTCGGCGCGGGTGCAGCCGGTGGAGCCGAGGACGCGCTGCTGGAGGTAGAAGATCCGGCCCAGGTCGGCGGGCGGGTTCGTCCCGCTGGTCGCGCCGGCGACGACGACCGTGCCGCCGGGCCGCAGCGACTTCAGCGAGTGCGACCAGGTGGCCTCGCCGACCGTCTCGATCACGACGTCGACGCGCTCGGGCAGCCGTTCGCCGGTGGGCACCGCGGCGCGGGCACCCCAGGTGAGGGCCTCGGCGCGTTTGTCCGCGCTGCGGCTGGTCGTGTAGACGACGGCACCCGCGGCCACCGCGAGCTTGATCGCGGCCGAGGCGACGCCACCGCCCGCGCCCTGCACGAGCACCCGGTCGCCCGCGGTGATCCGGGCCTGGGTGAACAGCATCCGGTAGGCCGTGGTCCAGGCGACCGGCAGACTGGCGGCCTCGTCGAACGACAGCCACGCGGGCTTGGGGACCAGGTTGCGGGTGGGGACGACCAGGTACTCGGCGAACGACCCGTCGTGCCGCTCGGACAGCAGCGCCCGGTCGGGGTCCAGGGTCTCGTCGCCGCGGCCGGCGTCCGGGTCGCCGATCACCGGGTGGACGATGACCTCGTTGCCGTCGTCGTCGTACCCGGCCGCGTCGCACCCGAGGACGACGGGGAGACGCTCGGGCGGGTGGCCCACGCCCCGTAGCGTCCACAGGTCGTGCATGTTCAGCGCGGCGGCCACGACACGGACACGGGACCAGCCGGGCTTCGGCTCGGGCACGGGTACGTCGCGCAGGACCAGCCCCGACAGCGGGTCGGTGGCGCTCTGGGAGATGGCGGTTGCAGCAAGCACGTCGTCACGTTCGCCCGGACCGGGCGGGTGCCCATAGCCCGTGTGCCGCTGTGCAGCACGCGGGACCGGTGAGGGGGTACGCGGGCGAGAGACACGTACCCGGCAGGGCGGGACGAGACGTACACGGCACGGGCGGTAAGAGACGTACACGGCACGGTGGGACGTACGCGCGATCAGTGCGGCATGTCGTCGAGTGCCGTGGGCAGGCCTGCGATTCCCGGTGGTTCGGCGGCGAACAGGACGACGGAGCGGCCGGGCAGGTCCGCCTCGGCGATCCGGCGGAACCCTCCGGCCTCCAGGACGTCCTGGGCACGGACGTCGTCCTCGTCCGGAGCGGCGATGACACGACGGCAGTCCGGGGAGGCCGCGAAGAGCGCGGGGACGAGTGCGCGGAGCAGAGCGGCGGGCGGGGCGGGATCCGCCGGTACGGAGTCGAGGTCGACGGGGAGGCCGACAGCGGGATCGAGCTCGACGGCGAGATCGTGCGCGCCGAACGGATAGCAGGCGTGCAGGGGATGGTGGAGCACCCGGTGGATCCGCAGGACGATCGTCGGTGCGTCGCCGTCACGGTCACGTGCCGCGGTGAACGCGCGGCTGCGCGGGGAGCCCGGGGGTTCGGCGACCGGACGCAGCGCCCAGCCCCCGCCGAGGGCGGGCACGGGGAGTTCCGGTGCGTCATCGGGCACAGAGGCCATGGTCAGGGTCTCCTCGGGTTCCGGGGTACGCGCCGCGGGGCCCCGGCGGCGGTGCGCCGGGGCCTGCGGAGGTGCGGGATGGATCGGGGA
>NZ_VJZE01000759.1 GCF_009377205.1 Streptomyces phyllanthi
GTGTCTGTCTGTGGAGCTGGTGTAAGACCTCAACGGAGAACTCCGGGCGGGCAGTCGGCGATGAAGCAGAAAACCCCACGGCGCGAGCCGTAGGAATCCCCCTCGTTCACGAGGGGGAGGAAGTCAACAAGTTCATGATCAAGAACGGGTACGAGGACAACCCGCAGATCAGGCCCGGGGACATCTTCGAGAACAACGAGGTGTGGGCCGGCGGCGTGCACACACCGGACGTCATGACGGTCATCCCGGTCTTCCACGGCGACGAACTCATCGCCTGGGTCGGCGCGGTCGCCCACGAGCTGGAGGCGGGCACCTACGAGGGGCCGGGCATGTCGGTGCTCACCCCGGACCGCTACGGCGAGGGACTGCACATCAGCGCGGAGAAGGTCGGCGAGGACGACCACTTCCGTCACGACTACATGCTGCGGCTGCGCATGGGCCTCAGGAACGCCAACTGGTGGATCCTCGACGACAAGGCCAAGCTGTCCGGCTGTCTGATGGTCCGGGAGGCGCTCACCGGGATCATCGACGAGTTCGGCCTGGACTACTACCAGCAGGCCACGAAGGAGCTGATCGAGGAAGGCCGCCGGGAGTTCCTCAAGCGGGTCCGCACGACGATGGTGCCCGGCACCTACCGCGGGCTGACCATGCCCGTCCACAAGCGCAGCCACGTACCGTTCGTGCATCCGCTGGCCAAGAACGACTTCATCGACCTAGTACGCCAGGAGATGACGGTCACCGATGAGGGCCGTATAGAACTCGACTACGAGGGCTCGACCGGCTGGAGCTTCCACCCGTTCAACTGCGCCCCGGGCCCGATGAACGGCGGCTTCTGGATCACCCTGACCCAACTGCTCAACTACGACGGCCGGGTCAACGACGGCGCCTATCTGGCGGTGAAGCAGTACCTGCCCGAGGGATCGATCGTCAACGCCAACTACCAGGGCGTGGCGACCTCGCTGGCCTGGTGGACCCTCATCCCGATCTTCGCCAACGTCTGGCGGCTGATGGGCATCAGCTGGTACGCCAGGGGATTCACCGAGGAGATCCTGATGTCGACCCCGACCTGCATGGTGGGGGTCACCGGTTTCGACCAGTTCGGCGGACCGACCGGCTACAACAACTTCGAGATGGCGGGCGAGAGCTTCGGCGCCCGCGGTGTCGCCGACGGCATGGACTGCGGCAGCCCGATCTGGAACTCCGAAGGCATCCAGGGCGACGCCGAGGTCTGGGAGCTGACCGGCCCGAACGTCTACCTCGGCCGCAGCTTCGTCCCCGACCACCAGGGCTACGGGCGGTTCCGCGGCGGGTCCGGCTGGCAGTCGCTGTGGATGGTGAAGGGCTCCGACGTGGTCAACGTGACCCTGTCCGGATCCGGGTGCATGAACGGCGGCGTGTTCCACAAGGGACTCTTCGGCGGCTACCCGCCGGCCGGCTGGAAGTGCCTGTGGGCCACCGGAACCAACGTCGCGGACCTCATCGCCCGCGGCGAGAAGCTGCCCTCCAGCCTCGAAGAGGCCGAGCGCATGCTCCAGGACGGCACGATCACCGCCGAGGACTGGTACTGCGGTCCGGACAACCAGTGGTCACCGAACCTGCGGGAAGGCGACCTGTTCGGCGTGCTGTACTACGGCGGCGCGGGCTACGGCGACCCGCTGGAGCGCGAGGCCCCCGCCATCGAGAAGGACCTCGCCAACGGGCTGATGACCACCGGGGGTGCGCGCGCGGCCTACGGCTACACCGGCTCCGACACGGAGACCGAAGCCGAACGCGACCGGCGGCGGCAGGCCCGGCTGGCCGAGTCGGTGCCCGCCGCCGAGTGGTGGGAGGCCGAACGCGCCCGCGCCGCCGCGGGCGAGGTCTCGGACATGGTGCACCACGCCTTCGCCCGCTCGGCGAAGCTGTCCGACGCCCTCGTCACCCAGTACAAGGCGTTCTGGCAGCTCGAGGCGTTCCCCTACACCGAGACCGGCGAGCCGGACTTCTCCGCTCCCGCGCCCGTCGGCTTCGTCTACCCGAGCTCGTCCAGCCGCCCACGGCCGACCTCCGCTTCCTGAAGGGCACAACCATGACCGAGGACAACGACCGTTCGCGTCTCTCCGGCCAGGAGACGACGACAGCCCTGGTGCAGCGCAAGCTGTCCTGGGAGGAACTGCTCGGCCTGATGCGGGCCCCGAAGGACGAGTCCCGCTTCGCCGAAACGCTCGTCGCACTGCAGCAACTCGTCGACTGGGACGAGCAGATCCTGCTTCCCCTCGGGGAGAACCTGTTCATCGTCGCCAAGGACGGCAAGGCCATCGTCAAGACGAAGGCGGGTGCGGAACTCGGCCCCTGGAACGGGAACTGGAAGATGCACTGCCGGGTGATCGTCCGGCGCACCCGCGAGGACTTCCTCGAGATCTACCCCGAGGAACACCTCACCATCGATCCCGGCCTGGTCGAGATCCGCGAGTTCCTCTGCCCGGCCAGCGGCACGCTCCTCGACGTCGACTGCGTCCCGCCGACCTTTCCGGTCGAGGTCGACTTCACACCCGACCTGGCGACGTTCTACACCGAGTGGCTCGGCCGCGACCTGCCCGTGACGCTGTAGGACCACGGCCGGCGGGGTTGAACTCCCCTCCCCCGCCGGCCGTCTCTCCCGCTCTCACGCCGAG
>NZ_VJZE01000075.1 GCF_009377205.1 Streptomyces phyllanthi
CGCCACCGACCCCCAGCACCCCGGCGACCGCCCCGAGGGTCATGAAGCGACGCCGCGACGGCCGTACCGCCGCCTCCGCCCGCGCCTCGTCCAGGTCCGGGACCTCGGGCACCGGCAGCTCCAGCACCCGTGCCGCCCGCTCGGCGATCAGGCCCGGCAGGGGAGCCGGCAGCCACCCGCCCTCGGCCGTCGCACCCGGGTCGAGAGCGGCGCGGACCTCCTGCGCCGAGGGCCGGTCTCCGGGCTCCTTCGCGAGGCAGGCGGTCAGCAGGGTCAGCAGCGGGTCCGGTACGCCGGTGAGTTCGGGGGCCTCGTGCACCGTGCGGTAGAGGACGGCCGCCGGGGTGCCGGTGCCGAAGGGGCGGCGGCCGGTCGAGGCGAAGGCGAGGACGCAGGCCAGCGAGAAGACATCGCCCGGCGGGCCGACCCGTTCCGCCCGGCCCGCCTGTGCCTGTTCGGGTGAGAGATAGCCCGGGGAGCCGATCACCACATCGCTCGCGGTGAGCGCGGTCGCGTCCGCCGAGCGCGCGATACCGAAGTCGATCAGCCGCGGCCCGTCCAGGGCGAGCAGTACGTTGCCGGGCTTGACGTCCCGGTGCACCAGACCGGCCGCGTGCACCTCCGCCAGGGCCTCGGCCAGCCTGGCACCGAGTACCCGTACGCTCCGAGGCGGCAGCGACCCGTACCGCGCGACCGCGTCGGTGAGCGACGGCCCGGGAACGTACGCCGTGGCCAGCCAGGGCTCGCGGGCCTCCGGATCGGCGGTGGTCACCGGCACCAGCCAGCGTCCGCCGGGCCGTTCGGCAACCTGCTCGCCGAGTCGGCCCACCGCCTCCGCCTCGCGCCGGAAGCGCACCCGGAACGCGGGATCGGCGGCGTACTCGGCGCGGATCACCTTGAGCGCGACCAGCGCACCGCCCGGCGTACGGGCCAGATAGACCACGCCCATGCCGCCCGCGCCCAGCCGGCCCAGCAGCCGGTGACCGCCGACGGCCGACGGGTCCCCGGAGCGCAGGGCGGCGACGGGCACGGCCGGGCAGCCCTAGGACGCCGAGGAGGACGGGACGGGAGCCGGGCCCAGGAACCGGAACCTGCCGCCGTCGACCAGGTGGCCGAAGACCCCGCCGCTCCCGGAGGCGAGGAAGGACCCGGTCTCGGGCTCGAAGGCGAACTTCTTGGTCACACCCTGATGGGTGGTCTTGCGCAGCGACGCGGTCAGTTCGGCGCGCGTCGGCCGCTTCCCGGCCTTGCGCAGACCGCCCGCGACCAGGTTGACGACGTCGTACGCCTCCGCCGCGTAGTAGCCGGGCGCGCTGCCGAAGCGTTTGCGGTAGGCGGCGGCGAAGCCGGCCGCCGCGGGCAGTTCGGCGGGGTCGACGCAGGTGCTGGTGATCAGCCAGCCCTCGGCGGCCTCGCCCGCCGCGTCGAGGAACTCCGTCGTCAGCGCGGCTCCCGGGGTGTATCTCGGCCCGTCGAAGCCGGCCGCGGCCAGTTCGCGCGCGAACGCCGCCGCGCCCGCCGCGTACCCGCCGTAGACGAAGGCGTCGGCGCCCGCCTCCAGCATGTCGGCGACGACGGGCCGGAAGGCCTCGGTGCCGGCCGGGACGACCCGCGGATACGGCACCCGGCCCTGTTCCCGTAACCACAGGTTGATGGAGCCGACGGACTCCCAGGCGTAGTCGGCGGCGGTGCGGTCCATGAGCAGACCGGGCCTCCGGGAGGGGCCGGTGGCCGCTGCCCCGGAGGCGTACTCCGCGCCCGCCGCCCTCCTGCCGGCGTTCAGTAACACGGCGATGGAGGCGGTGGCCTCCAGATCGCTGGGGCGGGCGTGCAGGAACGAGCGGTTCGCGCTGGTGGCCAGGATGCTCGTACCGGCGGATACGGAGATCAGCGGGAGCAGCGCCTCGTCGTACACGCCGATGACGGCGCGGGCGGGGTCGTCGGCCGTCGGGCCGAGGACGGCGAGCACATCCCGGTTCTCGACGAAAGCGCGGGCGACGGTGCGGGCCCGGTTCACGTCGCCCCGGTCGTCGGCCGTCTTCAGCGTGAGCGTGAAGGGCTTGTTCCTACGGGCGTTGAACTGCTCGACCGCGAGCCGCGCGCCTCGCTCCTGCGCCTGACCCAGGGCCTTCTGAGGGCCACTCAGATCCGCCTGCACGCCGATGATCCAGTCCCGGGAGCCGCCCGCCACCGGCCCCGAGCGCTTCGCGTCGTCCCCGCTCAGGGCGGCCCAGGCCGCTGCACCGCCGCCCGCCGCCAGTACCGCGCCTCCGGCCGCCGCGATGAGGAACCGCCGCCGGCTGGGCGAGGGCCCGGCCCCCGCCGTCCCGGCTTCCGCTCCGGACGGCGTCTCGGCGACGGTCGGGTCGATGTCCGGCAGGGCGAGCATCGCGGCCGAACGCTCGGCGATGTTCCGTACGACGTTCTCCGGCAGCCACCCCGCCGGTTCCCCCGGGGCGTCCTCGATGATCAGCTCGTGCAGGCCGGCCGCCGAAGGACGGTCGGCCGGGTCCTTGGCGAGGCACGGCCGCAGCAGCACGAGCAGTTCCTCGTCGATGCCCCCGAGGTCGGGCTCGTCGTGGACCGTGCGGTAGAGCAGGGCGTCGACCGCGCCCGTACCGAAGGGCGGGCGTCCGGCCGCCGCGTACGCCAGCAGACAGCCCAGCGAGAAGATGTCGCTGGGCGGGCCGAGTCCGTCGGCACGGGCTTCGGCCTGTTCGGGCGAGAGGAAGCCGGGGGTGCCGACGACCACGTCGGCGGAGGTGATGGCCGTGTCGTCGGCGGTGCGCGCGATTCCGAAGTCGATGAGCCGCGGCCCGTCCACGGCGAGCAGCACGTTGCCGGGCTTGACGTCCCGGTGCACCAGACCGGCCGCGTGCACCTCGGCCAGCGCTCCGGCGAGCATCTTGGCGAGAACGCGCACGCTGCGGGTGGGGAGCGGCCCGCACTCGGCGATGGCTTCGGCGAGCGAGGGCCCGGGGACGAAGGCGGTGGCGAGCCAGGGTTCGGCGGCGTCCGGGTCGGCGCCGGTGACGGGCACCGCCCAGGGGCTGCTGACCCGTCGCGCGGCGTCGACCTCACGCCGGAAGCGGGCCCGGAACTGGGGGTCCTCGGCGTACTCGGCCTTGATGACCTTGATCGCGGACAGCGCGCCCTCGTTCGTACGGCCGAGGTACACCACGCCCATGCCACCGGCGCCGAGCCTGCCGAGCAGGCGGTACCCGGCGAGGGAGGAGGGGTCGGAGGGCAGCAGTGCGGCGGTCACCCGGCGGCCTCCAGCTCGCCCTCCAGGCGGATCAGCATGGTGCTCTGCGTCTCGGCCATCGCCTGGCTGAGCTCCGCGTCGGTGCGTCCCTTGGAGGCCCGGCCGGTGGCGGCGACGGTGACCTGGCCGATACGGGCCTGGGTCCACGCGTAGGGGTACGGGCCGCCCTTGGTGTCGCTCTGGTACAGGCCGGTCTCGTAGATCGAGTCCTCGGCGTACTCGTTGCCGTTCCTGCCGAGCGGCATGCCGATGGAGGTGAGGCCGGAGACCCGTTCCCCCGCGTGCAGCACCTGCTCGGGGCAGCGCAGCGCCTCTTCCAGGGTCGATGCCTGCTCCCAGTCGGCGCCGTCCACGTCCTTGTGGACGGTGACGGTCGCGGAGACCCTGATCGGGCCCTTGCCGTCGGCGGCGGGGAGTTCGCTGTAGCGGGTGATGCTGGCGAGGACGCCGTCGGGTACGGGCTCACGCTGCCAGACGCATGCGTCGTCGAGGACCGGCCAGGAGCCCGGATCACTGTCCGGGGACGCGAGGACGTAACCGGCGCCCCACAGCTCCGGACCCGCGGCGACCTTCTCGGCCAGACGCACGGCGTCCGCGCGGGACTTCGGGGCGCGGGCCGGGTCGGGGGTGAAGTCGAGCCTGGTGGGAGCGGGGCTGGGATCGGCCGCGGCATCGCTGTCCGAGGCCCCCGAGGCTCCGTCGCCCTTGGCGGGCGCCTTGGTGGCCTTCGGTTCTCCCGTGGCCTTCCCGCCGCCGGGCTCGACACCGCCCGAACATCCCGTGACGAGCAGTAAGCCGCTTAAGGAAAGGGCACACAAACCCTGTACAAGCCCTCTGTCCACCGCTCGCCCCCCCGTGACGCTCCGCGCTGTCTCGGCCCCCGCCCGGGCCTCACTCAGGCATGACAAAGAGTATTGCCCTTGGCCCATGCCTGTCCGGGTTACCGGACGGTTCCCTTGCATCCTGTCGGGTGCCTCCACACCGAGCGGCGCCGGGAGCAGTCGACGCGTGGTGGGACGACCGGCTCGGTGCCGCGGGAAGCCGTCGCGTTCAGGGGTGCGGAGGGTCCGGCCGGGCCGGATGTGGCCGATCGGCCACATCTGCCATGCCGACCGGCCAGTGGAACGGAGCGGGGATTGCGGCGCACGGCACCGCCTCGATATCCGTTGTGGGAGACGTCGCCGAGCAGGGACGCACATGCTTGCAGAAGCCTTCACACGGAAGGGCATCGGCGTGGCCGAGCGGTGGGAACACGTGATCGCCCTCCTCCGGCCCGGCGGGCCCGGTGGGCGCACCGCGTCCGGCGGTTCACCGCTGTGGCACACGACTCTGCCCGGCGGCCGCCCCCCGCTCGTCGAGAACGCCGGTCGGCGGGCCGGGAGATCCGGGGACTTCCCGCGCGAGCCCGAGGAGGCCGTGAGATGAACAGCTCAGACGGGATCGCGGAAGCCCGGCAGCTCCCCGGGCCGTCGCCGGTACCGGTACCCGTTCCGGACGCGCCCGGTCGGCTGCCCGTACTCGGGCATCTGGTCCAGCTCGGCCGCAGGCCCCTCGACTTCTTCCAGAGCCTGCGGGCCCAGGGCCCTGTGGTCCGCATCGGCTTCGGGCCGAAACCGGCGTACGTCGTCAACGACCCCGACCTCATCCGACGGGTCTTCGTGAACGACGCGAGCGACTACGACAAGGGCGTCTTCTGGGAAAAGGTCCGCGAGTTCGTCGGCGACGGGCTGGCCAGCGTGAGCAGTGGCGAGTTCCATCTGCAGCAGCGGCGGCAGATGCAACCCGCCTTCCACCGCAAGCAGATAGCCCGCTACGCCGAGATCATGAGCGCCTGTCTGACCGAGCGGGCCGAGTCGTGGCAGCCGGGACAGGCCGTCTCCATGGACGACGAGATGCAGCAGACGGCCCTCACGCTCGTCGCCCGGACGTTCTTCTCCTCGCACCTCGGTCAGGAGGCCGCCCACGCCCTGGAAGAGTCCTTCCCGACCGTCCAGGACGGCATCATCAAGCGCACCCTGGCCCCACTGGGACTGATGGAGAAGCTGCCGACACCGGCGAACCGGAGGTTCACCGCCGCGATGCGGAACATCTGGGAGAGCTGCGAGCGCGCGGTCGACGACTACCGGGCCACCGGCGCGGACGGCGGAGACCTGATGTCCATGCTGATCCACGCCACCGATCCGGACACCGGCGACTCCATGAGTGATCGCCTGATCCGGGACCAGGTGATCACCATCGCGCTCTCCGGCCGGGACACCACCGCCAACGCCCTGGCGTGGACCATGTACCAGCTCAGCCGGAGACCCGACGTGGCCGACCGTGTCGCCGCCGAGGTGAGGGCGACGATCGGTGACCGGCCCGCGAACCTCGACGACCTGATGGCGCTCGACTACACCGGACGCGTGGCGAAGGAGGTGTTCCGCCTCTACGCGTTCTGGCTCCTCATCAGGAGCACGGTGAAGGACGTGACGCTCGGCGGGGTGCCCATCCCGGCGAACACCCAGGTGCTCGTCAGCCCCATCGCCATGCACCGGGACCCGTCGATCTACGAGGACCCGCTGAGCCTCGACCCCGACCGCTGGCTGCCCGGCCGCGCCGAGAAGATCCCCCGCAACGCCTACTTCGTCTTCGGGGCGGGGAACCGCCAGTGCATCGGCGACCGCTACGCCTGGACCGCGGTCATGCTCGGCCTGGCGGCCATCGCACCCCGCTGGGAGCTGCGACCCGTGCCCGGGACCGAGGTGACCGAGGTGGCGAAGGTCTCCGTGTCGCCGAGCGGGCTTCCGCTGCGTGTGGTCCCCCGAGCCATGCCCTGAGAAGGACCCGCTCAGCAGGCATGCCGACGTCCTCCGTGTGCTTCGAGAGCGGCACGCCTGCTCGATGCCGACCGCTGCCCGGCCGGCGAGCTCGTGCGGATCCACCACTGGAGGTGACAGACGGAGACGGCGTACTTCTCGATCAAAGCGATGACGCCTGACCGGCGCCGGCGCCCCATGCGACAAGGGGGCGTCATGCCGAAAGGAACGACTCCGGATGGTGACCAGTCGGTGCGTCCGGCGGATCTTGAGCGGGCCGGCGTCTGGTTGGCCCGACACGGCCTGGCCGACGTCCGCCCGACACCCTTGCTGGCCACGCGTCTGGCGGCCCGGCGACGTACCCGTCTGGCCGCTGATTTCCTGCTGGCCGCGTTCATCATCACGGTCGCCCTCATCTACACCGTCAACCGGCCTTCCGGCGCCGCGGTTGACGGTCCGGGGCCGTACCGGCGGGCCCGACCATCCGCCGCCTGGCCGCAGACCTCGGCCTGGCCGTCAACACCGTCGGCCGGGCCTACCGAGAGCTGGAGGAGGCAGGGCTGATCGAGCCCCGCGGGGCGGCCGGCTCGTTCGTGTCCGCGGCCGGCGAGAAGGGGCGCGAACGGGCACGCCGCGCCGCCGTCGAGTACGCCGCCGTCATCGCCGGCGCCGGCATCGACACCGACGAGGCCATCCGCATCGTCCAGGCGGCGCTGACCAACGGCACCGCCGTATCGCCCCGCCGTGGCGAACCGCCGGACCCCGACCGGCACCGGGCACTCGTACCGGAGGACCTCGTCCAGCGCTGTCGGTATGAGTCCCGGCTCCTCGGTCAGCTCGCGGAGGACGTCCGGACGGCGGAAGAGTTGGGAGCTCGATCCCCCGGTCCACCCGTACGGCAACGACCTCGCCGGCCGGTGTGAACGGGATGAGGCCCACGATCTCCACGGCCTGCCGGGCCCGCGCGTCAAGACCGTCGACGCGGTGCAGACGCGTTGTCGTGCCGTCGATAGGCACGATGCCATCAGCCGCGCTCAGCATGCGTTCTTCCTCTCCTGACGGGACTGTGGGCCACGCCGGACGGAGCCGGCAGGGAGGCGTCGATCCTGTGGGACGCGAAACCCGCGCGTCCTTGACGCCAGGCCGCTGTGTTGTCATGCCGCTGTGTCGTCATGCCGCTGTCCCGACGCCGTCACCGGCCGGGGCACGTCGGCCCGCGACGGCGTCGAGGGCGGCCCTGACCTCGGGACTGCCGACGGCCGGACCGAGTGCCGGAAGCCGCACCCGTGGGACGCGGCGTGCACCACGTCGCGATCCGGTGGTGTGCAGGCGGCCGGCAGGGTCTGCAGGGCGTGGGCGGTCTCCTCCTGGGTGTCCTGCCACCGTCCCCGCGACCCGTCGGGGCGCTGCGTGTCGACGAGCCCTGTGCCCGCCCGCATGCTGGTCATCGACGTCCTTCCAGGTCAGGGACGATGGCTTGGTCCGTGTGGTGGCGCGTCGCGGACCGTCATGTCACGACCGTGACCTTCGGGCCGTCGGCGGCCGCCCGGGATTCGGCGGTGCCTGTCTGCTCCTCGGTGCCCATCTGCTCGGCGAGGCGGAGGGCTTCGTCGATCAGGGTCTCGACGATCTTCGATTCGGGGACGGTCCTGACGACCTGGCCCTTGACGAAGATCTGGCCCTTGCCGTTGCCGGAGGCCACACCGAGGTCGGCTTCCCGGGCCTCGCCCGGGCCGTTGACGACACAGCCCATGACGGCGACGCGGAGGGGCACGGGCAGGCCTTCGAGACCGGCGGTGACCTCCTCGGCGAGCTTGTAGACGTCGACCTGGGCGCGGCCGCAGGACGGGCAGGAGACGATCTCCAGTCTGCGCGGCCGAAGGCCGAGGGACTGCAGGATCTGGAGTCCCACCTTGATCTCCTCCACCGGCGGTGCGGAGAGGGAGACCCTGATGGTGTCCCCTATTCCCTGGCGGAGCAGCGCGCCGAAGGCGACGGCGGACTTGACGGTTCCCTGGAGGGCGGGCCCGGCTTCGGTGACGCCGAGGTGGAGCGGGTAGTCGCACCGGGCCGCCAGCAGTTCGTAGGCGTGGATCATCACGACGGGGTCGTGGTGCTTCACGGAGATCTTGAGGTCGTGGAAGTCGTGCTCCGCGAAGAGCGACGCCTCCCACAGGGCGGACTCGGCCAGTGCCTCGGGTGTCGCCCTGCCGTGCTTCCTCAGCAGCCGGGGGTCCAGTGAGCCGGCGTTGACACCGATACGGATCGGGGTGCCGTGGTCGCGCGCCGCCTGGGCGATCTCCTTGACCTTGTCGTCGAACTTCTTGATGTTGCCGGGGTTGACGCGGACCGCGGCGCAGCCCGCCTCGATCGCGGCGAACACGTACTTCGGCTGGAAGTGGATGTCCGCGACCACCGGGATCTTGGACTTGCGGGCGATCTGCGGCAGGGCGTCGGCGTCGTCCTGCGAGGGGCAGGCGACCCGGACGATGTCGCAGCCGGCGGCGGTGAGTTCGGCGATCTGCCGCAGCGTCGCGTTGACGTCGGCGGTGACCGTGGTCGTCATGGACTGCACCGACACCGGGTGTTCGCCGCCCACGCCGACCGCACCGACCGACAGCTGACGGGTGACACGCCGCGGCGCCGGTACGTTCGACGCGGAGACGGGCATACCCGGCATGCCGAGCATGGTGGGGCCGCTCATCGGCCCACCACCTCCTCTGTCTCTGTGCGGGGGCGTCCCGCCTCCGCACGGGGGACCGGCCAGTCGGGCGCGTCGAGGCTCCCGGCGAGCTGCCGCGCCAGTGCTTCGGGGTGGAGACCCTGTTCGGCGAGGAGGTCCTGGCGCTTTCCCGCGGCCAGGAACCGCGGAGCCAGGCCGAAGGTGCGCAGCCGGGTGCCGATGTCGTGGTCGCGCAGCAGGTCGGCCACGGCCGAGCCGACGCCGCCGGTGAGGTGGCCGTCCTCGACGACGGCCACCAGCCGGTGGTCGCGCGCCATCGGCAGCAGCGCGGGATCGACCGGTACGACCCACCGGGGGTCCACCACCGTGACGCCGATGCCGTGCCGCGCCAGCAGCTCCGCGGTCGCCAGGCAGACGGGGGCCATCGCGCCCACCGACACCAGCAGGATGTCCCCGCCCGGGGCCTGCCGCAGTACGTCGAGCCCGCCGATCCGGTCCACGGCCGGCACGTCCGGGCCGACCGGGCCCTTGGGGAAGCGCACCAGCGTCGGGCCGTCGTCCACGTCCACCGCCTCGGCCAGCTCCCGTCGCAGGGTGGCCGCGTCGCGCGGCGCCGCGATCCGGACACCGGGCAGCAGCCGGAACAGGGACAGGTCCCACATGCCGTGGTGGCTCGGGCCGTCCTCCCCCGTGACACCGGCACGGTCCAGGACGAAGGTCACCGGGAGACGGTGCAGGGCCACATCCATCAACGCCTGGTCGAACGCGCGATTGAGGAAGGTGGCGTAGATGGCGACCACGGGGTGCAGGCCCGCCATCGCCATCCCGGCCGCCGAGGTGACCGCGTGCTGCTCGGCCATCCCGACGTCGACGACGCGGTGCGGATACCGCCGCGCCAGCGGGTGCAGGCCCGTCGGGCGCAGCATCGCGGCGGTGATCCCCACCAGGTCGTCCCGCCGATCGGCCAGGTTCAGCAGTTCGGAGCCGAACACGTCGGTCCATGACGTCGTGCCGCGCACGGCCGGCCGTCCGGTGGACGGATCCACCACACCGATGGCGTGGAACCGGTCCGCCTCGTCCGTCTCGGCCGGCCGGTAGCCGCGCCCTTTCTCGGTGACGCAGTGCACCACCACGGGCCTCCGGAGGTCGCGTGCCCGCGTGAACGCCTCCTCCAGCGCCTCAAGGTCGTGTCCGTCGACCGGCCCCAGGTAGTCCAGGCCGATGTCCTCGAACAGGGAACGGACTCCCCGCCGGGTTCTCAGCCGGGTGAGGTGCTCGGCGAAGCCGCCGACCGTCGGAGCGTACGAACGCCCGTTGTCGTTGACCACGACCACCAGGGGCCGGTCGCCCGCCGCCCCGATGTTGTTCAGCGCCTCCCAGCACATCCCACCGGTCAGCGCACCGTCGCCCACGACGGCGACGACCGTACGGTCGTGCTCCCCCCTCAGCCGGAACGCCTTCGCCATGCCGTCCGCGTAGGAAAGAGCGGTGGAGGCGTGCGAGTTCTCGATGAAGTCGTGCTCGGACTCCACGCGACTGGGATAGCCCGACAGACCTCCGGCCTGGCGAAGCCGGGCGAACTCCGCCACGCGGCCCGTCAGGAGTTTGTGCACGTACGCCTGGTGGCCGGTGTCCCACAGGATCGGATCCCGCGGCGAGTCGAAGACCCGGTGCAGCGCGATGGTCAGCTCGACCACGCCCAGGTTCGGGCCGAGGTGCCCGCCCGTCCGGCACACGCGTTCCACCAGGTACCGGCGGATCCGCGCGGCCAGTCCGGCCAGCTCCGCGCTGTCGAGGAGCCGAAGGTCACGCGAGCCGCGGACCGACGACAGCACATCCGTGTCGACTGCCATCAACGCACCTCCTTGGGCAGGTTGAAGCGGATCGTTTCCTCGGTGATCGCCCGTTCGGCGACCGTCACCGGTCCCGGACCCCGCAGGGCGCGCACCGGCCGGCCGGCCGCCGGCCGGACCAGGGGCGCGGTGGCGGGGGCGACGCGCACCTCGGCCGCGTCGGCCGTTCCGGCGGCGGTCATGCCCGCCAGGCGGGTGCGCAGGCCGCGTCGTTCGGGTGCCGTGGCGAGGAGCGGGGCCGCCGGAAACCGGTGCGCCCGTCCGGAGCCGTCACGGATCCCGGTCGCGACGGCGAGTTCCCCCGGTTCCCGGTCATCGCAGGCGGTATCGACACGCCCGGCGCACACGAAGACGTTCCCCGGGTTCACCACCGACTCCTCGCCGATCCGGGGACACACGAGCGGGCACTCATACGAGGACGCCGACCGAGTCGGCCGGGCCCGGCCGGGTGGCGGCCGCGGAAGCCGCGGCCAGCAGAGTCCGGTACCGCGGATCGACCAGCCGCTCCAGCACGTTCGTCACGTACCGCCGTGGGAGGGCGGCGAGTTGGGACCGCGCCGGCGAGGAGGGGAGGGCCGCCATCGCCCGGTCGGCCTCCCGCAGGTACCGCTCGATCAGATCCATGGCGGTCGGCACGCCGTACTGCCGGGCGAGGGCATACGCCTCGCTGACCTGCTCGGGGGTCATGCCGGGGCCGAGGAGGGCACGCATCCGGACGGGCTGCTGCCGTATCGCGGCGAGTACGCAGACCGTGTAGACGCCGTTGGCCAGGTCGTGTTCGACGGGCTTGCTCCACAGCTGCTCGGTCGAGACCACGTCCATGAGGTCGTCGACCAGTTGGAAGAGCATGCCCAGCGATTCGCCGAAGCGCGCGAGCGCGTCGACCTGGGTGTCCGGCAGACCACCGCACAGGCCCCCCAGCTTGCAGGAGGCCCGCATGACCGCGGCCGTCTTGCCGTTCACCGCGTGGAGGTACCCGTCGACCGTGACGTCGGTCCGGAAGCGGTTGGCCGTCTCCCGGGCCTGGCCCGTGCACATGTCGGCGTACGCCTCCAGGCAGGTGTCGGCGGCGGCCGCCGAGACCGCAGAGGCGAGCCGCCCTCCGGCGGCCATCAGGTGGTCACCGCCGAGGACGGCCGCCTCGAGCCCCATGCTCACGTGCAGGGTCTGGACGCCGCCACGGCTGTCCGCGTCGTCCATCAGGTCGTCGTGGACGAGCGAACTGAGATGGATCAGTTCCACCGCCGCCGCGCAGGAGACCGCCTTCGCCAGGTCCATCGCCGTGCCGCAGCCTGCCGCCGCGAAGACCAGAGCGGGGCGCAGACGCTTGCCGGCTCTGGTGAGCAGAGGGCCCAGACCGGAGTCCAGCCAGGGTTCCGGGCAGTGGCCTGCCGTCGCAATGGCCGTCTCGAGCCGTTCGGGCAGAGTCTCGTCCGGCAGCGTCAGTCCGAGTCTTGCTGGATTCAGCATGGTTGTCTCATCTCGTCGACGTCATGCGCTGAGCCGACTACCAGGATCGATCCCGCATCCCTGCCGAGGGTGCCCTCGTGGCCGATGGATTCGGTCTCTCCCGGATCGTCGTGCTGTTGGTCGACATCCGGGCCCGGCCCGGAGGGGCACTTGGCCGCAGCATGTCGTTCACGACCGGGACGTGCGCCGCACGCCGTGGGATCCGGCGGCCGTCGCCGTCGCCGTCCGGCTGGTCCGTCCGACCTGCCGGTCGGCAGGAGGCGGCACCGGTTCCGGGCCGGATGTCCGCCGGTTGCGCTGTCGCGCGGGACGAGTGCCACCGGGGCCCGGTTCCACCGCGGCCCCGGCCAACGCGCACCCGTCGGCGTGGGGTTCAGACCTACGGGAAGACCTACGGGAAGACCTGCAGGAAGTCCTGCAGGAAGACCTACGGGACGAGAACGGGCTTGACGACCCGGCCCGCCAGCATGTCCTTCTCGGCCTCGTTGATCCCGCTCAGCGGATAGGTCTTGAGCAGCCGGTCGAACGGGAAGCGGCCCTGCTGCCAGAGGTCGATCAGCTGCGGGATGAAGTCCTGCGGAACCGCGTCGCCCTCGACTATGCCCATCAGCGTCTTGCCGGTGCCCAGCGCCAGGGCGTCGAGCTCCAGCAGACCGTTCTGCATGCCGACCAGCCCCATCGTCCCGGTGGTCCGCAGCGCCGCTATCCCGGCGGAGATGACCGCCGGAACGCCGGTGGTGTCCAGGCCGAACTGTACGCCGCCGCCTGCCGCCTTCTGGATCTGCTCGGCCAGGTCCGCCACATCGCCGCGCACGGTGTCGGTGGCGCCGAGCTCGCGCGCCAGCGAGAGCCTGCCGTCGTTGAGGTCGACCGCGATGATCCGGGCCGCGCCGGCGACCCGGGCCGCCATCACCGCGGAGAGGCCGACCGCACCGACGCCCAGCACCACGATGCTCGACCCGGCCCAGACCCGCAGCGCGCGCAGCACCACCCCCGCGCCGGTCTGCACGCCACACCCCAGCGGCCCCAGCTTCTCCAACGGCAGCGAGGGGTCCACGACCACCGCGTTGCGTGCGGTGGCGATGGCGTGGGTGGCGAAGGACGACTGGCCGAACCAGCGGGCCGCGACCTGCTTTCCCTCGTTGTCGCGGACCGGCGTGGAGCCGTCCGTACGGCGCCCGATGAGGTTGCGGGGGGTGAAGGTCTCGCAGCAGGACGGGTGACTGCCACGGCAGTTGGAGCAGTCGCCGCAGGAGTCGAAGGAGAGCACCACGTGGTCGCCTGGCTTGATGCCCGACACTCCCTGCCCGACCGCCTCCACCACCCCGGCGCCCTCGTGCCCGAGCACCATCGGCAGCATCGGGGCGTACATCTCGGAGCGGGCCAGCACCTCCGTATGGCACAGACCCGTCCCGGCGATCTTCACGCGCAGCTCGCCGGGGCCGGGCTCGGCGAGTTCGACCTCTTCCAGGGAGTAGCCGCCGCTGCTCGAGCGGAGCACGGCCGCGGTTGCCGCGGTGCCGCCGCCGGTGGGGTCGGGGACGCGGGTGAGGTGGAAGTAGAAGGGCGTCGGATCGCCCTTCTTGTCCATGTAGCACAGCAGTACGTCGTCGGTGAGCCGACGGAAGTGGTCCACGATCGGCAGCTGGTCGTAGACCATGGACGCCGACGCCTTGCCCCGGAAGACGACCTGACGGAGCGTCGCCAGACCCATGTCCTCGAACGAGTAGACGGTTCCGTCCTCACGGGTGCAGAGCAGCGGCTCCACGTGCTCCTCACTCACGAACCGCTTTCCGTACCAGCGCATCTGCTCGAGCAGTCGGACGTTCTCGGTCCCGCTCTCGAACCATCCGCCCTTCCACGCCCCCTTCATGAAGTCCGCGTCGACCGGCTCCAGCCGGTTGAAGACGCGTTCCAGTGTGGCGTTGTCGCAGAGGGCGCCGGAGGCGATGACGTCCAGGATGTGCTGCTCGGTGACCATTTCTCGGGTTCTCCTCGCTGCCGGTTCCGGCGTGTTGGTGGTGGATCGCGTGACGGCGGTGGATCGCGTGGTGATGGTGGATCGCGTGACGGTGGTGGGCCTGGGGGAGCGGTCCTGCGGGGCGGCCAGGACCGAGAGCGACTCGGCGCCGTCATCGCGGGGGCGGACGGGGTCGAAGGCCTCGTACATGCGGCTGTGCCAGAGCAGCACCCGCTCGAGCGCCACGGCCGGGCCGTACGCCGTCGCGGTGAGCGAGGCCAGTTCGAGTCGGCAGTCCTCGAAGCTCTCGGCGGCGGCACGGCGCGCCTGCTCCGCGCTGAGGCCGATGGCCAGGGCGTCGACGTGGCCGTCGGCCTGTTCGCGGCGGTGGCCGCGCAGGTCGTTGACGAGGCGGATCGCCTTGGCGGCGTGCCGCAGTGCGCCGCGCAGAACGGGGAGCCGCTGGGGCAGGTCGGGCTCGTCCATGAGCGCCCACATGGCGGCCAGTTGCTGCTCGACGCCGATGGACCAGGCACCGTAGAGCAGGTAGCTGTGGAGCCGGGGCAGTTCGCCGCGGCTGGCGGCCTCGGCCGCCTCGCGTTCGAGCCACATACCGGTCAGGGTTTCGTGCATGCTGTCCCGCCAGAAGCCGAGCAGGTCGGGACTCCCGGCGCGGTGCAGGTTCGTGCTGATCTCCGCCAACGAGACCTCTATCGGGTCGTCGGAGGCGGCGTGGCCGCCCTCGATGACCCGGCGCCATTCGGTGACCCGGGCGGCGAGCCGGTCGGCGTCCGCGTCGGTGTCGTCCAGCACGTTGTCCAACGCCATGAGCCACATGGTGAGTTGGGAGACCTGGTAGCAGGAGTCGGAGGGCAGCCAGGGGGCGAAGAACGCGGTCTGGAGGCACATCAGCGGCACGAGGGCGGGATCGACCGGCAGGTCGAGGTCCCGCACCCAGGCGTCCAGACGCGGCATGTTCCGCATGGCGGAGGAGCAGTTGTCGGCAATGCGAATGATCTCGTGGGGCGGATGATCAGTGGCGGCGCCCGTCCAGGGCGGCGGTGCGGCCGCCATCAGGAAGCGCGCTCATCGCCGGAGGCGATGACGGCCGGGATGTCTCGTTCCGTACCCATGTGTTGGTCTTCCTCATCGACGCTCGAACGGCAATGGTGTATACCAATGGGTCAATCATGGGGAGGAATGGCGAGGAGTCAAGCCCCCGACGTGCACGTCGAGTGTGTGCGTCGTAAGTGAAATGACGTGTTCCGTAAAAGTTTCACGAAAAGTTGACCCTTCAATAACCCCTTTTCGGTCACCCTTCTGATCGCCTTCTGATCACCTTCGATGGGCAGCGTCGGCTGCGTTCGTGGAGAGAGGTAGTCATGACCTCAGGGCTCGCAACAGCACTCACTTCCGAACAGATCAACGGGGCCGTGGCACTTGCCACTTGGCAGGCCCTCTCCTCGCAGCACAGCAACGGTTCCTGGGTCTCGGACCCTGATCCCCGCATCACCGAGACGGCACTGGCGGCCCTCGCCCTCACCCGTGCCGCACATCCCGACGCCCCCGCGGCGGCGGCAGCGGCCCTCGGCTGGCTGCGTGGCGCCGTGCCCCAGGAACACCACCCCGCCGCCCTGGCCATCGAGACCGCCCTGCGGTCCCTGGCGCTGGGTGAGGCGGACCGCGTCGACCTTTGCCATCCCTCCTTCGACGACCCCGCTCTCATGGCACGGGCCCGTCTGCTCGAGGTCGTGGCGCTGCACACCGGCCGGGAGACCACCGGCGGCGATCCGGCCGGGCTGCGGCAGTCACTGAGCGACGGCTGGTCACACACCGGCCCCCTCAAACGCTGGACGCGGGTGGAACTCTGGTCCGCGCACGCCCTGGTGGAGGCCCACTTCGGAAACCCGGAGCGGGCCCGGCAGGCGGCCTGCCGCATAGCCGAGGAACAGTCACCGGCCGGCGACTTCTTCGCGAACCCGGTCAGCACCGCGCTCGCCGCGCTGGCCCTGCAGGCGGGCGACCCCGAGGGCTCCGCGGCCCGGCGTTGCACCGAGTACCTCCTCGGCAGTCAGTTCCCGGACGGCACCTGGCGTTTCACCTCCAGCGACGTCTGGGACACCACGCTGATGATCCGGGTGTTCCGCGGTGAGCCGGTCTTCGACCGCCATGCCCTGCCGCGCGCGGTGGACTTCCTGGTCGGGGTGCAGAACCCTGACGGCGGCTGGCCGTTCCGCTCCCATGTGGAGTCCGACAACGACACCACCAGCGCGGCCCTGATCGCGCTGCGGAACGCCTCCGCCCCCGCGGGTACGGTCTTCGGAGGCCTGCACCACCTGGCCGAGCAGCAACTGGCCGACGGCCTGTGGCGCACCTGGCAGTCCGCCGGGGACCCGCCCGTCGAGGACGTCGTCGCCCATGTGGTGACCGCCCTCGACCTGCACTCCGACACCCATGTCATCTCCAGGGACGAAGCGCGCAGTTGGCTGAGGGAGAGGTTTCTCCGCCACGGCCGATGGAATGCCGCCTGGTACCACGGACTTCCCTATGCCACCGCGGAGGTGCTGGCCGCGCTCGCTCCGGACGGCGGTGACCCGCACGCCGGCGCGCTGGCGCTGGCGGAGACCCAGAACCCCGACGGCGGCTGGCCCGCCGAGGCGGGCGAGGCCAGTTCCCCGGCCGCGACGGGTCTGGCGCTGGCCGCCCTGGAGGCCGGCGGTGTGCTGGACAAGGAGCGCTGGCTGGCCGGCCTCGATCACCTGATCGCCTCCCAGCGCGCCGACGGCAACTGGACCGGACAGCCGCTGATGTACGGCCCCCGCCCGCTGCTCACCCACTACCAGACGCACACCCAGGCGTTCGCGGCCATGGGGCTCTTCGCCGGCCGGCGCTACCTTCGGGCCCAGGGGGGGATCTGAGATGGCCGCCGCCCCCACGGACGTCATGCCCGTGGTTCCCGTCGCGCGCGGCCGCCGTCCACTGACCGGTCATGGCCGGCAACTCAACGGTGACGCACTGGCCTTCGTGCGGCAGCTGCGCGCGTACGGTCCGATGGCGAAGATCTTCATCGGCCCGCGCCCGGTCTACGTGGTCAACTCCCCGGAGCTCATCCGCGAGGTGCTCGCCGTCCAGGCCCGGGGGTTCGACAAGGGTGCGATGTTCGACACCCTGCGGGGGCCGCTCGGCAACGGGCTCATCACCGCGTCCGGGGACGTCCACCGCCGTCGGCGCAGGCTGATCCAGCCCGGGTTCCACCACGAGCGGATCGAGCGCTACACCGACATCATGTCCGAGCGGTCCACCGCCAGGTCCGCCTCGTGGCATCCGGACACGGTGGTCGACCTGGTGCCGGAGATCAACCGGCTCACCATGGACATCCTGCTGCGCACCCTCTTCGCCACCGACCCCGGCCCCGCACTGCACGCCGCGGTCAAGGAATGGCTCTCCGTCAAGTACCGCTCGATGAGGCTCGCCCTCTCACCGCTCCAGGCGTGGGCGGAACGCGTCCCCGTACTGCCCGGCTGGCGTCCGCCGGACGGCGGCCCGCTGAACCGGCTGCGCGCCGCCCAGCAGCGGATCATCGACGACTACCGGGCCGACGGCGGCGACCGGGGCGATCTGCTGTCGATGCTGCTGCTGGCGGACGGCCCGGAAGGCGCCATGGACGACGCCGAGGTCGCCGACGAGCTGATCACCATGTTCCTCGCCGGCACCGGCACGACCAGCGCCGCCATGGCCTTCGCGGTGCACGAGGTCTCCAGCCGCCCCGAGGTCCAGGCCCGGCTGCAGGAGGAGGTGGACACGGTGCTGGGCGGGCGCCCGCCCGGCTTCAGGGATCTGCGCTCGCTGACGTACACCCGGCAGGTCCTCACCGAGACCCTGCGCCTGCACCCGGTCTCCTGGCTCTCCATGCGCCGCACGGTCCGGCCGCTCACCCTCGGCGGCACGGAACTGCCCGCCGGTACCGACGTCTTCTTCAGCCCCTACGCACTCCACCGGGACGCCGAGCTGTACGAGGACCCCGACCGCTTCGCCCCCGAGCGCTGGGCGGGCGGCGCCGCCAGACCGGCGCGCGGCACCTATCTGCCCTTCGGCGCGGGAAACCGGCTCTGCGTCGGCGAGGAGTTCGCCTGGGCCCAACTCACCATCGCCCTGGCCTGCTTCACGAGCCGCTGGACGCTGGCACCCGCCGACGGGCAGCCGACGCGGACCCTGGTCGGCACGGTGATCCGGCCGGAGCGGGTCCCCGTGACGCTGACGCCGCGAAGGACCGGCCGACCGTGAACGGGACCGGCAGGGAAGGGGAGACGAACAGGGTGGACGAGAAGTCGGGGCGCGCCCGTTTCCGCGACCGAGTGGCCATGGTGACCGGCGCGGCCTCGGGCATCGGGGCAGCCTGTGCCCGGCGGCTGGCAGCGGAGGGCGCGGTGGTCCTGGTCACCGATCTGGACGCGGACGGCGCCGCACGGGTCGCCGAGGAGATCACCGCCGACGGCGGCCGGGCGCTGGCCCGGCGGCTGGACGTCACCGACCCCGAGGCGGTGGAGCGGGTGGTGGCCGAGGCGGCGGGACTCGGCGGCGGGCTGCGGGTCGCCGTCAACAGCGCGGGCATCGACGGCCCACTGCTGCCGCTCGGCGAGTTCCCGCTCGCCGAGTTCGACACCGTGCTCAAAGTCGACCTGTACGGCGTCTTCCACTCGATGCGGTACCAGATACCGGCGATGGCCGCCGCGGGCGGCGGTGCGATCGTCAACCTGGCGTCGATCGCCGCCCACTCCGGGTTCAGCGGTTACGGGGCGTACTCCGCCGCCAAGCGGGGGGTCCTCGCGCTGACCCGCACCGCCGCGCGGGAGTACGCCGGCTCCGGCATCCGGGTGCTCTCGGTCTCGCCGGGCGTGGTGGACACCCCGATGGTGGCGGCCCTCCCACCGGGGGCCACCGACGCCCTGCTCGACGCCGTCCCGCTGCGGCGGACGGCGCGCCCGGAGGAGGTCGCCGAGCTGATCGCCTTCCTGGCCTCCGACGAGGCCGCGTACCTCACCGGCAGTGACCACGCCATCGACGGAGGCTACCTCGCCAAGTGAAGCCCCGGCCCCACGGCCCGGCCGCCTCCGTGGGGCTCTCCCGCCCGGGGAGCGGCGAGCGCCGCCGGGGCCGTACGTCCGGCCCGCGAGGCCGTGATCAGCCGGATGAGGCCCGGCAGGCCCGGCAGGTCCGGCAGGACGGCGTCGTGGACGGGGCGCCGGGCAGCGCGGAGAGGTGCGCCCCGGAGGCCAACGCGGAGGCGAGACCCGGGAGTGGGCGCGTCGCCCGGGGAGCGGCGAGCGCCGCCGGGGCCGTACGTCCGGCCCGCGTGGCCGTGATCAGCCGGATGAGGCCCGGCAGGTCCGGCAGGACGGCGTGGTGGACGGGGCGCCGGGCAGCGCGGAGAAGTGCGCCCCGGAGGCCAACGCCGAGGCGAGACCCGGGAGCGGGCCCGTCGCCCGGGCCGCGCTCGTTCAACCGCGTCGGCAGCGGTCCTCCACGCCGCCGCCGGCGCGGCATGGGCGCACCGCCACCGTGAGGGTGGACGAGTCGGCCCGTGGCCGGGCCGGTCCGGTGGACTCAGGCCGCCGGCCGGGGCCAGGCCGCGTCCTCCGCACCGCCGCCGGTGAGTCCCGCGTCATGGGCGATCAGGGCGGCGCGCACACGGTTGCTGCACCCGAGCTTGGTGAGCAGACGGCTGATGTGGGCTTTGACGCCTCCCTCGCTGAGATGAAGGGCCCGGCCGATCTCGATGTTCGCCATGCCCTGTGCGACGAGCGCCAGTACCTCCTGCTCCCGTGAGGTCAGCCCGCCGATGAGTTCGCGGGCGCGCTCGACACGATCGGTGTCGATCTCCGCCACCCGTTCCAGTACGCGTTTGGCGACCTCCGGGCCCAGCGCCGCCCCGCCGGTGGCCACGACCCGTACCGCGGCCACGATGTCCTGCGGATTGCCGCTCTTGAGCAGGCAGCCGGCCACACCGGCCCGCAATACCTGGTCGACATGTCTGTCGTCCGGCGACGAGGCGAGCACCACAAGGGCGGTCGAGGGCACCAGGCGGTTCAGGGCACGGACGGCCCGGGCCCCGTGTGCGCCGGCCATCACGCCGTCGATCAGCAGCACTCCCGGCTGGTGACGCGAGGCCAGCGCGACGGCCGCGCCCGCGTCGCCCGCCTCTCCGGCGACGCGAATGCCCTCGGACCGTTCCAGCATCGCCCGGATTCCGCCCCGTACCAGGATTTCGTGATCGGCTATGCCGACCGTGATCGTCGCGTTGGCCTGCCCGCCGGTGCCGTGGTGCGGCGCCGCGACAGTGATCGCCGTCCGCCCGCGAGCGGAGTGGGTGTCGGGCCGGATTCCTTCGACAAGGGTCGTCTTCGCGGTCTGGACCTGGCCGAACGGCCGCTTGGTCCGCAGGGGGTGCTGTGGCATGCCGACTCCTCTGGCAGACGTACGGTTCGGCGGGCGGATGTTCCGGCGCCAGTGCTGGAACCTGCCCGCGCGAGTTGGGCGGAGCTGCGGTGTCGGTGCGTGCGGGCGCAGTGCGTGCACGAGTCGCACCGGCAACTCCCACCGCATCCACACACGACGGCTTCGCCAACAACACGAGTGGGAGGGGCTGCCGGTTCGAATTTGGTCTGCACCAATGTTGCCTGCGCCGATGCGTGCCTGCACGGAACCGGCGCCGCGGACCGGAGAAGTGCTAGAGAAGTCTGTTCCTGGCGAGCTTTCCCGTGCTGTTCCGGGGAAGCTCGCCGAGGAACACCACATCGCGGGGGACCTTGTGACGGGCAAGGCGTGCTTTGACGTACGACCTCACGCCGTCCTCGTCGAGCGAGGCCCCCTCGACCGGCACGACGTACACCTTCAGGCGCTGGCCGAACTCCTCGTCCGGCACCCCGATCACCGCGGCCTCGCGTATCGCCTCGTGGTCGGCCAGGAGGTTCTCGATCTCGGCGGGGTACACGTTCTCCCCGCCGGAGACGATCATGTCGTCCTCGCGGCCGTCGATGAACAATCTGCCCTCGGCGTCGAGATGTCCGAGGTCGCCGCAGCCCAGCATCGAACCGATCGTCTCGCGGGTCCGGCCGTCGGTGTATCCCTTGAAGGCCAGGACGCTCTCGACGAAGATCCGGCCGGTGACGCCGGGCTCGGTGATCTGCTGCCCCTCCCGGTCGAAGAGCGCGATCCGGGAACCGACGGGCGGCCTGCCCACGGTTCCGGGCGCGGCCTTCCAGTCCTCGGGCAGGGCCACGGTCGCGACCGACACCTCGGTGGACCCGTACATGTTGTGGATCACGTCACCGAAGACCTCGGTGGCCCGGTTGCCCAGTTCAGGGGTGAGCGGCGCCCCGGCCACGAGGATGATCCGCAGCGACGAGGTGTCGTACGAGTCGAGAACCTTCCGGTCGAGGTCGAGGATCCGGTGGAGCATCGTGGGCACCAGCACGAGTGTCGTGGCCCGGTACCTCTCGATCTGCCCCAGCAGGGCCTCGGGGTCGAACCGGCGGCGCACCACACCGGTCGAGCCCAGCGACAGGGTCATGATGAACTGCGACAGCCCGGTGCCGTGGAAGAGCGGCGCCCCGATCACGGTGCACTCGCCGGCCCGCAGCGGGATCCGGTCCAGCAACTGGGCGACCGCCAGCGGGTTCCCGACCGCGCGGGGCGCGGCCTTCGGCGTCCCGCCCGTGCCGCTGGTCAGCATCACCAGGGGGCCCGGCCGCGCGGGCGGAGGCAGCGGCCGGTCGTCCGCGTCCCGGATCAGCTGCTCGAGCGTCGGTACGGCGGACCCCTCCCCGGAGCGCTCGCCGTCCGTCCAGGCCAGGAAGCGCCGCACCGTCTCCGGGAGGCGGGCCGCCGCCAGGGTCTCGGAGAACTCCTCGTCGTACACGAGGGCGTCCACGCCCTCGCGCGCGGCGACCTCGGCCAGCTGGGGTCCGGCGAACCCGGTGTTCATCGGCATCAGCCGGGCCCCCAGCTTCCCGGCGGCGACCATGGTCTCCACCGCACCCCGGTGGTCCCTGGCCAGCAGAGCGACCAACGAGTCGGGCCCGATGCCGCGTTCGGCCAGGGATCGGGCGAGGGCGTTCGTCCTCCGGTCCATCTGATGGAACGTCAACTCGCCCAGCTCGTCGACCAGGCACAGGGCGTCTCCGTCCTTCCTGGCCCCCGCCCACACGGGACCGGCGGCCACCCCGAGCGTGCGGATCGCGCGCCCCGACCGGACGAGCTGATCGGGCCTGCTCGGCCTGATCAGCCCCGACTGGTGAAGGACTTTGAGACTGCGCAGGACGACGCCCGCCCGTCCGAGCGGTCCATGGTCATCGTTGCTGTACGACACAGGTCCTCCACTGTCCTGGGCAGGCTCCCGACGCCGCCGACGGGCTCCCTGCGTGAATTCAGTACGTACCTTTCGTTCGAGTACTGCCTACCGGACTCCTGGATCATGTGGCCGAGTGCCGGTGTCCGAGGTGGCCGAAAGATTCGCGCCACTGCGCCCCGAATGGCCGATCGGCCGCAGAGTGCCCGCGGAGAGCCGCGGAGCGAGTGCCTCCTCCTAGGTTGAACGCGGCGTCGGCCCTGGACCGACGCCCGGCGGCCGAAACGGCGGACGAGGTCGAAGAGGTGTGATGACCCACTTCCACGAGACACCCGAACAGCAGCGGCTGCGCGCTTCCGTGGCGGAGCTGGCCGGACGCTACGGCCTGGAGTATTTCGTGGCCAAGGCGAAATCCGGCGAGGACACCACCGAGGTGTGGGAGGAGGCCGCCCGCGCGGGCTTCCTCGGCGTGAACATCCCCGAGGAGTACGGCGGTGGCGGCGCGGGGCTCTACGAACTGCAGATCGTGGCCGAGGAGTTCGCCGCCGGAGGGGTACCGCTGCTGTTCCTGCCCGTGTCGGCGGCCATGTGCGCGACCTTCATCGCCAGGGCGGGCACCGAGGAGCAGAAGAAGCGGTGGCTGCCGGGCTTCGCCGACGGCTCGGCACGGATGACGTTCGGCGTCACCGATCCCGCCGGCGGCTCCAACCTGCACCGCATCGCCGCCACCGCCCGGCGCGACGGAGGCGACTGGGTGCTGTCCGGCCGCAAGTCCCTGGTGTCCGCGGTCGACCTGTGCGACGCCATGATGGTGATCGCCCGCACCGGGGACGCCACGACCGGCAAGCTGCGCCCGGCCCTGTTCATCGTGGACCGGGACACGCCCGGCCTGTCGTACGAGAAGAAGCCGATGGTCTTCACCGCGGCGACCGGGCAGTTCGACGTCACCATGGACGAGGTGCGCCTGCCCGCCAGCGCCCTGGTCGGCGGCGAGGACGGCTCCGCCCTGCGCGCGCTGTTCGCCGGAGCGCTCAACCCGGAGCGCATCACCTTCGCGGCCTGGAGCGCCGGGCTCGGCCGCTACGCCGTCGACCTGGCCGTCCGCCACGCGCGGGAGCGCCGGGTGTGGAACACCACCATCGGCGCGCACCAGGGCCTGTCCCACCCGCTGGCCATGGCGAAGATCAACCTCGAGCTCGCCAGGACGTTCGTGCAGAAGGCGGCCTGGCTGTACGACAACGGCCAGGACATCAGCGGGGAAGTGGCCAACATGGCCAAGTACGCGGCCGGAGAGGCCGCCATCAAGGCCGTCGACCAGGCCGTGCAGATCCACGGCGGCTACGGACTGGACGAGGAGCACCTCGTCGGCTTCCTCTACCCGATGGTCCGGGTGGCCCATCTCGCCCCGGTGAGCCGGGAGATGCTGCTCAACTTCGTCGCCGAGCACACCCTCGGCCTGGAGAAGTCGTACTGACGACCGGAGCCGTCTCCTGACGACCGGAGACGCCGTACGGACAACCGGCCGAACGCCAGACCAGGGAGCCGAGATGCGCACCTCGACGAACGTCCCCCTCGAACCGCTCCTCACCTACGCGGTGGCGAGCGCCGCCCCCGTCAAGACCGTCTCGTCCCTCACGGGGGAGGCCCTGGTCGAGCTTCCGCAGTCCACGGAGCGCGACGTGGCCGACGCCTACGCCAACGCCACCCGCGCACAGCGGAGCTGGGCGGCCGTGTCGGTGAGGGAACGCGCCGAGGTGGTGCTGCGCTTCCACGACCTGCTGCTGGCCCGGCAGAGCGAGATCATCGACCTCATCCAGGTGGAGAGCGGCAAGTCCCGCTGGCACGCCTTCCAGGAGGTCGCCGGCACCTCGATGAACGCCCGCTACTACGGGCTGCGGGGACCGCGCCTGCTCGCCCCCACCCGCCGCTACGGACTGCTGCCGGTGCTGACCCATGTGCTCGAACTGCGCGCCCCCATCGGGGTCGTGGGCACCATCTCCCCCTGGAACTACCCGTTCGAACTGGGCCTGTCCGATGTGCTGCCGGCCCTGATCGCGGGCAACGGCGTGGTGCACAAGCCGGACAACCAGGGCGCGCTGAGCGTGCTGTGGGGTGTGCGGCTGCTGCGTGAGTGCGGTGTGCCGGACGACCTCTACCAGGTGGTGCTCGGTGACGGGCCCGGCATCGGCGGAGCCGTCGTGGACCGGGCGGGCCATATCTCCTTCACCGGATCGTCCGAGGTCGGCAGGCTCGTGGCGGAGAAGGCCGGGCGTCGGCTGATCGGCAGCTCCCTCGAACTCGGCGGCAAGAACCCCCTGCTGGTCCTCGACGACGCCGACCCGGCCAAGGCCGCCTCCGGCGCCGTACGCGACTGCTTCACCGCGGCCGGCCAGCTGTGCGGTTCCAGCGAGCGCGTCTACGTCCACGACCGGGTGTACGACGCCTTCACCCGGGAGTTCCTGGACCGTATCCGCAGGATGCGGCTGGGCGTCGGCCTGGAGTACGGACCGGACATGGGCTCGCTGGTCTCGCAGCGGCAACTCGACACCGTGACCGACCACCTGGAGGACGCGGTCGCCAAGGGAGCGCATGTCCTCGTCGGCGGCAGGCACCGGCCGGACATCGGCCCGTACTACTTCGAGCCGACCGTGCTGAGCGGGGTCACCGAGGACATGAAGTGCTTCGACGAGGAGACCTTCGGCCCGGTCATCCAGCTGCACCGGTGCGAGACGGTGGACGAGCAGGTCGAACGCGCCAACGCCAGCCGGTACGGCCTCAACGCCTGTGTCTGGACCGGCGACACCGCCCGCGGCCGCGAGGTCGCCGAACGGCTGGAGGCGGGCACCGTGAACGTCAACGAGATCTTCGGGGTGAGTTACGGCAGCGTCGACGCGCCCATGGGCGGCATGAAGGACTCCGGGGTCGGGCGCCGCCACGGGATCGAGGGCCTGCTGAGGTTCACCGAGGCGCAGACCGTCGCCACCCAGCGCGGCATCCCCCTGGAACCGCCCCTCGGCCTCAGCCAGGAGACGCTGGCCCGCGGCTACACCACCGCCCTGCGCGTCTTCCGCGCCGTACACCGCCGCTGACCCGCGAGGAAGCCGTACACACCCACTGCGCCGCGAGCAAGCCGAACACGGCCGCCGAGCCGCGAGCAAGCCATTACGCACCCATCGCGCCGCGGGCAAGCCGAACACGGCCGTGGGCCGCGAGGACGTCGTACACCGCAGCTGACGTGCGAAGAACAGGAAACCGTATGACGACTGAGAAGCCCCCTGTCACCATCCGGGTGGCGGTCATCGGGGCGGGCCTCGCGGGGCTGGGCGCGGCGATCCGCCTCAAGCGGTCCGGGATCTCGTCCTTCACGGTGTTCGAGAAGTCCTCGGACATCGGCGGGGTGTGGCGCGACAACAGCTATCCCGGCGCGGGCGTCGACATCCCGTCCTGCCTGTACTCGTACTCCTTCGAGCGGCACGGCGCGTGGACCCGCACCTACGCCGAACAGCCGGAGATCCTCGACTACATCAGGCGCTGCGCCCAGCACAACGGAATCCGTCCGCACATCAGGTTCGGCACCGAGATCACCCACGCCCGCTTCGACGAGGGCGCCGGAGTGTGGTGGCTGCGCTCGGCGTCGGGAGAGCGGTACGAGGCCCGGGTGCTCGTCACCGCCACCGGGCAGCTCGACCGCCCCCGACTGCCGGACATCAGGGGCAGGGACGAATTCCGGGGCACCGCCTTCCACTCGGCCCGCTGGGACCACGGCCACGACCTGGCCGGACGCTCGGTCGCGGTGATCGGGAACGGATGCAGCGCGGTGCAGTTCGTGCCCCGTATCGCTCCCGTCGTCGAGCGGCTGCGGATCTTCCAGCGCTCAGCCAAGTGGATCATCCCGAAGATGGACCACGCGTACGGGCCGACGACGCTCCGGGCCTTCGAACGGCTGCCCTGGGCCCGGCAGGTGCCGCGTGCCGCCTGGTGGCTGATGGCCGAGACCATCGCCTACTCGCCGATCCACGGGGGCGCCATCGGCCGGGTGCTGACCGCCCAGGCCCGCCACCATCTGCGCCGCCAGATCCCCAACCCGGTGCTGCGCGCCCAGCTGACACCGGACTACCCCTTCGGCTGCAACCGGATGATCCTGTCCAACGACTACTACCCGGCCCTCAACCGCCCGAATGTCGAGCTGGTCACCGACGGCATCCAGCGCGTCACCCCGGACGGCATCGAGACGGCCGACGGCCGCGTCCACCGAGCGGACACCGTCATCTACGCCACCGGCTTCCACTCGACGGAGTTCCTGGCCCCGATCGAGGTGGAGGGCCCCGGCGGACGGCTGCACGACGTGTGGCGGGGCGGCGCCTCGGCCTATCTGGGCATGACCGTCCCCGGCTTTCCCAACCTGTTCATGCTCTACGGGCCGAACACCAGCAGCGGCAACAACTCGGTCGTCTACATGCTGGAGAGCCAGGTCCGTTACCTGCTGCGCTGCCTGGACGTCATCGGTGACCGGGGAACCATGGAGGTCAGCCGGCAGGCGCTCGACGACTACCAGCGCGGACTCGACGCCCAACTGGGGTCCACGGTGTGGCAGGGCGACTGCCGCAGCTGGTACAAGACCGACTCCGGCAAGGTCACCAACCTGTGGCCGGAGCGCGCCTACCGGTACCGCCTCGCCACCCGCGAACCCGACCTGACCCACTACCGGGTCGGCGAGCCCGCCACGGCGGTGCGCGCATGAGCGCGGGGACGGTGTCCTCGCGGCCGGAGCCCCCGCGGATCAAGAACACCCACGCACGCTGGCTGGACGCGGCGGGCATCCACGAACCCGCCCTGCGCGCCGCCTTCGAGGAGTGCCGGAAACTGCACGCCGACTTCGGCCGCACCTACTACCTGGCGACCCTGCTGCTGCCGCCCGCCAAGCGCCCGTACGTCAACAGCCTCTACGGCTTCGCCCGTTACGCCGACGAGATCGTGGACAACGGCGACCCGGACACCAGGGCCGACACCCTGATCAACTGGAGCTACCAGGCCCTCGCCGGCCTGCGGCGCGGTGAGAGCACCGACCCGGTGTGCCGGGCCCTGCTGCACACGATGCGGGTCTGGGACATCCGTGCCGAGCACATCGAGGCGTTCCTCGCGTCGATGCTCATGGACCTGAACGTCACCGAGTACCCGGCCTACACCGACCTGCAGACGTACATGTACGGGTCCGCCGCGGTGATCGGCCTGGAGATGACGCCGATCCTCGAACCCTGCCAGGACGGCGCGTACGAGCGGGCCCACGCCCTCGGCGAGGCGTTCCAGCTGACCAACTTCATCCGCGACATCGCCGAGGACCTGGACCGCGGACGCCTCTACCTGCCCCTGGAGGACCTGGCCGCCTTCGGAGTCACCCGCGAGGAACTGGAGGCGCGGGTCGTCACCCCGCGGATCAGGGAACTGCTCCGCTACGAGATCCACCGCACCCGCCGGATCTACACGTTCGCGGCCGAGGGCATCGACATGCTGGCGCCGTCCAGCCGCGACTGCATCCGCACCGCCCTGGCCCTGTACGGCGGCATCCTCGACGAGATCGAACGGGCCGACCACCAGGTCTTCGACCGCCGCGCGGCCGTGAGCCTGCCCAGACGGCTGCGGGTGGCGCTGCCCGCCTATCTGCGCGCCCGGCGGCAGTGGGAGGCGAGCGCCCCATGACCTACCGGGACTTCCTGGCCACCGTCCTGCTGCCGCTGCTGCTCGTCGTGGCCGCCCTGCTGGCGGTGCGCCACCGGAGGCTGCCCGGTGACCTGCGGGCCGGGGTACGGCGCGGACTGGTGACGGTGGGGATCCTGACGGTCGTGGCGGTGGTGTGGACGACGCCGTGGGACCGGTGGCTGATCCTGCACGGCGTCTGGGGCTATCCGCCGGGGAGCGTGCTCGGCACGGTGGCGGAGGTACCGGTCGAGGAGTACCTCTTCATGGTCGGCCAGACCGTGCTGACCGGCTGCTGGACGCTGTACGTCACCGCCGGCGTCCCCGAGCCGCCCCCCGCGGACGCACCGTGGCGGCGCCCCGCGGCCTGCGCCGGCTGGCTCGCCACGGCCTGCGCCGGCTGGCTGCTGACCACCCATCAGCCGACCCTGTACCTGGGCGCCATCCTCCTCTGGTTCGCCCCGCCGCTCGCCCTGCAGTCCGCCGCCGGGGCCGACGTACTGCGCGCCGCCCGCGCGGACCGCCTCCGCGCACTCGCCCTGACCCCGGTGCTGTGGGCGGCGGACGCGCTGGCCATCCACGCCGGGACGTGGCGGATCAGCGAAACGCACACCATGGGGTTCGCGCCGTTCGGGCTGCCCCTGGAGGAGGCGGTGTTCTTCCTCGCCACCAATCTGCTGGTGGTCGACAGCGTCCTGCTGGTCCGGGCCGCGACAGTGCGCGAACGGACGGACGCGGTGGTCGGCCGGACCCGGCAGCCGAAGGCCGCGATCGAACCGGGGCATCACTGACCGGCCCGTACCCGAGAGGACATGGCATGGCGATACGCGTCGGCACGGCGACACGTGCGATCCGTACGGTTCAGGGCCCCACCCAGCGGGTGGTGATCGTCGGTGCGGGGCTGGGCGGACTGTCCGCGGCCCTGCGGCTGGCCGCCGCCGGGCGGGAGGTTACCGTGGTCGAGCGGGAGCCGGTGCCGGG
>NZ_VJZE01000760.1 GCF_009377205.1 Streptomyces phyllanthi
GGCCAAGTGGGTGCGAGCCGGGCACGTACGGACGGATACGCACTGGATGTACGCGCCCGTCGTGGAGAACGGGCTGGGCCCGGCCGCCGCGCTGTGGGCGGTGCGGTCCGGTGCCGGTGCCGACGTACCGTCTCTGCTGGCCGCCGTCGGCATGGACGAGGCGGAGCTCCTCACCGGTGACTCCTCGGAGACTGTCGAGTCGACCGTCGGGTCGGCCGTCGGGTCGGCCGTCGGGTCGGCCGTGGCCGAGGTGAGCGCGCGGCTCGACGGGCTGGGGCGGTCGTCGGGGGACGCGCGGCTGGCCGGTGTGCTGGCCGCGCTGCTGCACCGGGGCAGGCGGTCACGGCTGGCGGCTCGGCTCGCGGTGCCACTGGGCATGCCGCTGGCCCGCCGCGTCGCCGATCTGGTCGGCCTGCACTCCGGGCTGCACCGCGCGTTCCCGGACGAGGAGCGCCTCGGCGGGCTGATACGGATGGCCGACGCGGCCGACCTGGGTGTGCTGCACGCGGTCGCGGGCGCCGTCCTGGCCGGGCGTACGGGTACGGAGGCCGCCGAGGCACGTGAACAGGTGGAGTGGTCCGCGCTCAACGCCGACGACGCCGGGCTGCTCGGCCCGGCACCGCTGGAACCGCTGCGCGTCGGCCTGCGCGACGAGTTCGCCGCACTCGACGCGCTCGACGGACTCGATGCGCTCGACTCGCTCGACGGACTCGACGGACTCGACGCCGACGTCGCCGACCGGTGCTGGGCGGAGGTGCGGAAGTACTGTGCCCGGGGGCGGATCGTGAGCGTGGAGGAGGCTCTGGCGGTGAGTCGGCGGTGGCGGTCCGGGGCGTTCCCCCGGCTGAAGTCCGGGGCGTTCCCCCGGCTGATCCACCTGGTCGGGCCGTCCGGCAGCGGCAAGAGCGCCTTCGCCGCGGGACTGCGCGGCGTCGACGCCTCCGTGTCCCTCGACGACCTGCGCCAGGCGCGCGGCTCCCGGGCGGACCAGCGCGCCAACGCGGAAGTGCTGCGGCAGGGCCTGGACCGGCTGGACACCGCGCTGGCCCGCGGCGGCACCGTGGTGTGGGACGCCACTTCCCTCAGTCGGCAGCAGCGTTCCCTGGTGCACGCGGTGGCCCGGCGCCACGACGCCCTGCTCACCCACGCGGTCGTGCTGGTCCGCGAGGAGGAACTGGCCCGGCGCAACACCGTGCGGCCGCATCCGGTGCCACCGGGTGTGCTCGCCGCACAGCTGCGCCGGTTCGACCCGCCGTACCCGGGTCAGGCACACCGCACCTGGTACGTCGGCGCGGGCGGCACCGTCGATGACGTGGCGGGCGTCCTGGAGAGCACCCTGGACGGGGAGGAGGCGTAATGCGTACCAGCGAGGAGATCTACCACCAGGTCCGCTGGGACCCCCGGTTCGACCCCGCGCGCTTCGTGCTGGGCATCCATCAGCGAGGGGCCCCCGCCAAGCGCGTACCGCTGCCCGCCTTCACTCCGGGCGGCGAGATCCCCTGGCACCGGGTGCTGTTCGTCGAGGCGGACGGCGAGTTGGTGTGGGACCGCGCGACGGGCGTGGACCGCGTCGGCAGCTCCGGGGCCGGCCGGGTACGGGAGCCGCGCCGGCTGCGGGCGCCGTTCTTCACCGCCGGGACACCGTACGCGTGGGATCCGGCGAGCGGGTGGCGTCCCGTGGCAGGTACGCGTACAACTCGCGCCGAGCAGGCACCTGCCGGTGCGGGGACGGTGCGCGTCCTCACCTGGAACACCCTGTGGGACCGCTACGACAGCGACCTCATCGACACCGCCGGGCGCCGTCCGCTGCTTCTCGCGGCCCTGGAGGACGCCGACGCCGACGTCATCGCACTGCAGGAGGTCGAGGCGGGACTGCTCGACATGCTGCTACGGGCCCCATGGGTCCGCGCCAGCTACACCCTGGGCACGGATCCGGCGGGGAGGGACATCGACGACACCGGACTGCTGCTGCTCAGCCGGCTGCCTGTACGGGAGGCCGCGCGGCACGCCCTCGGTCCGCACAAGGCGGTCACCGCGTTGGTCGTCGACACCGCCTCCGGGCCGCTCGTGGTGGCCGCCACGCACCTCAGCAGTGATCACTCCGACAACGGTCCGGAGCGGCGGCGCGCCGAACTCGCCCGCCTCGCCGAGGGGCTGGCGGGCGTGGACGGCGACCTGATCCTGCTGGGCGACTTCAACGACGGCGGCGACGGCCCGGACGGACCGGCCGCCGTACTCGGGATGCGTGACGCCTGGACCGCCGTCCACGGGCCCGACGACCACACCCCCACGTTCGACCCGGTCACCAACCCGCTGGCCGCCGTCTCCTCGCTGTCCGGCCGCGTCTCACGGCTGGACCGGGTGCTGGTGCGTGCGGGCGGACCTGCCGGACTCGGCGGACCTGGTGGGACTAGTGGGACTGGCGGGCCTGATGGGACTGGCGGGCATGGCGGGCATGGCGGGCCTGATGGGACTGATGGGGCTGGCGGACGTGGTGGACTGCGCCCGGTCGGTGCGGCTCGCCATCGCCCGCGCCCACTCGGCCACGCACCTCACCCACCAGGCCCTGCGCGACGCCCTCGGCCCGACGGCCGCCCAGGCCGGTTCCGAGAACCAGCCCGGCCGCTTCCGCTTCGACTTCGGTTCAC
>NZ_VJZE01000761.1 GCF_009377205.1 Streptomyces phyllanthi
CTCCCCCGCCACCCGACTCCGACTCGCCGAATGCCTCGCCCTGATCTCCGAACCACTCGTCGACGAGGTGATGGACGAGAACCCGGGAGCCTGGCGCGCTCTCCGCACAACCGAGCAAGCGCTACGAGCCCAACAGGACGACCGCACCCGAGCAAACGTCCTGCACCAGCTCATCAACCGCCTGATCGAGGACTACGAGCCCTGATGGAACGGGCCTCAACCCTGACGGGACGGCCCTCCAGGGCCCTGGCTCCCTAGTCCTCCGGAGGGAACACCGCCTCCCCGCTCCCCAGCAGCGTGATCACGATCGCCTCCACCGGGCAGCTCTCCGCCGCCTCCAGGACCTTCTCGTTGGCGTCGGTCTCCGGGTCGGTGGGGTGGGACTGCCGGGCCGCGTCGAGGCGGAAGCCGTCGGGGGCGTGGTGGAGGCACTGGGCCGAGCCGATGCACAGGGAGCGGTCGACCTCGACCTGCCAGCGATCGCCCATCCCTAGGCCTCCCAGCCCGCGGGCAGGTGGATCATCTTGTGCTCGAAGTACTCGCCGTATCCCTCGGGCCCGAACTCCCGCCCCAGACCGGAGTTCTTGTAGCCGCCGAACGGGCCGAGCATGTCGAGGCTGAAGGTGTTGACGGAGTAGGTGCCGGTACGGACCTGCCGCGCGACCTCGATACCGCGCTCCACGTCGGCGGTCCACACGCTGCCGCTCAGCCCGTACTCCGAGTCGTTCGCGATCTTCACGGCCTCGCTCTCGTCCCCGTACGGGATGAGGCAGATGACCGGCCCGAAGATCTCCTCGCGGGCGATCCGCATGGAGTTGTCCACGTCGCCGAAGAGGGTCGGCTCGACGTACCAGCCCTTCTCGAAGCCGGCCGGACGCCCGCCGCCCGTCAGGATCTTGGCGCCCTCCTCCTGGCCGATGCGGATGTAGTCGAGGGAGCGTTGCTGCTGGCGCCGGGCGACCAGCGGGCCGAGCTCGGTGGCCGGGTCGAGCGGGTCGCCGACCTTCAGCGCGCTCGCGACGGCGGCGAAGGCCTCGGCGAACTCGGTGGAGCGGGTGCGCGGCACGAGGATGCGGGTCTGGGCCACACACGCCTGGCCGTTGATCATCCAGGCGAAGGGCGCGATCCCGGCGACGGCGGTCTGCGCGTCGGCGTCCGGCAGGATCACCGCCGCCGACTTGCCGCCCAGTTCCAGGGTGACGCGGGTGAGGTTGCGGGCGCAGACCTCCATGACCCGCTTGCCCGCGCCCACCGACCCGGTGAAGGACACCTTGTCGACCCCGGGGTGCCCGACCAGGTACTCACTGACCTCGCGGTCGGCGGGCAGGATCGACAGCACCCCTTCGGGCAGCCCGGCCTCGGCGACGATCTCCGCCAGCAGGTAGGCGTCCAGCGGGGTCTCGGGCGACACCTTCAGGATCGCGGTGCAGCCGGCGAGCAGCGCGGGCGCGAGCTTGGCGGCGGCGGTGAACTGCGGCACGTTCCACGGCACGACGGCCGCGACCACGCCGACGGGCTCACGCCGCACGAGCAGCTTGCCGAGGATGCCGTCGCGCTTCTCCTCGTAGGTGAAGCCGCGCGCCGTGGTGATCGCCGCGTCCCACACCATCATCGAGGCGAGCGCCTGCACCATCACGGACGAGGTGTACGGGGTGCCGTTCTCGGCGGAGATGACACGGGCGATCTCCTCGTGCCGTACGGCGATCGCGTCCTTGATCCGCCCGACGACCTCGATGCGCTCCTCCAGCGTCGTACGCGGCCAGGGCCCCTCGTCGAAGGCCTGCCGGGCGACGGCGACGGCCCGGTCGACATCGGCGCGCGAGGCGTGCGGAACGCGTCCGATGACCTCCTCGGTGTGCGGCGACACGACCTCGATGACGTCCTGGCCCAGGGGGTCGGTCAACTCCCCGCCGATGAACAGCTGACGGTGTTCCACGAGCTCGGCCATGGTCGACTGCCTCCCCGGGTACGTGCGTTCCCTGATCCCTGTTCCCTGACGAACACGTTCTCTGACGATCCATCAGGTGCGGATACACGGGAACTGATACCAGTTCCCCTTCGAGGAGTCCACGACTACGACAGCCCTCCCATAGGAACATGTTCTAGTTATGATGGCGTTCGGGACACGGCGAGGGGGGAGCCCATGGTGGCCAGGACGCAGGTGACCGATCTCGGCGGGGGCGTGTGGAGCATCCCGGTCCCCATCCCGGACAACCCCCTCGGCCACACACTCGTGTACGCCGTCGACACCGACCGCGGCCCCGTCCTGATCGACACGGGCTGGGACGACCCGGCGTCCTGGGACACACTCACCGAAGGCCTGACCGCCTGCGGTACGTCCGTCCGGGACCTGCACGGCGTGATCGTCACCCACCACCACCCGGACCACCACGGCCTGTCGGGCCGGGTGCGTGAGGCCTCCGGCGCCTGGGTCGCGATGCACGAGGCCGACCTCGCGATCGTCCGCCGGACCCGGGAGACCCGGCCCGGCCGCTGGTTCACGTACATGGCGGCCAAGCTCACGGCCGCGGGCGCCCCCGAGGAGCACGTGGCGCCCCTGCGTACCGCCCTCCCCCAAGCTCTCGGCTCCGCTCGAGCAGGGAGGGACCCCCATCGCACGCTGCCCGGCCTCTCCCCCGCCC
>NZ_VJZE01000762.1 GCF_009377205.1 Streptomyces phyllanthi
CATCCTGCGGGGTCACGGGCGGGCGGCAACGGCCATCGTTGCCCCGCCGCCCTAACCCCCGCGTCGGCCGAACGGTCATGGTCCGCCCGGTCCGCGACCCTCCGGAACCAGCCATTCGGCTGATCCGCCCGGCGGTCCCCGCTCTCCCCGCTCCCCGGTCAGCCTCCCCGGTCAGCCTTCCCCGGGCCGCCGTACGGCTCCCCGCTCGGCCAGCGTCTCCAGTACGCGGCGGGTGCGCGTGCTGTGGGCGAGGTCGGGTTCGAGGCCCTGACCCCGCAGCATGGCGGTGAGGGAGGCCTGGACGACCTCGGCGCCCTCGGGGGCGACGCGTTCGGAGACCTCCAGCCACTCCAGGGGCGCGTCGGTCTCGTCGCCGGGCAGTGACCAGTGCTCCAGGGTCACTTCGTGGTGGTCCAGGCGTATGCCGGTCCAGACCGTGGTGGCGACCGGGCCCAGTACGTCCAGGTCGCCGAAGCCGATGGGCAGGTCGGCGCACTCGGCGAGGAACGCGCGCTGCCGGTCGGAGAACGCCGTGGCGGGCGGCTTGCCGCCGGAGGTCACCGCCTCCACCGCCGTGCGGCCGCAGTCGGAGGCGAAGGAGGCCGCGAGCACACGGCGTTCGCCGGACCAGTCCCCGGCCAGGCGGAAGGAGTCCGGCCCCTGACTGCGGAAGTCCAGCCAGCGTTCGGTGAGCAGGGAGGTGCGGCAGGGCCGGAGTTCCGCCGTGGCGTCCCCGCCGCCGTCCCCGTTCGCGCCTCGCCCGCTCCCCGCCCGCAGCCGCAGTGTCACCCCCGCGTCCAGCAGCGGCAGTCGTGCGGGCGTCGCCCAGGAGCGGGCGAGGGTCTCATCGGTGTACGGGGAGCGGGCGACGAGGGCATCGCCGTACGGGGCGCGGGTGAGAGCGTCGCCGTACGGGGAGCGCGTGACCGCCTCGCAGAAGTAGACGCGGCGCCGGGCTCCCCCGTGGTCCGGCGCCAGCGCCCGGGTCGCGGCGGCCGCGTCCGCTCCCGAGAACGTCACCCTGATCTCGACCGAGTCGAGCCGTGGTTCGGGTCCCGCGGATGCCGACATCGGCCTCCCCCTTGTGCCGCGACCTGCTTCTTCCCCTGTTTCACCATCACCGCCGATCGCGGGTTCCCCCATGGCTGCGCATCCCCTTCGGTGCCGGTTCCGCGAGCCCCGCGACCTTGGCAGACACCATTCAAGGGCTCCCGTCCGGCGGGCGCTTCGGGGAAGTCCCTACACCTGACCACCCGCACAACCCCGCCATCCGCAACTCCGGCCGTTCTCGGCCTTCTTGGCCATGCACCTGAGATGCATAGTGGAGGGCGGAAGGCGCCGAGGACGTGGCAGCCGAGGGGGTGGCACATGCACCGGACTTCCACCGGGCTCGTCGGCCGGGAGCGGGAACGGCGGCTGATCGACGACCTGTTGGTCGCGGGTGGTGCCGGTGGGGCGTCGCTGCTGCTGTGGGGCGAGCCGGGCATCGGCAAGACGGCTCTGCTGGACTACGCGACGGAGCGGGCGGAGCGACCACCGCCCCGGACACAGCAGTCAGGGACCCGGGCGGGTGCCCGCGGGCGCGGCACGCCCGGGCGCCGGATCGTGCTCCGGGCCCGGGGTATCGAGACCGAGACGGTGCTGCCGTTCGCCACACTGGGCGACCTACTGATGCCCTATTCGTCCTATTTCAGGGAACTCCCCGGGGCCCAGCGCGCCGCCCTGGAGTCCTGTCTGGCACTCGGGGGCTCCACGGCGGAGGCCCCGAGCAACCCGTACGCGGCCTGCATGGGCACCCTCAACGTACTCGCGGCCCTCGGCGACGAGCGGCCCGTGGTGGTCCTGGTCGACGACCTGCACTGGGTCGACCCGTCGTCCCAGCGCGTCCTGCTCTTCATCGCCCGCCGTCTCTCCAGCGAACGGGTCGCCCTCGCCCTGTGCTCCCGCGAGGACCACGGCGAGTCGGGCTCGCGCCGCAGCATCCCGACGGTCCAGGTCGGCGGACTGGCCCCCGAGGACTGCGCGGCCCTGCTGCACGGCGGGGACCGCGAGGTCACCCCCGCCGTGCTCGCCGAGCTCGTACGGATCAGCGGCGGCAACCCCCTGGCCCTCAGCGAGATAGCGGCGGGCCTGACCCCCGGACAGGCGTGCGGCGAGGACCCTCTCCTCGACCCGCCCTCCCTCGGCCACCATCTGGAGCGCGCCTGGGCGGCCCGTATCGACGAGCTCCCCGAGACGGCCCGACGCGCCCTGGTCGTCCTGGCGGCCAGCCGCTCCAAGGCGGCCGGCCCGTTGCGCAAGGCCCTGGAGGCGGCGGGTCTCTCCCTCGACGCCCTCTCCCCCGCCGAGGAGGACGGCCTGATCACGGCCACCGCCGACGGCCTCGACTTCCACCATCCGGTGCTGCGCCCCCTCGTCCTGCGCCGCGCCCCGCTGGCCCAGCGTTTCGCCGCCTTCGCCGCGCTCGCCGAGGTGAGCACGGGCCCGCTGCACGCCTGGTACCGGGCGTCCGCGAGCGCGGGCCCGGACGAGGAGGCGGCGGCCGCCCTGGACGAGGCGGCCCAGGAGGCCCGCCGCCGCAGCGCGTTCGCCGAGTCGGCCCTGGCCTCGCGGCGGGCCGCCGACCTGACC
>NZ_VJZE01000763.1 GCF_009377205.1 Streptomyces phyllanthi
GGTCATGGCGGGCGCCCTTCGCGGCGGGACGACGGCAGGGGAACGGCCGGGAACACGAGCAACGAGTAGCTCGCTTGAAAGTAGCTTAGCGCTAAGCAACTAGTCGTCAAGCAGCTTTCTTGCGGCCGACCGAGAGCCGACGGATACTCGCCCCATGAGCAACTCCCCCAGGGACCCCGTCGACGCGATCATCGAGCAGTGGGCGCAGGTCAGACCCGAGCTGGAGACCACCGCGATGGAGGTCTTCGGGCGCGTCAACCGGCTCTCGCGCACGCTGGGCGATCGTATGGAGAAGGCGTACGCGCGGTTCGGGATCGCGCGCGGGGAGTTCGACGTCCTGGCGACCCTGCGCCGCTCGGGTGAGCCGTACACGCTGTCACCCCGTCAGCTCTCGGCCACCCTCATGCTGACGACGGGCGGTATGACCGGCCGTCTCGACAAGCTGGAGCGCGCGGGACTGCTCCGCCGCTCCCCCGACCCGCACGACCGGCGGGGTCTCCGCGTCACCCTCACGGACGAGGGGCTGCGACTGGTCGACGAGGCGGTCGTGGCCGGTCTCGCCGTCCAGACCGAGGCGCTCTCGCCTCTGAGCGAGGACCAGGCCACCCAGCTGGCCGACCTGTTGCGCCGCCTGGTGCTGGCGACGGGCGCCTGAGCGGCCCCCCACGGCGAGGTCTTCCAGGCACCGCCCCCGCATCCGGTTCCGAACTTGCCGCCAGTTCCGAACATGCCGAGGGCACCCACCGCACATGTGCGCGGTGGGTGCCCTCAGATGCCCTCGGCGGAGGGCGGAAAGCCGTGGTTGTGGACGACGGGGGCCGTCAGGCCTTCTTGGCCTTGGGCTCGCGGTCCGTGGACCCGTCCAGGACCCACACCAGGCCCGCGATCACCAGGAACAGCGCGAGCGGCGCCACGACGAAGAGACCCAGCGTCTCCATCACGGTCAGGCCGGGGCCCGGGTCGTCGCCGTCGTCGGGGATCGCCGCGAACGCGGGGGACGACATGAGCAGCATCATCAGCGTCGTACCGGCGGCCAGGGCTCCGGTGCGCAGGGCGTTCTTCTTGTCCACGGTGCAAACGTAGCGAACGCCGGACAGGGCCGCGCGCCCGGGGTGCCGTACGGCGTGTGCTCAGCCTCCCCCGGCGGCGCCGCCCCGCTCCCGGTCCCGCCCTGCGCGCCCCCGCAACACGTCCACCAGCGCGTGCAGTCTCGGTGACGCGGCGAGGTCCTCCAGGGTGACCGGGCGGCCCTCGGCGTCGGCGACGGGAAGGCGCCAGTTCGGGTACTGGTCCCAGGTGCCGGGGAGGTTCTGCGGACGGCGGTCGCCGACCGTGTCCGGGAGCCAGAGGCCGATCATGCGGGCCGGGGTCCGCAGCAGGAACCGGTGGACGGCCTGGATCTCCGCCTCCTCGGAGGGGGCCGAGAGGCCGCCGCTCGCGCCTTGGAGCAGGCCCAGCCGGGACAGCAGCGTCAGCCACTCCCCCGCGTCCGCGGCGGCCGCGGCGCGCTCCTCGTCCAGCGGGTGGGTCAGCAGGCCCAGGCGGTCGCGGAGTTCGACGTGGTCGCCGGTCAGCCGGGAGGCGGTGGGCGGCAGATCGTGTGTGGTGGCCGTGGCGAGACAGTCCGCGCGCCAGCGCTCGGGCGGCAGCGGCAGTCCCGTACCGTCCCAGTCGCGTTCGAACCAGAGCACGGAGGTGCCCAGCACGCCGCGCTCGTTCAGCGTCTCGCGCACGCCGGGTTCGACGGTCCCGAGATCCTCGCCGATCACCAGCGCTCCGGCCCGCGAGGCCTCCAGCACCAGGATCGCGAGCATCGCCCGCGCGTCGTACCGGACGTACGTGCCCTCCGTCGGCGCCTGCCCCTGGGGCACCCACCACAGCCGGAAGAGCCCCATGACATGGTCGATGCGCAGGGCGCCCGCGTGGCGGAACAGGGCCCGCAGCAGGCGGCGGTACGGGGCGTAGCCGGAGTCGGCGAGACGGTCGGGGCGCCAGGGCGGAAGGCCCCAGTCCTGACCGCGGGCGTTGAAGGCGTCCGGAGGCGCGCCGACCGACATGCCGGCCGCGAAGTACTCCTGCTGCGCCCAGGCGTCGGCGCCGCCCGGGTGCACGCCGACCGCGAGGTCGTGCACCAGTCCGATCGGCATTCCGGCGTCCCGCGCGGAGCGCTGCGCGGCGGCGAGCTGGGCGTCGGTGAGCCAGGCGAGGCGGCTGTGGAAGTCGACGCGGTCCATCAGCTCGGCACGGGCGCGGGCCGTTTCGGGCGAGCGCGGGTCACGCAGCCCGGACGGCCAGCGGTGCCAGTCGGAGCCGTACACCTCCGCGAGCGCGCACCAGGTCGCGTGGTCCTCCAGCGCCTCGCCCTCCTCGGCGAGGAAGTCGCAGTACGCGGCTCTCCGGCCGGGCCCGAGCGGTACGGCGCGCACCAGCTCCAGGGCCTCGCGCTTGGCCTCCCACACGGCGTCGCGGTCGATCAGCTCGCCCTTCGCCAGCACGGCCTCGCGCAGCCGGGCGGCGCGTTCCAGCAGCGTACGGACGCGGGCCTGGTCGTCGACGTACGGGAACTCGGGGATGTCCTCGACGCGCAGGTGCACGGGGTCGGGGTAGCGGCGCGAGGAGGGGCGGTACGG
>NZ_VJZE01000764.1 GCF_009377205.1 Streptomyces phyllanthi
GCCGGGGCCGTCGAGGGCACTGGGGGTGATGCCGCCCAGGGGGCTCCACGGGAGGAAGGCGATGCCGAGGCGGTCGCAGAGGCGGAGTTCGGGGAGGCTGTCGCGGTACCGCGGGGAGTACCGGTTCTGCACCGAGACGAGCAGGTCCCCGAGGACGGCCCGGGCTTCCCGGATCTGGTCACAGGTCACGTTGGAGACACCCGCCGCCCGGATGAGGCCCGCGTCGAGGAGGTCGCGCAGGGCGCCCACCGAGTCGGACCACGGAACGTCCGGGTCGGGTTTGTGCAGTTGGTACAGGCCGATCGCCTCCACGCCCAGACGCCGTAGGGAGCCCTCGCAGGCACGTCTGATGTGCTCGGGGGTGCCGTTCACGGTCCAGGTGCCGTCGCCGGGGCGGGTGCGTCCGCCCTTGGTGGCGATCAGGACGTCGGAAGTGTCGCCGGGCCGGGTGGCGAGGGCCCGGGCGAGGAGTTCCTCGTTGTGCCCGCGTTCGTCCGCGTGCCAGTGGTAGGAGTCGGCCGTGTCGATGAGGGTGATGCCCTCGTCCAGGGCCGCGTGGACGGTGGCGATCGCGCGGGCGCGGTCAGGACGGCCCTCGACGGACAGCGGCATGGCGCCGAGGCCGATGGCGCTGACGGAGGTGTTCCCGATGCGGCGGGTGAGCATGTCGGTTCAGGCCCTTCTGCCATGGGTTCCCGCGGAAGCGACCTCGACAGCGGCCTCGACGGCGATCTCAGCGGCGATCTCGGCGGCGGTTTCCGTGACCGCCCCCGCCAGCCAGTCGCTGACCTCCGTGAAGGCGAAACCGAGCCCGGCGGCACGCGCGTTGCTCATGGCGTACGAGCGGTCGAAGGAGAACGGCGACGCGGGCTCACCGTCGCGAACGGCCCGGTACGAGGGGGCCGGCGAACCGGTCGCCGTGGCGATGGCCTCGCACAGGTCCGTCACGGTGAGGGCGCCGTGGGAGGCGGCGTTGACCGGGCCGGTGAGGCCGGGCCGCGTGGCCGTCCAGTGCAGGAACGCGGCGATCTCCTCGTGGTGCACGAACGACGTGGGCGCCGGCTCCCGGTGCGCGGAGACCGGACGGCCGGCCGTCACACGGTCCACGTAGTGGCGGAGCCGGCCGGTGAAGTCCCGTGGGCCACCGCCGAGGACATGGGCGCTGCGTACGGAGACGAACGGGAACACCGCGTCCCGGGCGAACACCGCCTCGGCCTGGCGCTTGCCCTCCGCGTACGCCGTCGCCTCACCGAGGAGCCGGGACAGGTCCTTCGAGGACGCCCACGGCAGATCCCATCGCACCGGCCAGCGGACCGGGTCCACCACGCTCTCCGGAACCGGAACCGGAGCCGGAGCCGGAACGGGAACGGGAGCCGGAACCGAGAACGCGGCCGAAGACCCGGGCGAGGAAAAGGTGGCCGGGTCGTAGACCTCCATCGTCGAGGTCATCACATAGCGGGCGGTACGGCCCGCGAACACGCGGCGGGCGACGGCCGCCTGGAGCGGGGTGTAGCAGACCTGGTCGACGACGGCGTCGAAGGTACGGGCCCCCAGGGCGCGACCGAGGGCCTCCTCGTCGTCCCGGTCGGCGATGACGTGGTCGGTTCCGGGCGGTGGCGGTGCCGAGCCCCGGTTGACCACGGTGACCCGGGCTCCCGCGGCCTGCAACCGACGGATCAGATGGCGGCCGAAGTAGCGGTTTCCGCCGATGACGCAGATCTCTGGCATGGGTCCCACACTGGCTGTGCAACGCCCCCAGCTGTAGTGGTGACTTACTGGCCACGTATTAAGGAGAACTGTTGATCGACGCCCATCGGCTGCGTGTGCTGCGCGAGGTGGCCGCGCACGGCAGCTTCAACCGGGCGGCGGCCGCGATGCTGCTCACGCCGTCCGCCGTCTCGCAGCAGATCGCCGCGCTGGAACGGCAGCTCGGCACCCCGGTCGTCACCCGCAGCACCCGCGGTGTGGTCCTCACGGAGCCGGGGCGGCTGCTCGTGGAGACGGCCGAGACGATCGCGGCCGAACTGCGGCACGCCCGGGAGCGGATCGACGAGCTGACCTCCGGCCGGGGACGCCTGACCATCGCCACGTTCACCAGCGGGGGCCGCGTCCTGCTGCCCGGTGTGCTCACCCGGTTCGTGACCGCCCATCCCCGGGTCGAGGTGAACGTGGTGGAGCGGGAACCGGAGGACAGCCTGCCCCTGGTCCGGCGCGGCGAGGCGGACCTGGCCCTCGCCTACCACTTCGACGGACCGCTGCCGGTGCTCCCCGGGGACCGTACGGGTCTGAGGTGGACGCCGCTGGCCGAGGACCCGCTGTCCGTGGCGATGCCCGCCGCCCATCCGCTGGCGGGCCGGGATCGCGTCGATCTGACCGAACTGGCCGAGCAGCCCTGGGTGATCGGCTGCTCCAAGACGGAGGCGTTCCTGCGGGACTACGCGGCCGCGGCCGGGTTCGAGCTCCGGGTCAGCGGCTCCACCAGCGACTACCACCTCGCCCAGTCCCTCGCCGCGGCCGGTCTCGGCGTCGGTCTCGTACCCCGCATCTGCCTGGCGCCCGGGACCCCCGGCCTGGCGATCGTCCCGCTGAGCCCGCCCC
>NZ_VJZE01000765.1 GCF_009377205.1 Streptomyces phyllanthi
GGCTTGCTGTGCAGGTGGCCGTGCTTGCTGTGCAGGTGGCCGTGCTTGCTGTGCAGTGGGCCGTACTTGCTATGCAGTTGGTCGTGCTTGCGATGGAGTTGTACGTACGTGACTCACGTGGCCCCTCGCGGTAGCGCCCGCGCGGTCGGCGGTGGAACGGCGGGTGAAGAGACCGACAACGGCGCCGCGCAGAACCCGCAGCGGTCGCCGATGAGTTCCAGCTCGCACCAGTGGCACGTCTCCCGGCGCACGGACGAGACGAGCTGGTAGAGCACGGACACGTCGTGCAGCCCGGCGGCGAACTCGACGAGCTTCCCGGTGCCCCACCAGCGCGAGGACTCGGCGGGCGGCGGCACGGTGGCCACGCCCTGCACCTGCCAGGCGGGGGCGAGCGTCGAGGTGACCCAGTCGGAGGGCGGCTGCGGCCCGTTGGCGACGACCAGGCGCGTCCCGAACTCGGGCCCGGCGAGCTGCTCCTCCTGCCCGAGGCGGACGAGCTGGGGCTTCGGATTGGCCAGTACGGCGAACTGGGCGCCCGGCATCCACGACTTGGCGTGGGACTTCAGGGACACCCGCACCCGGTCGAGCTTGGTGACGGAACCGAGGAGGGCGCCGGCGTAGATGTAGTGGGCGAGGAGCCGGGCGGAGGAGGCGAGCACGCCCGGGCTGAAGTCGCAGACGGACAGCTGCCGTAACTGCTGGGCCAGCAGGGCGATCCCGAGCGGCGGCAGATCGATCCCGAGCAGGGCGATCCGGTCGCTTTCGAGCACGGAACGCACGGTGTGCAGCCGCTGGGCGACGGACTTCTCCGAGGGGACGGGCGGGGACCCGTCGTTCCCGGCGGAGGCCGAGTAGAGGGCGATCACATACCCGTGCTGCTCGATGAGCGCGTGCATGCCGAGGAGGGAGCCCTCCAGCGTGTCCTGCGGCTGGACGACGGCGGGCGGGGTCTGCCGGTCATTCGGGGGGAGCACCAGATCGGGACTGGTGACGGCTATCGCGGTCGGCACGCTGCATCCCACCCCGTTCTGACTGCGACGGGGTGGTCGACCACCGCCTCAGATCACCCCTGACGTCCTCTGACGCCCTTTCGCATCCTCTTGCACAGCACCATATCCACGGCATGGCCCGCTCAACACCGAATCTCCTTGATCAACTCACGGAAGGTGCGGACGAGATCCACGCAGAGTGAGACGCATATGCCTCAACTCCGCACTGAGATACGGAGATTGAGGTCCGCCACAAGCCTTGGCAACCTTATTGGTCTGGACCAATTTGTACGTCCAGCGGTGGCCACCGTCACGGATCCCCCACACCGACTCCCCTCGGGAGGCATCAGTGCACCGCGTACCAGGCATGCCCGGACGCAGAACGCGGACCTGGGCGGGCACCCTCGCCACCGCCCTCACCACCGCCCTCACCGCGGCCGCCCTCGGCCTCAGCGGCGCCGGCCAGGCCTCGGCGGCGGACGTCAACAACGCCAGAAACCCCGGCTTCGAGTCCGGCCTGACCGACTGGACCTGCTCCGCGGGCAGCGGTGCGGCCGTCTCCTCGCCCGTCCGCTCCGGCTCGGCGGCCCTGAAGGCCACCCCGGCCGGCCAGGACAACGCCAAGTGCGTCCAGATGGTGGCAGTGAAGCCCACGGTGTCGGGCGCGACGGGCTACAACGCCTACCGGGGCGCGCTCCGGCATCGGCCTGCGAAGCAGGAATCCACCGAAGCTCCATCGCGTGGAGCAGTAGGAATCGGTCGTGGACACACGAGCGAGTGCGCCAATGGCAGAACTTCGACAAGTTACGCCACACACCACGCCCGGCCGGGTCACCTTCAATACTCGGCCGGGCTCGGCGGCTACACCGTCAACCAGTTCAAGGCCGACATCAGGGCCAAGCAGGCGGCGGGCAAGAAGGTGATCGTCTCGGTCGGCGGCGAACGCGGCACGGTGGCGGTCAACGACGCGACATCGGCGGCGAACTTCGCGAACTCGGTGTACTCGCTGATGCAGACGTACGGCTTCGACGGTGTGGACATCGATCTGGAGAACGGTCTCAACGCGACGTACATGACCCAGGCGCTGCGCTCGCTCTCCGCGAAGGCGGGCCCGTCGATGGTGCTCACGATGGCGCCCCAGACCATCGACATGCAGTCCACGTCGAACGCGTACTTCCAGACGGCCCTGAACGTGAAGGACATCCTCACGGTCGTCAACATGCAGTACTACAACAGCGGTTCGATGCTGGGCTGCGACGGCAGGGTCTACAGCCAGGGCTCGGTCGATTTCCTGACGGCCCTGGCCTGCATCCAGCTGGAGGGCGGCCTCTCCCCATCCCAGGTGGGCCTGGGCCTGCCGGCCTCGACGAGGGGCGCGGGCAGCGGCTATGTCTCCCCGTCCGTGGTGAGCGCGGCACTGGACTGCCTGACCCGGGGCACGAACTGCGGCTCCTTCAAGCCGTCGCGTACATACCCGGATCTGCGGGGCGCGATGACGTGGTCGACGAACTGGGACGCGCTGGCGGGCAACGCCTGGTCGAACTCGGTGGGGCCGAAGGTCCACGGGTTGCCGTAGAGGTGACCGGCGCGTGGGGGGCGGGGCCCCGGG
>NZ_VJZE01000766.1 GCF_009377205.1 Streptomyces phyllanthi
CCCCCCACACAGTCCGCCTCCTCCAACCCGCCGCCCGCGCCCGCGCCCGCACCCGCGCCCGCGCCCGCGCCCGCGCCCGCGAGATACGTACCGACGAGCTCCCTGACCCGCGAGGAGACCAGCTCGGGCGCCTCCACCGGCAGCATGTGCCCGATGCCCGGCAGTTCGGTGAGGCCGACGCACTCGGGCAGCGCGGCGGCCAGCGCACGTGACTGCACGGGCGGGGTCAGCCGGTCCGCCGTACCGACGACGACGGCCGTGGGCACCCTCAACTCCCGTACACCGTGGTCGAGATCGAGCACACCCAGCACATCCGCCCAGGTGTAGCGCACCTTGCGCGGACACGCGTGCACGATCCGCGCACACGCCTCCACCATCGGCCGCGACGAACCGGCGCCCATCGTCCCGTACTTGAGGAGCCACATGGCGACCGGAGTGACCGGCCCCATCGGAAGCCGGGAGCCGAGGATCCGCGTCGTGAGCCAGGTGCGCAGCCGTCCGGCACGGATCGGCACCACCAGCGACTCGGCGACCAGCCGCGAGCTGCCCGTGCTGAGCAGCAGCGCAGCCGCCGCGTGCTCCCGGAAGGCCGGCCGCGCCGAGGCGGCCATCACGGTCATCCCACCCATGGAGTGCCCGACGACCACGGCCCGTTCGCCGGGCGCGAGCGCGGCCTTCAGCACCGCCTCCAGGTCGTCGGCGAGCACGTCAGTGCCGCACGTGGGGGTGGCCGGGCTGCGTCCGTGGCCGCGCTGGTCGTAGACGATCACCCGGTGGTCGGCGGCCAGGTCCCGGATCTGCGCCGCCCAGAAGGCGGTCGAGCAGGTCCAGCCGTGGGCGAGCACCACGGCGGGCGCGTCCTCGGGGCCGTGCACCTCGACGTGCAGCCGGGCGCCGTCGGCGGAGACCGCGGTCACCTCCCGTGCGGCGACGGGCGGGGCGTACGGGCCACTCCTCACATGCATCAGTCGGGTCATGCTCCGGCCTCCACCTTCGTCGTCTCCGTCGTACCGGTCTCCGTCGTACCGGTCTTCGTCGTACCGGTCTTCGTCGTACCGGTCTTCGTCTTACCGGTCTCCGTCGTACCGGTCTCGTGGGCCCCCGCGCCCGGCGCGCGCAGCACCTCGTACTCCGCCAGGTTCACGCGCCGCGTGACGTTGCGGAACTCCGTCGTCGTCCCCGGCCAGATGGTCGTGTTGCGGCCGTCGGCGTCGAGGTACCAGCTGGTGCAGCCGCCGGTGTTCCACACGGTGCGCCTCATACGATCCTGGACGCGGCGGTTCCAGGCGTCGACGGCGCCCGGGCGGGCGTCGAGGGCGGCACGGCCGCCGAGCGCCCCCAACTGCCGTACGAAGTCGGCCATGTAGTTCAGCTGGGACTCGATCATCAGGATCATGCTGGAGTTCCCGAGGCCGGTGTTGGGCCCGATGATCGTCATCCAGTTGGGGAAGCCGGCGGCCGAGGCGCCGCGCAGGGACTTCATGCCACTGTCCGCCCAGGTCTCGGCGAGCGTCCTGCCGTCCGCGCCCACGACCCGGTCGGCGATGGGAAGGTCGGTGACATGGAAGCCGGTGCCGAAGACGATGGCGTCGACCTCCGCCCGCGTACCGTCGGCGGCGATGACGGTGGAGCCGTCGACCTCGGCGAGTCCGGAGGCCACGACGTCGACGTTCGGCCGCGTGAGCGCCGGATAGTACGTGTTCGACAGCAGGATGCGCTTGCAGCCGATGCGGTAGTCCGGCGTGAGCTTCGCGCGCAGGACGGGGTCCTTCACGGCACGGGCCATGTTCCGCTTCGCCATCTGCTCCACCAGGCCCAGCTCTCGCGGGTGCTTGGTGAACGCCTGGACCTGCAACTCCCGTATACCCCACAGGAATCCGCGCCGCGCCTGGGCCGTGACGGGCAACCGCCGGTGCAGCCAGCGCTCGACACCGCTGATGGCGCGGTCCACGCGGGGCAGCACCCAGGGAGCGGTGCGCTGGAAGAGCGTGAGGTGGGCGACCTGCGGCTGGATCTCCGGCACGATCTGGGCCGCGGACGCGCCCGTCCCGACCATCGCGACCCGCTTGCCGCGCAGGTCGTAGTCGTGGTCCCAGCGGGCGGAGTGGAAGACCTTGCCGGGGAAGGAGTCGATCCCGGGGATGCCGGGGATCCGGGGGTCGGAGAGGGGCCCGGTGGCGGAGACGACGACATCGGCGGACAGCCGGCCCCCGCTGGTCTCGATGTCCCAGCAGAGCCGCTCACCGTCCCACGTCATCCTCTTCACCTCGCAGTTGAGGCGGAGGTGCGGGCGGAGCCCGAAGACGTCCGTCACATGCTCCAGGTAGGCGCGGATGTGCTCCTGCCCGGAGAAGGTGCGCGGCCAGTCGGGGTTGGGCGCGAACGAGAACGAGTAGAGGTGGGACGGCACGTCGCAGGCGCAGCCCGGGTAGCTGTTGTCCCGCCAGGTGCCCCCGACGGAGTCGGCCCGCTCCAGGACGACGAAGTCGGTGACGCCTTCGCGCCGCAACCGCACGGCGGCGCCCAGTCCGCCGAACCCGGACCCGACGACGGCCACCCGTACGTGCTCGTGCGAGCCC
>NZ_VJZE01000767.1 GCF_009377205.1 Streptomyces phyllanthi
GGGACAGGCAGGGCGAAGGCGGGAGCGTGCTGGTCGTCGGCGACGGGCTGACCGGCATCGAGACCGCCACCGAGATCGCCGAGTCCCGGCCCGGCCTGTCGGTGACGCTGGTCGCCCGCGGCGAGCTGGGCGCCCCGCTCTCCGCCGCAGCCCGCAGCCACCTGCGCCGGGCCTGCGACCGGCTGGGCATCACCGTCCTGGAGCACACCGAGGTCGAAGCCGTCGAAGCGCAGCGGGTGCTGTGCGCGGACGGCACCGCCCTGGCGTCCGACGCGACCGTGTGGACGGCCGGGTTCGCCGCCAGCCCCATCGCCGCCGCGGGCGGGCTGGAGGTCACCGACAGCGGTCGGATCGTCGTCGATCGCACCATGCGGTCGGTCTCGCACCCGAACGTCTACGCCGTCGGCGACAGCGCCTACGCCATCGGTGACAACGGCCGCCCGCTGCCGATGTCCTGTGCTTCGGCCGGCTACACCGGCATGCAGGCCACGACCGCGATCGTGGCACGCCTGACCGGCCGCACGATCCCGAACACCAGGCTGGACTACCACGGCAACCACATCAGCCTCGGGCGGCGGGACGGGATCCTGCAGATGGTCGACCACGAAGCGCAGGCGAAGCCGAAGTACGTGGGCGGCCGGAAGGCCGCGCGGATCAAGGCGGGCATCCTCACGATGTCGCTGTGGGCCACCTCGCACCCGACCTTCGGCCTGCCCAGGCGCAAGCACCGCCTGGCCGCCGCGCCGGACCTGTCCGCCGAGAAGACGGTCCGCCCCCGGGAGAACGGAGCAGCCGCCCATGGCTGAGAACACCTGTGTCGTCGTGCGCACCGGGCCCAAGGGCGACCACCACTGACAACTGCCCGAGGCCAGGCACGGCGGGGCGTCGGCCATCGCGGGGCGGGCAGCCATGCCGCCTCTGCCGGGCGGGCAGCCTGACCAGGCATCCGAGGGAGAGGGACCGAGAGATGACCGACCACCCCACCGACCTGGCGACCGAAGCGTTCGTCACCCACCGCAACCTGCTGTTCACCGTCGCCTACGAGATGCTCGGATCGGCGGCCGACGCCGAGGACGTCCTCCAGGAGACCTGGCTGCGCTGGGTCAAGGTCGACCTGGGACAGGTGAGCGACCAGCGGGCGTACCTCGTGCGGATCACGACCCGGCAGGCACTCAACCGGCTGCGCACCATGAAGCGCCGCCGCGAGGCGTACGTCGGCCCGTGGCTGCCCGAGCCGCTGCTCACCACGCCGGACGTGGCCGAGGACATCGAACTCGCCGAGAGCATGTCGATGGCGATGATGCTCGTCCTGGAAAGCCTTTCCCCGACCGAGCGGGCGGTGTTCGTGCTGCGCGAGGTCTTCGAGGCCGACTACGACGAGATCGCCGAGGCCGTCGGCAAGACTCCGGCGGCCGTACGGCAGATCGCGCACCGCGCCCGTGGGCACGTCGACGCCCGTCGGCCCCGCCGGACGGCCTCTCCGAGTGAGACACGGGCGGCACTGGAGTCCTTCCAGCGCGCCATCGAGACCGGGAACCCGCAGGACCTCCTCGACGTACTCGCCCCGGATGTCGTTCTGCTCAGCGACGGCGGCGGCGTCAAGCGCGCCGCGCTCAGGCCCGTCCTCGGAGCCGAGAAGATCGTCCGCTTCTACCTCGGCGGCTCCGCCAAGGTCAAGGCCACGATCACCTGGGAGCCCACCGTGGTCAACGGCAGCCCCGCACTCGCCGTACACGTGGGCGGCGAGCTCGACGGCGTCATGGCCGTCCGTGTCGAGAACGCCCGCATCACCGGCCTCTACTTCGTCCGCAACCCCGAGAAGCTGACCCACGTCACCTCCGAGACCCCGCTCACCCTGCGCTGACGCCAACGGCTCGGACAGCACCCGTCCATTGCCGCACACCACAAGAGGGGGACCACACCATGACCGGACAGATGACGGCCGCCGCGCCGCGCGGCCTCACCTTCCTCAGGACCGCGATAGCCCTGCAGACCCTGACCCTCTTCTTCCAGGCGGTCACCGCGGGCATGCTGCTGACCTCGTCCCACGGCTATCTGATGCACGACGTCGGATCGAAGGTGATGTACGCGGCCGCCATGCTGTACGTGCTCGCCGCGATCCTGGCCTGGCGCCCGGGCGGCGGATCGCCCCGCCCCGTCCTGTACGCCACCGGCTTCCTCCTCCTCGCCTCGGCGCAGGTCGCGCTGGGCATCGCCCACGTGCCCTCGTTCCATGTCCCCCTGGGCGTGGTGATGTTCACCCTCAGCACCCTGGCCCTGGTCCGGAAACTGTCCCCGCGCTCGCCGCTGCGCCCGGCTGCCAGGTCATAGCCGGCCGCCAGGTCGTAGCCGTCTGCGAGGTCGTAGACGGCTACGACGTACAGGTCGTCGAACACCTCGACAGCTGCCGGACGGCTTTTAACTGCCCTTCTCCTAACCATTGAAAGAAACCGGGCGAAAGCGCTGTCAGACCTCTCGACAACAACACCCTTCACCCCTGACCCTTCCGATGGACGACAGCGCCTCTCCCCAAGGGCACGCCCTCCCCCGGGCATGCCCTCGCAGGGCGCTGCCC
>NZ_VJZE01000768.1 GCF_009377205.1 Streptomyces phyllanthi
GGGAGGAGCAGCGGGCGTTCTGGGACGGGTGGGTCGCCGCGGAGCGCCGGCACTTCGCCGAGGACCCCTCCCGGCCGTACGCCGACCTCCTGGTACGGCAGCGCCCGCAGGGATACGAGGTGCTGCCGGGACCTGCGGGGATCGCAGGGCCGACCCTGTTCCTCACTCACCGTGATGGACCATCGGCAGTGTGCTGAACTTGTGAAGACCCTTCCTGAGGAACTTCCCCCAGTGCTCCAACTCGGCTTGACCGGGGGACCGTACAGGTCTTACGTTCTGAATGTGCGGCCATTCGAAGCCGCCGCAGACGCGAAGCCCCCGGTTGTTCCCCCGTGATCGGGGGCTTCGTTCTGCCCTCACCTCCTCTTTTCGGGCGCTCCGGCACACAGTTCGTTCACCCTCGGTCACCGAGTGGAGTCGGCCCTCTCCTCCCCCGCCCCCGAGATACGGCCGTGCGGCACCCTTCGATGGGCGCCCGACCGGCGGGTACGATGCCCTCGGTGCGACTTCGGACGGCTGCAGGCACGCACCGATACAACTCCCGTCCGCGGCACAGCGGTTCGACGAAGGCGGCCACGGGCACCGGCCCGGTGGTGGACCGACCGGGGGCACGGTTTGTGGGGGACGTGATGGACTTCGGCACGCGGGGCCCCGAGGCCCCGGCCGACCTCGCCTGGCTGCGAGGAGTGGACGCCTACACCATGGGCGCCTATCCGCAGGCCGAGGAGGAGTTCCGCGCCGCGGTGCGGATGGATCCCGGGATGGCCGACGGCTGGCTCGGGCTGCACGCGCTGCGGGTGGACACGACGACCGCGCTGCTCAGGATGTTCCGGCACCGGGAGCGCTTCGGGGAGCAGCGCTCCCGCCACCGGCGCACGCTCAACTCCTGGTACTGGCTCGGCTGGTGGGTCCAGCCGGTCCTGGAGAGCCCGCGCGATCTGCTGCTGGCCCATGCCTCGCACTGGCTCGACGGCCGCCATGTCCCTGAGCTGGACCGGGCGCTGGCCGGGCTGCCGCCCGTGGACACCGACCCCCAGGTCCGCTTCCTGCACGCGTGCCGCGCCTATCTGGTCAAGGACTGGGAGCAGCTGGTCCGGAACACGGACCCCTTGCTGAACGATCCCATGCTGGGTATCGAGGCGGGGCTCTTCGGCGGCATGGCCAGGGTCCGCCTGGAGATGTACGGCCAGGCCGAGCCGTTGCTGTCGACCGCGCTGATGCGCTGCCGCAGCGAGCAGCCGCAGCGCAAGGAGCTGCGCTACTGGCTGGCGCGGGCGCACGAGGGTACGGGCCGCTCGGCTGCCGCCCTCCCCCTCTACCGGGCCGTGCACCGGGTGGACCCCGCCTTCATGGACACCTCGGCGCGGCTCGCCGCCATCGCGGAGGGGGACGGGTACGACGACGCGACGGACCTGGCGGCGATCGCGCTCGCGGGAGCCGGACAGGACTTCCTCGACGGGCCGGACGGGGTGGATCCGCTCTTCGGTGCAGAGGGGCGGGATGTGAAGCTGTCGCAGCCCGATCTTCCTCCGCCGGGTGGCCTGCCGCCCGAGACGGCCGACACGGTGGTGCGGGAGAAGGCCGCGGTGCCGGTGCAGCCGCTGCCGGCCGGGCCGACCGATGCGGCGCTGCTGGAGGAGGCGCTTGCCGAGCTGGAGCGCATGGTGGGGCTGGAGCCGGTGAAGCGCCAGGTCAAGGCGTTGTCGGCGCAGCTGAACATGGCGCGGCTGCGGGCGGGGCAGGGGTTACCCGTACAGCCACCCAAGCGGCACTTCGTCTTCTCGGGGCCTTCCGGTACGGGCAAGACCACGGTCGCCCGCATTCTGGGCCGGGTCTTCTACGCGCTCGGGCTGCTGGGTGGTGACCATCTGGTGGAGGCCCAGCGTGCCGATCTGGTGGGTGAGTACCTGGGGCAGACCGCGGTGAAGGCCAACGAGCTGATCGACTCGGCGATCGGTGGGGTCCTGTTCGTGGACGAGGCGTACTCGCTGTCGAACTCCGGGTACGGCAAGGGGGACGCGTACGGCGACGAGGCGCTCCAGGTTCTGCTGAAGCGCGCGGAGGACAACCGGGATCACCTTGTGGTCATCCTCGCGGGCTACCCGGAGGGCATGGACCGGCTCCTGGCCGCCAACCCCGGTCTGTCGTCCCGTTTCACGACCCGGGTCGACTTCCCGTCGTACCGGCCGCTCGAGCTCACTTCCATCGGTGAGGTGCTGGCTGCGGAGAACGGTGACGTGTGGGACGAAGAAGCGCTCGACGAGCTGCGCTCCATCAGTGGTCATGTGGTGGACCAGGGGTGGATCGACGAGCTGGGGAACGGGCGGTTTCTGCGCACGTTGTACGAGAAGAGCTGTGCGTACCGTGATCTGCGGCTCTCGGGGTATCCGGGAATGCCGAGTCGGGACGACTTGTCGACACTCCGGCTTCCTGACCTGATGCAGGCGTACGGGGAGGTTCTGTCGGGGCGGGGGCCGCAGGATCCGTCGGCGATGTGAGCGAGCGGGTGGCTCCGCCGGGGTGGGCCGGGCTTTCCTCGCCCCCGCCGCCCCTAGCTCGTCCCCGTCC
>NZ_VJZE01000769.1 GCF_009377205.1 Streptomyces phyllanthi
TGACAAGCCCGCCCCGAGTGACCTGCACCCCCTTCGGCCGACCCGTCGAACCCGACGTATAGATCACATACGCCAGCCCGTCCGGACCGGCCCCCGACAACTCCGGCAAACCCGCAGGAGCCACCGCCACCGCGGCCACCACCGCCGGAGCATCCAGGGCCACCACCCGGACCCGCCGCAACGGCAGATCCTCCACCAGCTCAGTCGTACCCACCAGCACCGCGGCACGACTGTCGGACACCATGAACGCCAGCCGCTCGGCCGGATGGTCCGGATCCAGCGGAAGATACGCACCACCAGCCAGCCACACCGCCAGCACCGCCGTCACCATCTCCACCCCACGCGGCAGACACAACCCGACGACCGTCTCCGGGCCCACACCCGCCCCACGCAGACAGTGCGCCAAACGACCGGCCCGCTCCACCAGACCCGCATACGTCAACGACCGCCCACCACACACCACCGCCACCGCATCCGGACACACAGCCGCCCGCGCGACAATCAGCTCACCCGGCCCACCCACCACAGGCCAGGCCACCACCGGACCACCCCCAGCACCCACCAACCGCGCACGCTCGTCGGCGGTGAGCATCGACGCCCGCGTCAGCGGGCGGGCGGTGTCAGCGGCCATCGCGGCCAGCACCGTGCACAGGTAGCCCGCCATGCGCTCCACCGTGCTCCGGTCGAACAGCGCCGTACTGAACTCGACCATCCCCATCAGCCCGCCGGCGCCACCGTCGCTCACGATCAGCCGCAGGTCGAACTTCGCCAACACCCCGCCCAGGTCGGCGTCCTGGGGCGCGGCGTCGTCATCCGGGCCCTCGTGCCCGAAGTAGTCGAACAGCACCTGGAACAGCGGGGTACGGGACCTGTCCCGCTCGGTGACCAGCGCGTCCACCAGCTGCTCGAACGGCAAATCCTGATGGGCGTAGGCGCCCAGCGCCGTCTCGCGCACCCGGCCCAGCAGCTCGGCGAACGTCGGGTCGCCCGACAGGTCGGTGCGCATGACGAGCGTGTTGACGAAGAACCCGATCAGGTCCTCGGTCTCGGCCCGGTTCCGGTTGGCCACCGGTGATCCGACCACCACATCGTCGGTGCCCGCATACCGGCCCAGCACCACGCTGAATCCCGCCAGCAGCACCATGAACATCGTCGCGCTGCTCTCGCGGGCGACCGCCCGCAGCGCGTCGGAGACGTCGGCGGGCACGGTGAACGGAACCACGGCTCCGGCGTTGGACCGCACCGGGGGCCGCGGCCGGTCCAGGGGGAGGTCCAGCACCGGCAGTCCGGCGAGCCGCTCCCGCCAGTAGGCCAGCTGCCGTTCCAGGACGTCCCCGGCCAGCCAAGACCGCTGCCAGGCCGCGAAGTCGGCGTACTGCACCGCGAGCGGCGGCAACGGGTCCGGCTCGCCCGTCCGGAACGCCTCGTACAGCGCGAGCAGGTCCCGGCGGAGCACCTGGGCGGACCACTCGTCGAAGACCACGTGGTGCATGGTGAGCGCCAGTACGTGTCCGGCCTCACCCAGACGGATCAGGCACGCGCGGACCAGCGGGCCGGCCGCCAGATCGAACGGGGCGGCGATGTCCGACATCACCAGCTGTTCAGCGATCCGCCGTGGTTCGGCGGCACCCGACAGGTCGGTCACCGGTAGTGCGAGCGGACCGGGCGGGTCGATCACCTGGTGGGCCACTCCGTCCGGTCCGGCCACCAACCGGGTCCGCAGCACCTCGTGCCGTGCCAGCAGGGCGCCCAGGGCCGTGGTCAGCGCGGCCACGTCCACGTCCTGTCCGAGATGCACCGGCGCGGTCAGGACGTACTCCACCGAACCCGGCTGGAGCTGGTCGAGGAACCACAGCCGCTGCTGGGCGAACGACAGCGGCAACACCTGGTCCCGCGACACCGGGCTGACCGGCGGAGCCACCAGCCCCCGCGCGGTCTCGTCGATCACCCCGCCGAGACTCCGCACCGTCCAGTGGTCGAACAGCGCGGCCAGGGGCACCTCGGCTCCGAACACCTCCCGCACCCGGGACATCATCTGGGTGGCCAGCAGTGAGTGCCCGCCGAGCGCGAAGAAGTTTTCCTCGGCGCCGACCCGGTCCATTTCGAGCAGCTCGGCCCAGATTCCCGCAAGCAGTTCCTCCGTCGCTCCGGACGGGACGGCGACGTCGTGCTCCGGCTCCCGGCGGTTCTGCTCCGGCGCCGGGAGCGCCGCCCGGTCGACCTTCCCCGCGGGGGTGAGCGGAAGGGTGGCCAGCTCGGTGAAGACGGCAGGAATCATGTACTCCGGCAGGCGCCGGGCCGCGAACGCACACAGTTCGTCCGCCGCCGGGATGCCCTCGGCCGGGTCGGTCGGCACCAGGTAGGCAGCCAGCCGCGCCGACGATCCCTCACCCCAAGCGGTGACCACCACCGACCGGACACCGGGGTGCGCGGCCAGCACAGCCTCCACCTCACCCGGCTCGATCCGGTAACCACGCACCTTGACCTGGCCATCAGCCCGGCCCAAAAACTCCAGCCGCCCATCCGGCAGCCACCGCACCCGGTCACCCGTCCGATACATCCGCGAAC
>NZ_VJZE01000076.1 GCF_009377205.1 Streptomyces phyllanthi
CAGCTCCACCATCCGCTCGGCCTCCGCCCGCCGCGCCTCCGCGACCTCGCCCTCCCGGCCCTCGTACGCCGCCAGCACCCCACGCGCGCGTGCCGACGCCTCGGCCGGGCGGTGGAGGTCCGCCTCCAGCCAGCCGGCCGCGAGCTCCGCACCGGTGCGCGGATCGAGCGCGGCCTCGCCGAGCGAACCGTACGTGTCGATCGCCCGCGTCATATGGCCCAGCGCCTCCTCGAACACCGGCCGGACCTCGGCGGCTTCCGCGTCCTCCGGTGCGGAGCGGGCGACCAGGTCCCCGAACTGGCGGTACGACTGGCCGAGTTCGGCGACCATCTGCTGACGCGCCTCCTCGGCCCCCTCGCCCTCCTCGCTGTCCTCCAAGGCCCCGAACGCCCCGGCCGCCAGCACCGCCTCGCACTCCGCGACGGCCTCCGCCATCAAGTCCCGCGCACGGTCCAGCCCTTCGCCATCCCGCCCCACGACCCAGGCCCGCGCGCGCAGGGCACGGACCAGACCATGGACATTGCCGAGCTCACGCCACAGATCCCCGGCGCGCGCGTACGCCTGCTCGGCCTCGGCGGGCAGCCCCGCGTGCCCCAGAGCCTCCGCGGCGAGGTGGGCGAGCATCGCGTGGTCCCGCTGCTCGGGCCAGTGCCGGGCGATCTCGGCGGCCTGCAGCCATCGTTCGGCAGCGCCCCGGTGCTCCCCGAGCTCGGCGAGGCAGTCGCCCAGCCACCACTGCGTCTGCACGATCGCCCCGTCGCCGTGCGTCTCGGCGGTGAGGTCCAAGAGCGCCGACTCCAGTATCTCGGCGGCCTCGGCCCACCGCCCCTGCCGCAGCAGACAGCCACCGAGCTGATGCCGCGCCCACGCCCCGAGCGTCGGCCCCTCACCCGCCTCGTCGGCCCAGTGCGCCGCCTCCAGGGCATGCTCGGCCGCGGGCTCGAACCGCCCGGTCTCACTGAGCACTTCGGCGTACTGCAGGTGCAGCTGCGCGTGCCCCATCGGCTCCAGGTACGGCGCCCCGTGCTTCAGCGCCGCCCATGCCGCCCGCTCGGCCGTCTCCAGGTCCCCGAGGTGCCGTGCGGCGCCGGCGAGCCGCGCCTCCTGCTCCACCGCGAACCACGGCAGCCCGGCCGCCACGTACGCCTCGGCGGACCGGGCGAGCAGACCCGCCGCGGCCTCGGCGTCCCCGCCGCGCGCGGCCAGCTCGCCGAGCATCCCCAGCGCCTCCGCGGCCCGCGAGGCAAGCCGTACCTCCGCGGTGTGCGGCTCGGCGAGTGCCAGCAGCTCCCGTACCGCCTCCTCGGCGGCGGCCACGGCCTCCCCGGCGTCGTCCCCCTGCGCCTCGTCCAGCCGCTGCATCAGTATGCGGGCGCGGCTCACCAGCACGGACGCCGTCTGCCGCACCCCGGTCGCGCCCTCCGCGAAGAGCGCGCGGATCTTCTCGTACGGCTCGCGGACAAGCGCCAGAGCGGCGTCCGTCTGCCCCGTGTAGGCGTGGACGGAGGCCCGGCGCGCGTGTGCGGCCAGCGCCTCCCCGGGGTCGCCCGCTTCCTCGTACAACTCGGCCGCGCGCGCGAAGAGGTCGAGTCCCCCGGGGCCGAGGCCCATCGCCTCGTGGTCGGCGATCTCGGCCCGGTCGTACGCGTCCAGCACCGCACCCTCGGCCTCCGCCGCCCGCGCCACCGCGGCCCAGGCCTCCACGGCGTCGGGGTGGACGCCATCGGCGAGCCGCCGCGCCTCGGCGAGCAGGGCGGGAAGGTCCAAGGGCGTGTCCGGCGCCGCCGGCTCCACGGGCGCGGGCGGCCTGGGCGCCGCGAGGGACACCTGCCGTGTCGCGCGCACCCCCAGCGGCAGCCGGTCCACCAGCGGCCGCTGGTCCATGCGCTCCCTGGCGCGCGCACCGACGTACGGCGTGCCGTTGCGCTCGTCGAAGCGCGCGGCCAGCGCAAGAGCCTCCCCGCGCGCGTGGGCGGCGAGTTCGCGGGCCGTCCAGGTACGGCCGGCGGGACCGGGGACCGGCTGGTCGCCCAGACCGCGCTCGGACAGACGGTCCATGAGCAGCGCCACGACCGCCGTGAAGTCCAGCTTGCTGCGCGGGTCACCCTCGTCCGTGAAGTACGCCGGGCGCTCGGCCAGCAGCTCGAGGCCACGCGCCTCGTTGCCGGTCAGGGCGCAGAACTCCACATGGTCCGCGTACGCGCCCCGCATGCTCTCCATGGTCCGTACGAGCCGGAAGCCCCGCAGATGGTGGGCGCGCGCCTCGTCCGGGCGGTCCAGGCGCACCAGCGGCAGCAGGGACGCCGCCAGCACCGCGTGCGGCTCGTGGGCGCACGTGTAACGGCCCTCCAGGACCGGCGCCCACAGCTCCAGCGCCTCGGCGTCCTCGCCGCGCCGCGCCTGCCACGAACCCTGCCCGTGCAGTTCGCAGGCATGGCAGTCGGCCATGCTGTCCCGGTCGGCCGCCAGCCACGCCCCGTACGCCCGCTCGGCCCGCTCCAGGTCCCCGATGTGCGCGGCCACGCTGAACTCGGCACTGCGCACGGCCCGTTCGGAGTGCCCGGCGAGCCGGTAGCGGTGCTCCATCTCGCCAAGCCACTTCTCGATGGAGGCGAGCGGGACGTGCGGCTGGTTCAGCATGCCGGCCGACATCCACTTGAAGACCCAGTGCAGCGAGTGGGTCTCGTACTCGTCGAACTCCTCCGGGCGCTCGTCCCACATGCGCAGCAGGCGCGCGAACGGGACGAACATCTTGTCCTTCTCGGAGCTGTAGTTGTAGACCTTCAGCTGGTGCCCGAGCGCCTCGATCACGGCGAGCGGGACGTTCAGCTTCTCGGCCTGGACGAGCAGGTGCTCCGCGCGCGCGTTGCGGGCGGGGCCCTCCGGCTGCTCGTAGTTCTCCGCCATCGCGTGGCGCAGCTCGTCGAAGGCCGTGATCTCGGCGAACCCGCTGAAGTCGCTCATCGGCTGCCGTCCTCCCCGGACTCGGTGTGCGTGGCCCACTCCAGGAGGCCGATGAAAGCGCGGTTCAGGAGCGCGGAGTCCGCGGGACGCAGCGGGCGCTGCGCCATCAGCAGGGCCTGACCGTAGAGGGACTCCGTGGCGGTGCCGATCAGCTCCGGGTCCTTCAGGGAACTGATTCTCCGGATCAGCGGGTTCAGGTGGTTGAGCACCAGCCGCGCGCGTGGGGCGCTGCCCCGCAGGGAACCGAGGATGCCCGCCCACAGGTCGTCGGCCTGCTCCTCGGCCTCCGCGCGCGCCTGCTCGTGGCGGGCCGCCCGGTCGTCCAGATGCAGCGCGGGCACCGACAGCGGATGGAAGGCACGCAGGACGACATCGCACCCCAGGGAGTCGAGCCTGGCCCGCGCGGCCGCCAGGAAGCCCGACAGGGCCAGCTCCTCCGCCGGGTCCACCGAGTCCAGATGCGCGGTCACCGTGTCGGCGTCCAGCTCGGCGACCACCGTCCCCGGACGCACCGACGGCAGGGCCTCGACCAGCTCGGTGTCGTACGTGTAGCCGCCGTTGATCACGCCCACGCCCTGCGCGGACGCGATCGGCGCGACCTGCCGGTACTCCTCGACCGTCCGCGTGAAGTGCACCACCGGGTGCCGCTGCGCGAACTCCTCCAGGGACAGCCGCCCGTCCGTCGTCTCGAACGGCAGCCACGGCAGCATCGTCCGCAGCATCTCCTTGTCGTGCCGCGCCAGGGACTTCACGCCCAGGTGGTGCACCGACAGGAAGGCCGCCAGCCGCTCGGGATCGCCCGCCGCGAGCCCGGTCAGCCAGGACCGGATGCGCTCGCCCAGGGCCTCCCGCACGGCCGCCAGGGTCTCGTCCTCGTACAGCGACTCGCGCGACGCCGTGGGCCGCAGACTGTCCGTGTCGAGGACGCACCGCACGAAGAACGCCCAGTCCGGCAGCAGCTGTTCGGCGCGCTCCGTGAGCAGCATGCCCTTCAGGTGCACGCGGTGGCTCGCCCGCTGCGCGGGGCTCACCGCGGACGGCAGCACGTACGCCACGCCCCGGATCCCCGCCAGCGGCACGTCCAGCTCGATCGAGTCCAGCGGCGTGAACCCGAACAGGTCGTGGCAGTGCCGCGCCAGGGCGACCCTGCGGGTGGTGGGGGAGGGGTACGCGCGCTCCCAGGGCGCCGGCACATCGGTGACGGGTTCGTCGCCGACACGTACGTCGTACGGCAGCAGCGAGCCGAAGTCCCGAGCCAGGGACAGCACCCGCTCGTGGCTCAGCCAGTCGGCCGCCCCGGGCCGCGCCACCAGGTGCACGGTCGTGCCCGGCTCGGCACGGGCGTCCTGGGGGAGCGTGCGCACGGTGTACGACCCGTCGTCGGTCGCGGACCACTCCACGGGCGCCGCGCCGGGCGTACGGGCGCTGCGGCTGACCACCCGGATGCGCTCGGCGACCACGAAGCAGGCCAGCAGCCCGATGCCGAACTGGCCCAGGAAGTCGGAGCGCGCGGACTCCAGGCCGTCGGCCCGCTTGGAGCTGCGGCCGATGGTCGCCAGAAGGCTGTGCACGTCGGACTCGGTGAGCCCGACGCCGGAGTCCTCCACGCGGAGCGAGCCGTTCTCCGCGAACAGCCGCACGCGGGCGGGCGCGTCGGGCTGCTCGGCGTGCCGAGCGGTGATCGCGTCCACGGCGTTCTGCAGCAGCTCGCGCAGATAGACCTTGGGACTGGAGTAGAGATGATGGGAGAGCAGGTCCACCAGACCACGCAGGTCGACCTGGAACGTGTGAGGCGTCTGCGGTGCCTGAGGTGCTTGGGATGACTGTGAGGTCTGGGAGTCCATCGTCACGGCGCCGTGGGTGGGGGACGGTCGACGGCGCGGGGTCGGGCGGTCCCGGTGGGGCGGTGACCGCGGAAGGGAGCCGGAGGTGCGCATCCTAGGCCGCGAACTACCCGCCTGACCAGCGGATTTCCAAGACGTATACGGCATTGTCAGTGCCGTGGTGTGCAATGGATCTCGTGCCCGCACTGAAAGAACCACTGGAACAACCCCTGAAGTCGGTGCTCGGCCCCGCCACCGCGAAGGTGATGGCCGAGCACCTCGGCCTGCACACCGTCGGAGACCTGCTCCACCACTATCCCCGCAGGTACGAGGAGCGCGGGCAGCTCACCCACCTCGCCGATCTGCCCATGGACGAGCACGTGACGGTGGTCGCCCAGGTCGCCGACGCCCGCCTGCACACGTTCGCCTCGTCCAAGGCCCCGCGGGGCAAGGGACAGCGCCTCGAAGTGACCATCACGGACGGCAGCGGCCGCCTCCAGCTGGTCTTCTTCGGCAACGGCGTGCACAAGCCCCACAAGGAGCTCCTGCCCGGCACGCGCGCGCTGTTCGCCGGCAAGGTCTCCGTCTTCAACCGCCGCCTCCAGCTGGCCCATCCGGCGTACGAGCTGCTGCGCGGCGACACGGGAGACGCGGCGCAGACCATCGACAGCTGGGCGGGCGCCCTCATCCCCCTCTACCCGGCCACCGCCAAGCTGGAGTCCTGGAAGATCGCCAAGGCCGTCCAGACGGTCCTCCCCAGCGCGCAGGAGGCCCTCGACCCACTCCCGGACTCCCTCCGGGAGGGCCGCGGCCTGGTCCCCCTCCCCGAAGCCCTCCTCAAGATCCACCGCCCCCACACGAAGGCGGACATCGCGGGCGCCCGCGACCGCCTCAAGTGGGACGAGGCCTTCGTCCTCCAGGTCGCCCTCGCCCGCCGCCGCCACGCCGACGCCCAACTCCCGGCGGTGGCTCGCAGGCCCGCGCCGGACGGTCTCCTCACCGCCTTCGACGCCCGCCTCCCCTTCACCCTCACCGAAGGCCAGCAGAAGGTCTCCAGGGAGATCTTCGACGACCTCGCCACCGAGCATCCGATGCACCGGCTGCTCCAGGGGGAGGTCGGATCGGGAAAGACGATGGTGGCCCTCCGCGCCATGCTCGCCGTCGTCGACACGGGAGGCCAGGCGGCCATGCTCGCGCCGACGGAAGTGCTCGCCCAGCAGCACCACCGGTCGGTCACCGAGATGATGGGAGAGCTGGCGGAGGGCGGCATGCTGGGCGGTGCCGAGCACGCCACCAAGGTCGTCCTGCTGACCGGCTCCATGGGCGCCGCCGCCCGGCGTCAGGCCCTGCTCGACCTGGCCACCGGGGAGGCCGGGATCGTCATCGGCACGCACGCGCTGATCGAGGACAAGGTGCAGTTCCACGACCTCGGGCTCGTGGTCGTCGACGAGCAGCACCGTTTCGGCGTCGAGCAGCGCGACGCCCTGCGCGGCAAGGGCAAGCAGCCCCCGCACCTGCTCGTCATGACCGCCACGCCCATCCCGCGCACGGTCGCGATGACGGTCTTCGGCGACCTGGAGACCTCCGTACTCGACCAGCTCCCCGCCGGACGCTCCCCGATCGCCAGCCATGTAGTACCGGCCGCCGACAAACCGCACTTCCTCGCGCGCGCGTGGGAGCGGGTACGGGAGGAAGTGGGCAACGGCCATCAGGCGTACGTGGTGTGCGCCCGCATCGGCGACGAGGAGGACGCGCCCAAGAAGGGCGCCGGCAAGAAGCCCTCCGAGGACGAGGCCGAGAAGCGCCCGCCCCTCGCCGTCCTCGACATCGCCGACCAGCTCGCCAAGGGGCCTCTCCACGGGCTCGGGGTCGAGGTGCTGCACGGCCGCATGCAGCCCGACGACAAGGACGCCGTGATGCGCCGCTTCGCAGCCGGGGACACGGACGTCCTGGTGGCGACGACCGTCATCGAGGTCGGCGTCAACGTCCCGAACGCCACCGCGATGGTGATCATGGACGCCGACCGCTTCGGCGTCTCCCAGCTCCACCAGCTGCGCGGCCGCGTCGGCCGTGGCGCGGCTCCCGGCCTGTGCCTCCTGGTCACGGAGATGCCGGAGGCGAGCGCGGCCCGCCAGCGCCTGAACGCCGTGGCGTCCACCCTCGACGGCTTCGAGCTCTCCCGTATCGACCTCGAACAGCGCCGTGAGGGCGACGTCCTCGGCCAGGCACAGTCCGGCGCCCGCACCTCGCTGCGCATGCTCGCCGTCATAGAGGACGAGGAGATCATCGCGGAGGCCCGCGAGGAAGCGGCAGCCGTGGTCGCTGCCGACCCCGAGCTGGAGCACCTCCCGGGCCTGCGCACGGCCCTGGACGCCCTGCTCGACGAGGAGAGGGAGCAGTACCTGGAGAAGGGCTGAGGATCTCGCAGACGCCGTGACACCGGGGCCCGGTTTTTCAGGCCAGGCATATCCGTAGGGGCGGCGGGGGCGAAAGAAACCACACACCCACCACCGCCCACCCGCCTCTGACCCCCACGCCTGCCAAACTGGACCGTAACCACTCCCACGAACAAGGACCCGAGATGACCCGCGTGATCGCCGGCGCAGCCGGTGGGCGCCGCCTGGCCGTCCCGCCGGGCAACGGCACCCGCCCCACCTCCGACCGCGCACGCGAGGGCCTCTTCTCCACCTGGCAGTCCCTGCTCGGCGGCCCGCTGGACGGCGAGCGTGTCCTCGACCTGTACGCCGGCTCCGGTGCCGTCGGCCTGGAGGCACTCAGCCGGGGCGCCGGCCACACCCTGCTCGTCGAGGCGGACGCCCGAGCCGTCCGCACGGTCCGGGAGAACGTGAAGGCCCTGGGCCTCCCCGGCGCCGAGGTCAGGGCAGGCAAAGCGGAACAGATCGCCAGGACCGCGGCACCGGCCACGCCGTACGACATCGCCTTCCTCGACCCTCCGTACGCGGTCACGGACGACGATCTTCGGGAGATTCTGCTCACACTCCGCACGGGGGGCTGGCTGGCGGGGGAAGCCCTCGTCACCGTGGAGCGCAGCACCAGAGGCGGTGAATTCCGGTGGCCGGAAAGCTTCGACGCCCTTCGATCCCGTCGCTACGGGGAAGGAACGCTTTGGTACGGTCGCGCCGCCTCTACGTGCGACAACGCACGATGACCGGACCGGAGAGCGAGGGACCCCAGTTGCGCCGCGCCGTCTGTCCCGGGTCGTTCGACCCCATCACCAACGGACACCTCGACATCATCGCCCGTGCCTCCAAGCTGTACGACGTCGTGCACGTCGCGGTGATGATCAACAAGTCGAAGCAGGGCCTGTTCACCGTCGACGAGCGCATCGACCTGATCCGCGAGGTCACCGCCGAGTACGGGAATGTCGAGGTCGAGGCATTCCACGGCCTTCTCGTCGACTTCTGCAAGCAGCGCGACATCCCTGCCATCGTCAAGGGCCTGCGCGCGGTCAGCGACTTCGACTACGAGTTGCAGATGGCCCAGATGAACAACGGCCTCTCGGGCGTGGAGACCCTCTTCGTGCCCACCAACCCCACCTACAGCTTCCTGTCGTCCTCACTGGTCAAGGAGGTCGCGGCCTGGGGCGGCGACGTCTCCCACCTGGTGCCGCCGGTGGTCCTCGAGGCCCTGAACGGGCGCCTCAGAAAGGACTGAGCGCGCCACGGCGGAGCCCTGGGCTCCTGACTCCCCGTCACCCGGTGTCGGGTGGGGCGCGAGTGGCCGTACAGTCGATCCGTCCGTCTCCAACCCGGCTGTAGAGAGTGGCGAGCACAGGTGGACGTGCAGAAGAAGCTCGACGAGATCGTCGCCGCGGTCTCCAGTGCCAGGGCCATGCCCATGTCGGCCTCGTGCGTGATCAACCGCGCCGAGCTGCTCTCGATGCTCGAAGAGGTGCGCGAGGCCCTGCCCGGCTCCCTCGCCCAGGCCCAGGAGCTGATCGGCGACCGCGAGCAGATGGTCGAGCGGGCCCGCCTGGAGGCCGAGCGGATCATCGAGGGCGCGCACGCCGAGCGCGGCTCCCTGATCTCCGACACCGAGGTCGCGCGCCGCTCCCAGAACGAGGCCGACCGCATCCTCACCGAGGCCCGCCAGGAGGCCGAGGAGATCCGCGCGGAGGCCGACGACTACGTGGACTCGAAGCTCGCCAACTTCGAGGTCGTCCTCACCAAGACCCTCGGCTCCGTGGGCCGCGGCCGCGAGAAGCTCCTCGGCACGGGCCCCGGCACCGACGAGAACGGCTATGAGGACGCCGACGCCCCCGAGCGCAGCCACGACCCGGAGACCCTGCGCCGCGACGCGGACGCGTACGTGGACGCCAAGCTGGGCGCCTTCGAGGCGGTCCTCGCCAAGACCCTGGAAGCCGTCGGGCGGGGCCGCGAGAAGCTCCACGGCCGTATCGCCACCGACGACCTCGGCGCCCTCGCCCTGAACGACGACGGCACACCGGTGCAGCACACCAGCGACTCCGACTACCTGGCCGGCCTGGCCGCCGTCGCGGACACCCCGGAGCCCGCCGCCCGGACCCCCGAGATCCCGGCTCAGCCGCAGTACGCCCCGCAGGACGCCTACGCGTACCAGCAGCAGGACCAGTACGGCTACCAGCAGCAGTACGCCCAGCAGACCGACCCGTACGGCTACCAGCAGGCCGACCCGTACGCTGCCTACCCGGCCCAGACCGGCTACGACCCGAGCCAGGGCCGGCAGGCGCACCAGCCGCACCAGTCGCACTCGGACCAGCAGCACCAGGGCCACCAGCAGTACACCCAGCCCCAGCCGAACACCCTCGACGAGACGAGTCTCTTCGACACCACCATGATCAGCGCGGAGCAGCTGCGCCGGTACGAGCAGGGTCGCTGACAGCGGATTGGGACCTGAGCGCAAGGTCCAGTATCCTGGCTCTTCGGTCGCGCGTACGTCCGCGATCACAGCTGCCCGGAACACCGCGGGGCAGCGTCCCTCTCAGCTCCGAAGACCGAAAGCAGAAATGGCTCCCAACGCCCGCCTCGACCACCGCAACCCTCTCGTGTTCGACACGCACGAGCTGGGCCGGCGGCCAGGCGCGCTGCAGCGCCTGACCCGCACGGTCGACGCCCCCAAGGACCTCGGTATCCAGGGAGTCATCGGAGTGCCGGAAGGCGCCCCGGTGGAGCTCGAACTCCGTCTGGAGTCGGTCATGGAAGGGGTGCTCGTCACGGGCACCGCCCGTGCCACGGCCAAGGGGGAGTGCGTAAGGTGTCTGGAGCCGCTGGAGCTCACGCTCGAAGCGGACTTCCAGGAGTTGTTCTCGTACCCTGACGCCGACGACCGGGGCCGTGTGAAGGCGGAACCGGCCGACGACGCCGAGGAAGACGAGGACAGGTTCTTCATCGAGGACGGCCTGTTCGACCTCGAAGCCGTGCTGCGTGACGCGGTGGTGCTCGCACTGCCGATGCAGCCGGTGTGCCAGGACGACTGCCCCGGCCTGTGCTCCGAGTGCGGAGCCCGGCTGGCGGACGACCCGGACCACCACCACGACGCCGTCGACATCCGTTGGGCGGCACTGCAGGGACTCGCCGGTTCACTCGGAGACGGCGAGAAGGACGAGATGAGCGGCGCCGAACCGGGCGTCGACGAGAAGCAGGAGAAGTAGCCGTGGCTGTTCCGAAGCGGAAGATGTCGCGCAGCAACACGCGCCACCGCCGGTCGCAGTGGAAGGCTGCGGTCCCCACCCTGGTTGCGTGCGAGCGCTGCCACGAGCCCAAGCAGCAGCACATCGCGTGCCCCGCTTGCGGCACCTACAACAAGCGCCAGGTCCTCGAAGTCTGAGCGGCCGGTGAGAGGTCTGATGTCTGACGCCAAGAAGCACTCTCTCCGCGCAGGCGGAGGTGGTCCGGCGGACAACACAGCCTCGTCCCACACGCTTCTGGAAGGGCGGCTCGGCTACAAGGTCGAGTCCGCCCTTCTGGTGCGTGCGCTGACCCACCGCTCCTACGCGTACGAGAACGGCGGTCTGCCCACCAACGAGCGCCTGGAGTTCCTCGGGGACTCCGTGCTCGGCCTGGTGGTCACGGACACGCTGTACCGCACCCACCCCGACCTGCCCGAGGGCCAGCTGGCCAAGCTGCGGGCCGCGGTGGTCAACTCGCGTGCGCTTGCGGAGGTGGGCCGTGGCCTCGAGCTCGGCTCCTTCATCCGGCTCGGCCGGGGTGAAGAGGGCACGGGCGGCCGGGACAAGGCGTCCATCCTCGCCGACACCCTCGAAGCGGTGATCGGTGCGGTCTATCTCGACCAGGGGCTGGACTCGGCGGCGGAGCTGGTGCACCGCCTGTTCGACCCGCTGATCGAAAAGTCCTCCAATCTCGGAGCCGGCCTGGACTGGAAGACCAGCCTCCAGGAGCTCACCGCGACCGAGGGGCTCGGCGTGCCCGAGTACCTGGTCACGGAGACCGGCCCCGACCACGAGAAGACCTTTACTGCTGCCGCCCGCGTCGGAGGCGTCTCGTACGGCACCGGCACCGGCCGCAGCAAGAAGGAGGCGGAGCAGCAGGCCGCCGAGTCCGCCTGGCGCTCGATCCGCTCCGCGGCGGACGAGCGCGCGAAGGCGGCGGCTGAGGCGGCAGAAGCCGCTGAGAAGCGGGCCGAGGCATCCGAAGAGAGCCCTGACACCGCCTCGCCCCCGGCGAGCGGCACGGCCACTGCCTGACCCCTTCGTCACGCGTGACGGACCCCGCCACGGCCCCTGTGCCGTGGCGGGGTCCGCCGTTCGACCAGCGTGGCGCCCGCGTCGTTCCGGGCACAGGGCGGGCGGGAACGGCTCGCGACCGCCTTGTACGCTGCGGACGTCACCCCGTCACGCTTCCGGAGGCCCCCGTGCCCGAACTGCCCGAGGTCGAGGTCGTACGGCGCGGACTGGACCGCTGGGTGGCCCACCGGACCGTCGCCGACGTGGAGGTACTGCACCCGCGGGCGATCCGCCGCCACCTCGCAGGCGCCGAGGACTTCGCGCACCGCCTCAAGGGCCACCCCATAGGTGAGCCCAGTCGCCGCGGCAAGTACCTGTGGCTGCCCGTGGCGGACTCGGGCATCGCGGTGCTCGCCCATCTGGGCATGAGCGGTCAGTTGCTGGTACAGCCGCACGACGCGTCCGACGAGAAGCACCTCCGTATCCGTGTGCGCTTCGCGGACGCGCTGGGCACGGAACTCCGCTTCGTCGACCAACGGACCTTCGGCGGGCTCTCGTTGCACGACACGACGCCCGACGGGCTGCCCGACGTCATCGCGCACATCGCGCGCGACCCACTCGACCCGCTGTTCGACGCCGAGGCATTCCATCAGGCGCTGCGCCGCAGGCGCACGACCATCAAACGGGCCCTGCTCGACCAGTCGTTGATCAGCGGCGTCGGCAACATCTACGCGGACGAGGCGCTGTGGCGCGCACGCATCCACTACGAGCGCCCCACCGCCGGTTTCACGCGCCCGCGCACCCTCGAACTCCTGGGCCACGTACGGGACGTGATGAACGCGGCCCTCTCCGTGGGCGGCACGAGCTTCGACAGCCTGTACGTCAACGTCAACGGCGAGTCGGGCTACTTCGACCGCTCACTGGACGCGTACGGCCGCGAGGGGCTGCCCTGCCGGCGCTGTGCCACCCCGATGCGGCGACGGGCCTGGATGAACCGCTCCAGCTACTTCTGCCCGCGCTGTCAGCGGGCGCCACGGGTCTCGTCGTAACGCTCCCGGGCCCGCAGCACGTCCTCCATACGGCCCTCGACGCACTCGATGAGGGACAGCAGGCGCTCGGAGACCTCACGGCCCAGCGGGGTGAGCGAGTAGTCGACGCGGGGTGGGTTGGTCAGCTGGGCCTCGCGGTGGACCAGACCGTCGCGTTCCAGGGCGTGCAGGGTTTGCGACAGCATCTTCTCGCTGACCCCGTCGACGCGGCGGCGCAGCTCGTTGAACCGCAACGAGCTCTCGTGCAGCGCCCCCAGTGTGAGCACACCCCAGCGACCCGTCACATGCTCCAGGGTGCCCCTGGACGGACAGTTCTTCGCGAACACGTCAAAGGGGAGGGCGTCGAGTTCCATACCATGAGCATACTCCGACACAGCGCTAACCAGAAGATTGCACTAACTGTCGGTTAGCGCTGTGCCGGGAGGGGCTTCTAGTACCCGAAGTCCTGAGTCCACCAAGGCCCACCCTGGCCGAGGCTGACGCCCACACCGAGGGTCTTGAAGTCGCAGTTCAGAATGTTCGCCCGGTGACCGGGGCTGTTCATCCAGGCCTCCATCACCGCCTCGGCGGTCGCCTGCCCGCGCGCTATGTTCTCCCCGCCCAGGTCAGTGATCCCCAGCGCCGCGGCCCGGTCCCACGGGGTGTTCCCCTCGGGGTCGGTGTGGTCGAAGAAGCCGCGCTTGGCCATGTCGTCGCTGAACGCCCCGGCCAGATCCGCCAGCGCGCTGTTCGCCGCCACCGGGCTGCAGCCGGCCTTCTCCCGCTCCACGTTGACCAGGCGGAGCACCTCGGCCTCGGCGCGGACCTCCGCGGAGAGCCCCGACGACGACTCCTTCTCGGGCTTCTTCCCGGCCTTCTCGTCGTCGGTGTCCTTCTCGGGCTTCTTCGACTCGGTCTCCTCGGCCGACGGCTCCTTGGGAGGCGTCGTGGACGGCGTGGCCGTCGAGGGGGACGCGGAAGGTGAGGTTTCGCGCTCGGAGTTGCGGCTCGTGGACTCGTCACCGCGGTCCGCGGTGCCGTCCGTGCCGCCCTGCTGGGTCTCCAGGCCCGACGGAGAGGTGCTGGCCGGTACCACCGTGTCGGAGCTGCCACCGCTGATGGCGTACTTGTCGCCGCCGGGCAGGACACCCGTGGCCACAGCGGCGGTGCCGAGCGCGACGGCCGCGGACACGCCGAGCAGGCCGGTCTTCACGGGTGTGACGGTCTTCTTCTGTTTGCGGTGCGAACGCCGCCCCTGCGACGTCTCGGCTTCGAGGACCGCTGCGAAGCCGTACAGGTTCTCAGGGCCGTAGTGCTCGGGGGTCACGTCCTGCGCGTGCGCAACCCCCGTGGCGCGGCCCCTGGCGGCGCGGCCGGCGGCTGAGCGTCGGTGGCGTCCCATTGTCCTGGCCTTCCTCGACCTTGCGGTCTCTTCACTGAACTCACACGAAGGAGTGAGTTTCATATGAGATTCATTGGACCGGGACGGTACAGCATGACGCCGGGGGACGGAGTGTCCCGAGTGACATTGCCCGGTTAGCGTGCAGGCATGAGCGAGGATGCACGGCTGGTCGCATGGGTGCGCGGACACGTCCAAGGGGTCGGTTTCCGCTGGTTCACCCGGGCTCGGGCGCTGGAGATCGGCGGACTGAGTGGTTTTGCTCTCAATTTGGCAGACGGACGCGTCCAGGTGGTTGCCGAGGGCCCACGCGAGGGGTGTCAGGGGCTGCTCGACTGGCTTCAGGGCGGCGACACGCCCGGGCGCGTGGACGGTGTCACAGAGATCTGGGACACACCTCGCGGGGGGTACGACGGCTTCGCCGTCCGGTGAGTCCGGGGGTGGATCCGGTCGGCCGGAGCGGCCGGAAAATGCCCTTGGCACCCGCCAGAAGTGGAAACGGCCTGGTGGTTGCCAATAACCGCTTGTCGTGGCAGGCTCCGCGATGAAGGATGATCTCCTCGCCCTCAGGGCCTCGCAGGAGCCGCAGCGCCGCCCGTTCGGGCCGCGCGCCCCCGGGTTGCCCGCCATTGCGGGCCGTGATCGTGTTGACCGTCAAACTTTTTGGTGAGACGCTGAAAGCCCCGCGCACCTTAGCTGTTTGGCATGGACGAACGGCAGCAAAACTGAACAGTGCCAAGCACTGAAGGTGCGATTTCCCTCACGACCCACACCGCTTCGGTCGGTCACTCAGTGTGGAGGACCATCCATCATGGCAAAGGCGCTTCTCGGTTACGTCGGCGGCTCCGACCCGCGACTCCTCGCCGAGATGCGACGGCTCCAGCAGCGTGTCCAAGACCTGGAATCCGAGCTCGTACGGATCCAGGCCGAGAAGGACGCTCTGCAGGCTGCCGCTTCTCACGACTCGTTTGTCGAGAGCATCGACGCACACCAGGCGGAGCCTGCGCTCACCTGATCACTGCATCACCCAACACATGACAGCAGTGGTTGGGCGGCCCATATCAACCGCTAAGTTGTCAGCTCTGCAAGGGACGCCTCTTCGGCGTCCCTTCTTCTTGCCCCCCGGCGCCCTCCCCGCGCGCCCACTCACTCTCTATAACGTCTGGTGTGCCCTTCGCGTTCATGGGCGAAACCGCGCGTTCATGGAGTGAGACATGGCCGGAAGGTAGAGTCCGGCGGCGTGCACCTCAAGGCCCTGACCCTTCGCGGGTTCAAATCGTTCGCCTCGGCCACCACGCTGCGGTTCGAGCCGGGCATCACGTGTGTCGTGGGCCCGAACGGCTCGGGCAAGTCCAACGTCGTGGACGCACTGAGCTGGGTCATGGGCGAGCAGGGGGCCAAGTCGCTGCGCGGCGGCAAGATGGAGGACGTCATCTTCGCCGGCACCACCGGGCGCCCACCGCTCGGCCGTGCCGAGGTGTCCCTGACCATCGACAACTCCGACGGCGCCCTGCCCATCGAGTACGCCGAGGTCACCATCACGCGGATCATGTTCCGCAACGGCGGCAGCGAGTACCAGATCAACGGCGACACCTGCCGCCTGCTGGACATCCAGGAGCTGCTCTCCGACTCCGGCATCGGCCGCGAGATGCACGTCATCGTCGGCCAGGGCCAGCTAGACTCCGTCCTGCACGCCGACCCCACGGGCCGCCGCGCCTTCATCGAGGAGGCGGCCGGCGTCCTCAAGCACCGCAAGCGCAAGGAGAAGGCGCTCAGGAAGCTGGACGCGATGCAGGCCAACCTGGCCCGCGTCCAGGACCTCACCGACGAGCTCAGACGCCAGCTGAAGCCACTCGGCCGCCAGGCCGCGGTCGCCCGCCGGGCCGCCGTCATCCAGGCCGACCTCCGCGACGCCCGGCTGCGCCTGCTCGCCGACGATCTCGTACGACTGCGCCAGTCGCTCCAGGCCGAGATCGCCGACGAGGCCGCGCTGAAGCAGCGCAAGGAGACCGCCGAGGCCGAGCTGAAGAAGGCACTCCAGCGGGAAGCGCTCCTGGAGGACGAGGTACGGCAGCTCACCCCGCGCCTCCAGCGGGCCCAGCACACCTGGTACGAGCTGTCGCAGCTCGCCGAGCGGGTACGCGGCACGATCTCGCTGGCCGACGCCCGGGTGAAGAGCGCCACCTCAGCGCCCCCGGAGGAGCGGCGCGGGCGTGATCCGGAGGACATGGAGCGCGAGGCCGCCCGCATCCGCGAGCAGGAGGCCGAACTCGAAGCGGCCCTGGAGGCGGCCGAGCGCGCCCTGGAGGACACGGTCGCGCACCGGGCCGAGCTGGAGCGCGAGCTGGCCGCCGAGGAACGCCGGCTGAAGGACGTCGCCCGCGCCATCGCCGACCGCCGCGAGGGCCTGGCCCGTCTGACCGGCCAGGTCAACGCGGCCCGTTCCCGCGCGGCCTCCGCCCAGGCCGAGATCGACCGCCTCGCCGTCGCACGGGACGAGGCGCAGGAACGTGCCGTCGCGGCCCAGGAGGAGTACGAGGCCCTGAAGGCCGAGGTCGACGGCCTCGACGCGGGCGACCTGGAGCTCGGGGAACGGCACGAGGAGGCCAAGCGGGCGCTGGCCGAGGCGGAGGCGGCCCTGACGGCGGCCCGCGAGGCGGCCACGGTGGCCGAGCGCAAGCGGGCCGCGACCCAGGCCCGTCACGAGGCCCTTGCCCTCGGCCTGCGCCGCAAGGACGGCACGGGCGCCCTGCTGACCGCGAAGGACCGGCTCGGCGGACTGCTGGGCCCGGCCGCCGAGCTGCTCACGGTGACCCCCGGCTACGAGGTTCCGGTGGCCGCGGCCTTCGGCGCGGCGGCCGACGCGATCGCGATGACGACCCCGGCCTCCGCGGCCGACGCCATCCGCCTGCTCCGCAAGCAGGACGCGGGGCGGGCGGCGCTGCTGCTGAGCGGCGCCCCCGATGACGTACCGCCGCGGGAACTGACCGACGGCCCGCCGTTCGCCGCCGACCTGGTCCGCGGGCCCGCCGAACTCATGCCCGCAGTACGGCGGTTGCTGCGGGGCGTGGTCGTCGTCGGCACCCTGGAGGACGCCGAGGACCTCGTCGGCGCGCGGCCCGAGCTGACCGCCGTCACCGCCGAGGGCGATCTGCTGGGCGCGCACTTCGCGCACGGCGGCTCCGCCGGGGCGCCCAGCCTGCTCGAAGTCCAGGCGTCCGTCGACGAGGCGGCGGCCGAGCTGGAAGAACTCGCCGTACGGTGCGAGGAGTTGACCGAGGCCCAGCAGCAGGCCGCCGAGCGGCGCAGGGAGCGGTCCGCGCTCGTCGAGGAGCTGGGGGAGCGGCGTCGGGCGGCCGACCGGGAGAAGTCGGCCGTGGCCCAGCAGCTCGGACGGCTCGCCGGACAGGCGCGCGGTGCCGTCGGGGAGGCCGAGCGCAGTACCGCCGCGGCCGCCCGGGCCCAGGAGGCGCTCGACAAGGCCGTACAGGAGGCCGAGGAACTGGCCGAACGGCTCGCCGTCGCCGAGGAGATGCCGGTCGAGGAGGAGCCCGACACCTCCGTTCGGGACCGGCTCGCCGCCGACGGCGCCAACGCCCGGCAGACCGAGATGGAGGCCCGGCTCCAGGTGCGCACCCACGAGGAGCGCGTCAAGGGGCTCGCGGGGCGGGCCGACTCACTGGACCGCGCCGCGCGCGCCGAGCGTGAGGCGCGGGCGCGGGCCGAACAGCGCAGGGCACGGCTGCGACACGAGGCGGCCGTGGCCGAGGCCGTCGCGTCCGGCGCCCGGCAGCTGCTCGCCCATGTCGAGGTCTCCCTCACCCGCGCCGAGGAGGAGCGCACCGCCGCCGAGGCCGCCAAGGCCCGCCGGGAGCAGGAGCTCACCCAGGCCCGTAACGAGGGCCGGGACCTCAAGGCGGAGCTCGACAAGCTGACCGACTCGGTGCACCGGGGCGAGGTCCTCGGCGCGGAGAAGCGGTTGCGGATAGAGCAGCTGGAGACGAAGGCGCTGGAGGAGCTGGGCGTGGAGCCGGCGGGGCTGGTCTCGGACTACGGTCCCGACCAGCTCGTACCGCCCTCGCTCGCGGCCGAGGGCGAGGAACTTCCCGAGGACCCGGAGCACCCGCGCAACCAGCCGAAGCCCTTCGTCCGCGCCGAGCAGGAGAAGCGGCTCAAGGCGGCCGAGCGGGCGTACCAGCAGCTCGGCAAGGTCAACCCGCTCGCCCTGGAGGAGTTCGCGGCGCTGGAGGAGCGCCACAAGTTCCTCAGCGAGCAGTTGGAGGACCTGAAGAAGACGCGGGCCGATCTCCTCCAGGTGGTGAAGGAGGTCGACGAGCGCGTCGAGCAGGTCTTCACCGAGGCCTACCGGGACACGGCCCGGGAGTTCGAGGGCGTGTTCAGCCGGCTGTTCCCGGGCGGTGACGGGCGGCTCGTCCTCACCGATCCCGACAACATGCTCACCACGGGAGTCGACGTCGAGGCGCGGCCCCCGGGCAAGAAGGTCAAGCGGCTCTCCCTGCTCTCCGGCGGCGAGCGGTCGCTCACCGCCGTCGCGCTGCTCGTGTCGATCTTCAAGGCGCGGCCCAGCCCGTTCTATGTGATGGACGAGGTCGAGGCGGCCCTGGACGACACCAACCTCCAGCGCCTGATCCGCATCATGCAGGAGCTGCAGGAGGCCTCGCAGCTGATCGTGATCACCCACCAGAAGCGGACGATGGAGGTCGCCGACGCGCTGTACGGCGTCTCCATGCAGGGCGACGGGGTGTCGAAGGTCATCAGCCAGCGGCTTCGCTGATCCCCGTCGGGGCTGCCAGGCCCCGTCGTCGGGACTCCCGTCCGCGGGACGGCCCGCCCCCGTCTGCTTGCCTCGGGAACTTCGGGGTAGTGGGGATCGTGTGCCTAATTTGTGTTCAACTTTTGAAGTCAACTCCTCATGGCTGCTGGGCTGGCCTCGCGGCAACTTCCCGGACAGGCCCCCTTGTTGACTTCGAAACTTGAAGGCATAGTCTCGGCAACGTTCTTTTTACCTTCAGGTAGTGCCCCCTGAAAGGACACGCACCCACACCGGCGACGTCGCCGGTGGCCCGAGGAGTTCACGTGACCAGCACAGCGCAGGGATCCAAGACAGGAGCCCGGGACGCCCATCCCGAGCATCTGTCCCACGTCATCTTCATCGCGGCGGCAGCCGCGATGGGCGGCTTCCTCTTCGGCTACGACAGTGCCGTCATCAACGGCGCCGTCGAGGCCATACGGGACCGCTACGGCATCGGTTCCGCGGCGCTGGCGCAGGTCATCGCCGTCGCGCTGATCGGCTGTGCCGTCGGCGCCGCCACGGCGGGACGCATAGCCGACCGCATCGGCCGCATCCGGTGCATGCAGATCGCGGCCGTGCTGTTCACCGTCAGCTCGGTCGGCTCGGCGCTGCCCTTCGCCCTCTACGACCTCGCCTTCTGGCGTGTCGTCGGCGGCTTCGCCATCGGCATGGCCTCCGTGATCGGCCCCGCCTACATCGCCGAGGTCGCCCCCGCCGCGTACCGCGGCCGCCTCGGTTCCTTCCAGCAGGCCGCCATCGTCGTCGGCATCGCCATCTCCCAGCTGGTCAACTGGGGCATCCTCAACGCCGCGGGCGGTGACCAGCGCGGCGAGCTGCTGGGCCTGGAGGCCTGGCAGCTCATGCTCGGCGTGATGGTCGTCCCGGCCGTCCTGTACGGGCTGCTGTCCTTCGCGATCCCCGAGTCCCCGCGGTTCCTGATCTCCGTCGGCAAGGACACGCGCGCCCGTGAGGTGCTCGCCGACATCGAGGGCAAGGACACCGACCTCGACGCCCGGGTCGCCGAGATCGAACTCGCCATGAGGCGCGAACACAAGTCGACCTTCAAGGACCTGCTCGGCGGCAGCTTCTTCTTCAAGCCGATCGTGTGGATCGGCATCGGCCTCTCGGTCTTCCAGCAGTTCGTCGGCATCAACGTCGCGTTCTACTACTCCTCGACGCTGTGGCAGTCCGTCGGCGTCGACCCGGCCGAGTCGTTCTTCTACTCGTTCACGACGTCGATCATCAACATCGTGGGCACCGTGATCGCCATGATCTTCGTGGACCGCATCGGCCGCCGTCCGCTCGCCGTGATCGGCTCCGTCGGCATGGTCGCCGGGCTCGCGCTGGAGGCCTGGGCGTTCAGTTACGACCTCGTCGACGGCAGGCTGCCGGCCACCCAGGGCTGGGTCGCCCTGATCGCCGCCCATGTGTTCGTGCTCTTCTTCGCCCTGTCCTGGGGCGTCGTCGTCTGGGTCATGCTGGGCGAGATGTTCCCGAACAGGATCCGCGCCGCCGCCCTGGGTGTGGCCGCCTCCGCGCAGTGGATCGCCAACTGGGCCATCACCGCGAGCTTCCCGTCGCTGGCCGACTGGAACCTCTCCCTGACCTACGTGATCTACACGGTCTTCGCCGCGCTCTCCATCCCCTTCGTGCTGAAGTTCGTGACGGAGACGAAGGGCAAGACGCTGGAGGAGATGGGCTGAGCCCGGTGGGGTGACGCCTCCACCGAGTCCGGGGAGACGGGCCACGTTCCCGCCGCCCTTCTCCTCGTGCCCTCCGCCGCCCCGGCCCGGCCACCTACCGGGCCGGGGCGGCGGCGTCAGTTCTCCAGCCTCGGCAGGACGTCCTCGCAGAACAGATGCAGGCTGCGCCAGCCCTCGTCGACCGGCATCCCGCCCGACAGCGGGTGCAGGACGAAGCTGTCCAGCCCCTGCGCCAGGCACTCGTCCGGTGTGAGGATCCGGTACACGCCCTCGGCACGCAGCTCCGCCACCGTCGTGGCCTCCGACTTCACCGCCGAGCGGGTCCCCTCCGACTGCCAGGAGGCGTACGTCCGCGCCTCGTGCAGGAAGTGCTCGCCGTACACCGCCCATGCCCGGTCCGGGTCCTCGGCGAGGTGTAGCAGCGGGGTCTCGGCCGCGGGCATCATGGTCCAGCCCTCGGTTCCGTACTCGGCGAGCCGTTCCTCGTAGTACGCCTCCAGCTCCGGCAGATGCGCGCTCGGGAAGAAGGGCAGGCCCAGCCGTGCCGCCCGGCGGGCCGCGGCCCTGGACGAGCCGCCGACCAGCAGCAGCGGATGCGGCTCGGTGTACGGGCGCGGGGTGACGCGGACCGTGCGCCCCCGGTACGTGAACGGCTCCCCGGTCCACGCCTTCAGGACCGTCTCCAGCAGCTCGTCCTGGAGCAGGCCGCGCCGCTTCCACTCCACGTCGAACAGCGCGTACTCCTCCGGCCGGTACCCGATCCCCGCCACCGTCACCAGCCGCCCGCCGCTCAGCAGGTCCAGCACGGCGATGTCCTCGGCCAGCCGCAGCGGGTCGTGCAGCGGACCGATGACCGCCGACACGGTCACGGCGATACGCCGGGTCGCTCCGAAGACCGCGCCCGCGAAGGCGAACGGCGAGGGCAGCCAGTTGTTTGCGACACCGTGGTGCTCCTCGGTCTGCACGGTGGTGATCCCGCGGTCGTCGGCGTACGCGGCCATCTCGACGGCGGCCCGGTAGCGGGCGCTCAGCGACGCCGGGGTAGCGCCGGGCTCGACGAGGTTGAAGCGGACGACCGTGACGGGCATGGCGGACCCCCTTCTGGCTGGTGTGAAGGGGGACAGTAGCTGACGGCGTGTCAGGTTGCCAGCGATGGCTCGAGAGCTTTGCCGGGGCGCCGTCATGTGGGTGGTGAGGCGGCAAGGGGGTGTCACAGCCCACCTGGTGGACCATGACACCGCCAGGGGACACTGCTCCGTGTACCCGACGCGCCCAGCCATACCGGTCGCGTTGTGACTCCACCCCTGAGGGGCTTCCGGCCGACGCGAGGTCGGACCGCGGGCCGGCCCGGCCCGGTGGGGACTGTGCCCGCGTGGACAGCGAACCGCCGAGCGGGGGGTCACGCCATACTTGGCCTTGTTATGGAAATCGTCATCCTCGCTGTAGTCATCGCCGTAGTTGTGCTCGCCGCGATCGGCGGGCTCGTCATCGGCAGCCGCAGAAAGAAGCCGCTGCCCCCGGCGCCCCCCACGACGCCCGACATCACCGCCCCTCCGGCCGAGCCGCACGTCGGCGACGAGGCCGAGACACCACGCGACGAACCGCGCCGGACGATCGAGGAGGTGGACCTTCCCGGCGGCGGGGCCCCCACCGCCGTGGAGGAGCCGCCCGTCGTCCCCGATCTCGTTGCTCCCGAGATCGAGATCCCGGAGCCGACCGAGGGCCGACTGGTCCGACTGCGCGCCCGGCTCTCCCGCTCCCAGAACGCGCTGGGCAAGGGACTGCTCATCCTGCTCTCGCGCGAGCACCTCGACGAGGACACCTGGGAGGAGGTCGAGGACACCCTGCTCACCGCCGATGTCGGCGTGCAACCCACCCAGGAGCTGGTCGAGCGGCTGCGCGAGCGGGTGAAGGTGCTCGGCACCCGCACGCCGGCGGAGCTGCGCGGGCTGCTGCGCGAGGAGCTGCTGAAGCTGGTCGGCACCGACTTCGACCGTACGGTGAAGACCGAGCCGGCGACCAGCAAGCCCGGCATCGTGATGGTCGTCGGGGTGAACGGCACCGGGAAGACGACGACCACCGGCAAGCTCGCCCGTGTCCTCGTGGCCGACGGCCGGAGCGTCGTCCTCGGCGCGGCCGACACGTTCCGCGCGGCCGCCGCCGACCAGCTCCAGACCTGGGGCGAGCGCGTCGGCGCCCACACCGTGCGCGGCCCCGAGGCCGGCGACCCCGCCTCCGTGGCCTTCGACGCGGTCAAGGAGGGCAAGGAGATGGGCGCCGACGTCGTGCTCATCGACACGGCGGGCCGGCTCCACACCAAGACGGGCCTCATGGACGAGCTCGGCAAGGTCAAGCGCGTCGTGGAGAAGCACGCCCCGCTGGACGAGGTGCTCCTGGTGCTCGACGCGACCACGGGGCAGAACGGGCTCATCCAGGCCCGTGTCTTCGCCGAGGTCGTCGACATCACCGGCATCGTGCTGACCAAGCTCGACGGCACGGCCAAGGGCGGCATCGTGGTCGCCGTACAGCGTGAGCTGGGTGTGCCGGTCAAGCTGGTCGGTCTGGGAGAGGGCGCCGATGACCTGGCGCCGTTCGAGCCGGAGGCGTTCGTTGACGCTCTTATCGGAGAGTGACCACTTCCGGACTCCCGTAGGCGGTCAGGAGAAGCGCCCGTTCCCAAGCAGTGGGGACGGGCGCTTCGCTGTCGGCGTCGGCAGGTGCTACGCCCGCGACCGGTGCGCCACATACGCCAGCGTCCCCAGCAGCAGGCGCGCGGCCGGCGGTCTCGTCGCCGAGTCCAGGGCGGGGGAGCGGAGCCAGCGGACCGGGCCCAGGGTGCCGCGGTCGGAGGGCGGAGCCGTGACATGGGTGCCCGGGCCGAGGCCGCTCAGGTCGAGGGACGAGGGGGCGTCCCAGCCCATGCGGTAGAGCAGCTCGGGAAGCTCGGCCGCGCCGCCGGGGGCGACGAGGAAGTGGGCGCGGCCCTCGGGGGTGGCGATGACGGGGCCGAGGGGGAGGCCCATCCGCTCCAGACGGATCAGCGCGCGGCGCCCGGCGGGCTCGGCGACCTCGATCACGTCGAAGGCGCGGCCCACCGGCAGCATGATCGAGGCGCCCGGGAACTCCGCCCAGGCCGCGGTCACCTCGTCGAGGGTGGCTCCGGCACGCACCGGGGGAGCGAAGGCGAGGGGGTGGGCGCCGGGCTCGTCGCAGTCCGGCCTTCCGCACGAGCACGCTCCCGCGGTCGCGCGCGCCCCGGGCACCACGTCCCAGCCCCAGAGCCCGGTGAACTCGGCCACGGCGGTGCATTCCGTCGTGCGGCCGCGCCGACGCGAGCCGGATCGCAACTCCCGGATGCCGCCGATCGTGAAGCCCATGCCCCCTCCAACGGGTCCAGCGCGCCGGCGGTTACGGCACGGAGGCGAGTCGTTACCCTCTGTTTCCATCTTGTCGGGTGATCGCTCGTTTCCGATGGCGCTCCGTAGCGATTCGGGTGGTGCGCCCGACGGTGCGCGCCCTTGAATGCGTCACTCCGCCTGCCCCCGACCGTCATGTGTCAAGTGAATCGCGAGTACACCACGGTGAGTTCATCCGATGGGGTGGCGAATGGTGGCGTTTCTGGAATCGCCATGGCTGGAGGGGTGATCGTAAGATTACTGTGTGTACACGAGTCCGGGGGATTCAAGCGCTCGTGAGTATGCCGGAGGCAAGTCGAGTTCCCGTTCGACGAGTGACAACTGCCGGACGCGCCACGGCACATACCGGCATTCTGGTAGGGCTTGGCGCACACAGCGCACAAGTGGTTTCAGGAATGGGGGCGTTCCAGTGGGCGGCAACGGCGGAGGCGGGACGAACGCTGACAAGCGCCCCAACGAGCTCTTGAGCTCCTGGTTCGTGCGGAGCGGCTGGTCCAAGGGCGAGCTCGCCCGCCAGGTCAACCGCCGGGCCCGCCAGTTGGGGGCCAATCACATCTCCACGGACACCTCCCGCGTGCGCCGCTGGCTCGACGGCGAGAATCCCCGCGAGCCGATCCCCCGGATCCTGTCCGAGCTCTTCTCCGAGCGGTTCGGCTGCGTCGTCGCCGTCGAGGACCTGGGACTGCGGGCCCCCCACCGGTCCCCGTCCACCGCCGGTGTCGACCTGCCCTGGACGGGCCCGCAGACCGTGGCACTGATCAGCGAGTTCTCGCGCAGCGACCTGATGCTGGCGCGGCGCGGCTTCCTCGGGACCTCGCTGGCCCTCTCCGCGGGCCCGTCCCTCATCGAGCCCATGCAGCGCTGGCTCGTGCCCTCGTCGTCCGCTCCCAAGTTCTCGACCGGGCTCGGTGAGGCGGGGCTTGCGCCGGATGAGGCGTCCGGGCCCGCCGTGCGCCGCCCGAGCCGGCTGTCCAAGCCTGAGCTGGACCTGCTGGAGACCACGACCGTGATGTTCCGGCAGTGGGACGCCCAGTGCGGCGGCGGCCTGCGCCGCAAGGCCGTCGTCGGCCAACTCCACGAGGTGACCGACCTCCTCCAGGAGTCCCAGCCCGAGGCCACCACCCGGCGTCTGTTCAAGGTGGCCGCAGAGCTCGCCGAGCTGGCGGGCTGGATGAGCTACGACATCGGGCTCCAGCCGACCGCCCAGAAGTACTTCGTGCTGGCCCTGCACGCCGCCAAGGAAGCGGGCGACAAGCCCCTCGGGTCGTACATCCTCTCCAGCATGAGCCGCCAGATGATCCACCTCGGGCGGCCCGACGACGCACTCGAGCTCATCCACCTCGCCCAGTACGGCAGCCGTGACTGCGCGAGCCCGCGCACCCAGTCCATGCTGTATGCGATGGAGGCCCGTGCCTACGCCAACATGGGCCAGCCCGGCAAGTGCAAGCGCGCCGTCCGGATGGCCGAGGACACCTTCGCCGACGCCGAGGAGTGGGACGAGCCGGACCCCGACTGGATCCGCTTCTTCTCCGAGGCCGAGCTGCACGGGGAGAACTCCCACTCGTACCGCGACCTCGCCTATGTCGCCGGCCGCAGCCCCACCTACGCCTCCATGGCCGAGCCCGTGATGCGCAGGGCGGTCGAGCTGTTCGCCGACGACCCCGACCACCAGCGGTCGTACGCACTCAACCTGATCGGCATGGCCACGGTGCATCTGCTCCAGCGTGAGCCCGAGCAGGGCGCGGAGCTCGCCCGGCGGGCCATGAGGGCAGCCGAAAAGGTGCGCTCCGAGCGGGTCAACACTCGTATCCGAAAGACCGTCGACACGGCCGTACGCGATTTCGGCGAGCTCGCCGAGGTCATGGACCTCACCGACCAGCTCTCCCGGCACCTGCCCGAGACCGCCGAAGCGGTCTGACGGCCCGGTCCCCGGGCCCCAGGATTCCGGCCGCGGCCGGCCACCCCGACTGCCCGACTCGGCTCCCCCAAGTGCCAGGTCATCGGATGGCCGCCGCGGCCGGTGCACCCTTTCGCGCCTAAACCGGCGGCTCCTTTTTGCGCCTAACCCGGCGCCGCTTTCGCGGAGCTGGTTGATCGCCGTTGTGGTTCCTCAATTGATGGTTGCGGCTGTCATTGGGGAAGGTTGCGTCACGATAACGATCAGGGTGGTCGGGATCCGGCAGTTCATCAAGGCGTAACACGTAGGGCGCCTTCGTCACGGCGGTGAAACATCGAGGGGCTTCGACCGAAACGGCGCTGCGTCAATCTCGTGGCGCATAACCGGCCCACCCCTCAACCCGCTCAGGCTTCGCCCGCACGGGGCCGTACCTATTGACGAGGAGACGCCGATGGCATCAGCCATCACGCTGGCCGCAGAGACGGAGCTCTCTGCCGCGAACACAGGTTTCATGCTCATCTGTTCCGCCCTGGTGATGCTCATGACCCCGGGCCTGGCCTTCTTCTACGGAGGCATGGTCCGCGTCAAGAGCACCCTGAACATGCTGATGATGAGCTTCATCAGCCTGGGGATCGTCACCATCCTGTGGGTGCTGTACGGCTTCTCCCTCGCCTTCGGCACCGACTCCGGCAGCATCATCGGCTGGTCCTCCGACTACGTCGGACTGAGCGGCATCGGCCTGACCCAGCTGTGGGACGGCTACACGATCCCGATCTACGTCTTCGCCATGTTCCAGCTGATGTTCGCGATCATCACGCCCGCCCTGATCAGCGGCGCGCTCGCGGACCGCGTGAAGTTCAGCGCCTGGTCGCTGTTCATCGCCCTGTGGGCCACGGTCGTCTACTTCCCGGTCGCCCACTGGGTCTGGGGCACCGGCGGCTGGGCCTTCGAGCTGGGCGTGATCGACTTCGCCGGTGGTACGGCGGTCCACATCAACGCGGGTGCCGCGGCGCTCGGCGTGATCCTGGTCATCGGCAAGCGCGTCGGCTTCAAGAAGGACCCGATGCGTCCGCACAGCCTCCCGCTGGTCATGCTCGGCGCCGGTCTGCTGTGGTTCGGCTGGTTCGGCTTCAACGCCGGTTCGTGGCTCGGCAACGACGACGGTGTCGGCGCGCTGATGTTCGTCAACACGCAGGTCGCCACCGCCGCCGCCATGCTGGCCTGGCTGATCTACGAGAAGATCCGCCACGGCGCGTTCACCACGCTGGGCGCCGCCTCCGGCGCGGTCGCCGGTCTGGTCGCCATCACCCCGTCCGGTGGCGCGGTCTCCCCGCTCGGCGCGATCGCCGTCGGCGCCATCGCCGGTCTGCTCTGCGCCATGGCCGTCGGTCTCAAGTACAAGTTCGGCTACGACGACTCGCTCGACGTCGTCGGCGTCCACCTGGTCGGCGGTGTCGTCGGCTCCCTGCTCATCGGCTTCTTCGCCACCGGCGGCGGCCAGTCCGACGTGGCCGGTCTCTTCTACGGCGGCGGCCTGACCCAGTTCTGGAAGCAGTGCGCCGGTGTCTTCGTGGTCCTCGCCTACTCCCTGGTCGTCTCCGCGATCCTCGCCTTCCTGATCGACAAGACGCTCGGGATGCGGGTCACCGAGGACGACGAGGTCGCCGGCATCGACCAGGCGGAGCACGCCGAGACCGCATACGACTTCAGCGGAGCGGGCGGTGGCGCTGCCCGTACCGCGGTCCCGACCCCGGCTGCGGCCGCGAGCAAGAAGGTGGACGCATGAAGCTCATCACCGCCGTCGTGAAGCCCCACAGGCTCGACGAGATCAAGGAGGCCCTGCAGGCCTTCGGAGTCCACGGCCTGACGGTCACCGAGGCCAGCGGCTACGGTCGTCAGCGGGGACACACCGAGGTCTACCGCGGCGCCGAGTACACGGTCGACCTGGTCCCCAAGATCCGGATCGAGGTGCTGGTCGAGGACGACGACGCCGAGCAGCTGATCGACGTCATCGTGAAGGCTGCCCGCACCGGCAAGATCGGTGACGGCAAGGTCTGGTCCCTTCCGGTCGACACGGCCGTACGGGTCCGGACCGGCGAGCGCGGACCCGACGCGCTCTGACGAGAAGAACAGGAGTCGCTGGGTGACGAGTACGGACGTACGTACGGAAGCAGAGGACTCGGGACCCAGCGGCTACGCGGCGGCCCGGCTGCGCCTCCTCCAGGAGGAGGCGCGGTCCGGGCCGCCGCGCCGTGCGGCCCTGGCCGAACTCACGGACGACTGGCTGAGCGGTCTCTTCGACGCGGGCGCCGAAGGACTGCGCGGCGTCTCCCTGGTCGCCGTCGGCGGCTACGGGCGCGGAGAGCTGTCCCCGCGCAGCGACCTCGACCTGCTGCTCCTCCACGACGGCAGTGACCAGGACGCGGTCGCCGCTCTCGCCGACCGCATCTGGTATCCGGTGTGGGACCTGGGACTCGCCCTCGACCACTCCGTGCGCACCCCCGCCGAGGCGCGCAAGACCGCGGGCGAGGACCTCAAGGTGCAGCTCGGCCTGCTGGACGCCCGCCATGTCGCGGGCGACCTCGGTCTCACGGCGGGCCTGCGCACGGCCGTTCTGGCCGACTGGCGCAACCAGGCGCCCAAACGCCTCCCCGAACTCCAGGAGCTGTGCGCCGAACGGGCCGAGCGCCAGGGCGAGCTGCAGTACCTGCTGGAGCCCGACCTCAAGGAGGCCCGCGGTGGCCTCCGGGACGCCACCGCCCTGCGCGCGGTCGCCGCGTCCTGGCTCGCGGACGCACCCCGCGAGGGCCTCGCCGAAGCCCGGCGCCGCCTCCTCGACGTACGGGACGCGCTCCACCTCACCACCGGCCGCGCCACCGACCGGCTCGCCCTCCAGGAGCAGGACCAGGTCGCCGCCGAACTCGGCCTGCTGGACGCCGACACGCTCCTGCGCCAGGTGTACGAGGCCGCGCGCGTCATCTCGTACGCCAGTGATGTCACCTGGCGCGAAGTGGGGCGCGTGCTGCGGTCGCGCGCTGTACGGCCGCGTCTGCGCGCCATGCTCGGGGGCGGGAAGCCCACCGCCGAGCGCTCCCCGCTCGCGGAGGGCGTGGTCGAGCAGGACGGCGAGGTGGTGCTCGCGCGGGCCGCGCGCCCCGAGCGCGACCCCGTGCTGCCCCTGCGCGCCGCAGCCGCTGCCGCCCAGGCCGGACTGCCCCTCTCGCTCCACGCGGTACGCCGTATGGCCGCCGCCACCCGCCCGCTGCCC
>NZ_VJZE01000770.1 GCF_009377205.1 Streptomyces phyllanthi
ACCCCAACTCGGTGCTCCGGCAGGCGATCCGGGCACATGGCCGTATCCGGGCACCCCATGGCCATAGGGGCCCGCACCGACCCCGGCCCCGCTCCCGAACGCCCGCTGTGCCTCCCGAGCCTGTCGTTCATGGAGAACGGCCGCGAGGTAGGCGGCGGCCGGGACCCCCTGCGGCACCGGAGACCCCGTACGAGCCGCGAGATCGGAGGCGAGGCGGTCCGCCATCCCCTGCCCGACCTGCGGATCAAGCTGGCGCATCCGGGTCAGGTACTGGCGGACGGCCAGCCACAGTCCGTCCGGAACCGCCGACAGGTCGAGCCGGGAGAACTGCCCCGCGAGCCAGGGCGGCGGCGGAGGCACGAACGACGCCCGCGTGGCCGGAACCCTCTCCCGTACGACCAGCGTCCCCGCGAACACGTCGCCGAGCCGCCGCCCCCGCGCCGAGACGAGCGAGGCGATGCAGGCGATAACCCCCAGCGTCATCAGGATCTCGACCAGCCCGACCGCACCACGCACCAACGCGTGCCGGAACCGGATCGGCCCGCCGTCGTCCCGCACCACCCGAAGCCCGCACGCCAGCTTCCCCAGCGACCGCCCATGGCTCAGCGTCTCCACAGCGATCGGCCCGCCCACCAGCACGAGCAGGAAGGTCGCGATCGATATCGCCATCTGCGCCGCGTCGTCCAGGCTCGCGGTCGAGTAGACCAGGGCCATGGTCACAGCCAGGTAGCCGACAAAAGCCACGATCAGATCGAGCAGCACGGCCAGCACCCGGCTCGGCAGCTTCGCGGGGCGCAACTCCAGCGCCACCGCCTCGCCCGTCACTAGCTCACTCACGCGCCCGTTCCTTCCCCTGACCTGCCCCTGGAACCGCCAGTCTGCCAAGCTGAGGGCACATCGCGCCGCAGTACGACAAGCTGACACGCAGTACGACAGGACGCAGAGCGACAGGACGAGGAGCAGCGAACCGGATGGACCTCGACGTCTTCGTGTCGGCCCATCGTGCCGAGTGGGACCGCCTCGACGCCCTGCTCCGCCGCCAGCGCCACCTCAACGGCACCGAGGTCGACGAACTTGTCGCCCTCTACCAGCGCACCGCCACGCACCTCTCGATGATCCAGTCCAGCGCCCCGGACCCACAGCTGACCGGGCGCCTCAGCCAACTCGTCGCTCGCGCGCGCAGCGCCGTGGCAGGTACACGCCGCGCCTCATGGCGCGACGTCACGCGCTTCCTCGCCCACGGTTTCCCCGCCGCCGTCTACCGTTCACGCCACTGGTGGGTACCCACGGCGCTCCTGTCCATTGTCGTGGCGGCCCTCCTGGGGTGGTGGATCGGTACGCACCCGGAGGTCCAGGCCTCGATCGCGGCACCCGACGAGCTGCGCCAGATGACCCGCCCCGGAGGCGAGTACGAGGCGTACTACTCCAGCCACCCCGCCACCTCCTTCGCGGCCCAGGTGTGGACGAACAACGCCCGGGCCGCCGCCATGTGCCTCGTCCTGGGCATCTTCCTCGGCATCCCGGTCCTCTGGATCCTCTTCCTGAACATGCTGAACCTGGGCGTCGCTGTCGGCCTGATGTCCTCCGCCGGCCGCCTCGACGTCTTCCTGGGCCTCGTCCTCCCGCACGGTCTCCTGGAACTGACCGCCGTCTTCGTCGCCGCCGGTACGGGTCTCCGTCTCGGCTGGACCCTCATCGACCCCGGGCCCCGCACCCGGCGTGCGGCCCTCGCCGAGGAGGGGCGTGCCGCCCTGGGCATGGCGATAGGCCTTGCCCTGGTGCTCTTCGTCTCCGGCGCCATCGAAGGCTTCGTCACCCCGTCCGGCCTCCCCACCTGGGCCCGCATCGGCATCGGCATCGGCGCGGAACTGGCCTTCCTCGCGTACGTGTACGTCCTGGGCGGCCGCGCAGCCCGGTCCGGAGACACGGGCGACGTCGAGGAACCCGAACGGAGCGCAGCCGTTCCGACGGCAGCCTGACAGCGGTCCGGGGCACCGCCCGCGGGCCGCAAGGCCACCACGATGTGCAAGCACCCCCGTTGAACTGTTAACCTTGTGGTCTCCCCGCAAGAGCTGTTGACACGGCCTGCGTGGGGAGGTAGATTCAAACAGTTGCCTAGAGGGGAGCACCCCGAGACGGCAGCAGTGAGAGTCTGTCGCTCCTCGAGACTTCGACGCATCGATCTCGACGGAGCACCTCCCGATAATTCGGAAATGGATGCCGGTCAGTCCGGACCAAACCTTCTGATAAAGTCGGAACCGCCGGAAAGGAAAGCGCGAGAGCGTATGTCCTGGAAAGCGCCGAGGAAATCGGATCGGAAAAAGATCTGATAGAGTCGGAAACACCGAAGGGAAGCGCCCGGAGGAAAGCCGCGAGAGAGTCTCTCGGGTGAGTACGAAGGAAGCGTCCGTTCCTTGAGAACTCAACAGCGTGCCAAAAATCAACGCCAGATATGTTGATACCCCGTCTCCAGCATCAGCTGGGACGAGGTTCCTTTGAAGAAAACACAGCGAGGACGCTGTGAACCACTGGGTTATTCCTCTGGTGGTTCCGCTCTCGTGATGTGT
>NZ_VJZE01000771.1 GCF_009377205.1 Streptomyces phyllanthi
AGGTGACGCCGGCGGCCTCACCCGCGGTGTGGCGGGGGGCTGGGTGGGCGGCCTGTCGCCGTAACCCGACCCGTCGCCGTATCCGGACCCGTCACCGTAGCCCGATCCGTCGCCGTAACCCGACCCGTCGCCGTATCCGGACCCGTCACCGTAGCCCGACCCATCGCCGTAGCCTCCCGACCTGTTCGACCGGTGGTCGTGACGATAGCCGCTGTAACGACCCTGCTTGACATCGGCGCTGTACCCGCTGCTGTGCCAACTGCCGTGGTCACGGCCGTCGTCCTTGCGGTCCTTCCGCGCCTCGCGCTCTACGCGCCCCCCTCTCTCCTCCCGTTCCCCTCGCCCCTTGACCTGACCGGCGCCGTGGGGAGCGTCGACCGACCCGGGCGAGTACGTGCCGCTCGCGCAGGACTCCCCGAGGAACGGGGTGAGCACGGCACGCAGGTCGATAGGGCTGTCGCAGACGTTCGCGGGAACGTCGGACTGCGAGTCCGCGAACGCCGGGATGCCGTACAGCGACAGGACGCTCGTCGCGGCGGCCGCCGCGAACATTCCCCTGCTCAGGTTTTGTCGCAATCTCGTCGTCTTCCTGCTCGAAGAAAGAGGAAAAGCCGACCCGGGATCGAGAAAGGATTCAGGGCCGACCCACGCCACAGCCATTCAGCCGGTACGCCGACACACCGGCTGCGGCCCTCCCGTCAGTCCCTCCCCCGCTTCCCACGGCTGCGCCGGGAAGTGGCTTCACGCCTGCCATAGTTTCGCCGCGACTTGATTTTCTGGCTGGTCAGATGGTGAGACCCGGTGAAATGCCAGTACCGGCATCCGGGGCACTGATAGATCCGGTCCGGAATTCTTTCGAGAAGCGGCTGCCTGATAAGCCAGGCGCGCGCCTCCCCCTCGGTCCGGAACGATGCCTTTCCCGTTTCCGGGCAACGCGGCAGGATGATCGTGTCACTCATTTCCCCTCCGATGGTGCGCTCCTTGCGCGATCGCCTGCGGCATGGCGATTCTTCGCTGCCCGGCACCCTGGCCAAGCGGAAAGCGCCTCTCCCTGGGCGGATGAAAGATGTTGCCTCATCCGCCCGTCAGGGAAAGGCGCTTTCAAATGGGGTATCGATTCCCCAGGAAATCGACAACGGATGCCCCTGACCGCCGGACTGGTATGGAGCAGTCACAACGTCACTCAGGGGCCCCCGTTCGCCCGGCCGACGTCAGGGGACCAGCGGGATCTCCGGCAGGAGACCGATGTAGCTCTCGTCCTCGACCTCACCGGTCTGGTTGTTGATGAAAATGGGGTTGTCGCCGACCTGGCAGGCGGTCACGGGGCCGTAACCCGTCTGGTGAGCGCTGGCGTAGTCCCCGTCCGCCTTCGTCTCGGTCGCAGAGTTGCCGCAGATGTACGGGCCGCCCTGGTCCTCGTAGCCGTCCCTACCGTAGGCGCTGGCAGCCGAGGCGGAACCCGCGACGATGGCCACCGCAGCGAGGGCCGAGGCGCCCAGCTTCATGCTCTTGCGCATTGATATCTCCGTTTCGGTCCTTCTCCGTTTGGAAGAACGCAACCGATATTGCCCCAACGCCGAACACGGCACCACTTCGAAGGGCCCTGGCCCCGGAACTTCATCCACATGGCCCCGTGGAGCAGCTGATATGACATAAAGAATGCGCAGGTCACACCCGATAAATCATCCAATGGAGTAATGACACACCGGCCGCGCACCGGGTTTGAATCACCGTCCGCTTTCGAACCCCCTGCCGAGTGCGCGACCCGGCAGCAGGGGGCGGCGGAGTGACACGCCATCGGGTTGACCACCTGTCATGCGACTCCCCCCAGCCGTTCCTGCGTCCATGGTGGAGCCGCGGGGGCGCGGGCGGGGCCGGATCCGGATATTCATACGGTGACTCGGCATCGGTACCTGGCAGTTGTCCCCGTAATTGCACGGGAAACGGGTCAACTCCGGTACAACGCCTCGATCTCGTCCGCGTACGCGGCGGTCACCATATGGCGCTTGATTTTCAGGGACGGGGTGAGAAGGCCGTTGTCCTCGGTGAACTCGCCCTCAACCAAGCGGAACTCACGGATGGATTCGGCACGGGAGACCGCCTGGTTGGCGAAGTCCACGGCCTTCTGGACGTCGGCGCGCATACGCGGATCGGAGGCCAGCTCGGACAACGGTGTGTCGGCGGGCATTCCGCGGACGTAGAGCCAGTGAGCGACGTCCTCGGGGTCCAGGGTGACCAGGGCGGCGACGAACGGTCGGTTGTCGCCGACGACGATGCACTGACCGATCGGAGGACGGCTGCGGAGGCGGTCCTCCAACACGGTTGGGGAAACGTTCTTGCCGCCCGAGGTGATGAGGATGTCCTTCTTGCGGCCGGTGATGGTGAGATAGCCGTCCTCGTCGAGGGATCCCAGGTCGCCGGTGGCGAACCACTCGTCGGTGAGTACGGCGTCGGTGGCGGCCTGGTCGTTCCAGTACGTGCCGAAGACGATGCCGCCCTTGATGAGCACCTCGCCGTCGTCGGCGATACGGACCGCGCTGCCGGGGACCGGCTGGCCGACCGTGC
>NZ_VJZE01000772.1 GCF_009377205.1 Streptomyces phyllanthi
TCAGCGGCGTCACCGGGGGGAGCCGCACGGTTGTCAGGGCACTTTCAAGGCCCCCTGGGAGTTGGCTTGTTGACCACTCGACGACGCGACTCTCCAGGAGAGCTTCATGGCCGGTGACGCGCTCAGCCAGGACCCCGCCGAGCTGCGCAAGAGGATCGACACCACCAAGGCGCACCCGGCACGGGTCTATGACGTCTTCCTCGGCGGCAAGGACAACTACCCCGTCGACCGGGACGCCGCCGCTGCCGCGCTGGCCGCCAACCCGCGTGGCTACCTCGACGTCCGGCACAACCGCGACTTCCTGCGCCGCGCCGTGACCATGCTGGCGAAGGACACGGGGATACGGCAGTTCCTCGACATCGGCACCGGGCTGCCGACCGCGGAGAACGTGCACCAGATCGCCCAGCGCATCGCCCCCGACTCACGCGTCGTCTACGTCGACAACGACCCGATCATCCTCACCCACGCACGCGCCCTGCTGACCAGCGGCCCCGAGGGTGCCACGGACTACATCGACGCCGACCTCAAGGAGCCCGCGCGGATCCTGGAAGAGGCCGCGAAGACCCTCGACCTCAGCCGGCCGGTCGCGCTCGTCCTCGTCGCGCTGCTGCACTTCATCGAGGACGAGGAGGCGTACCCGGTCGTGCGCGAGCTCATGGACGCCCTGCCGTCCGGCAGCCGGCTGGTGCTCAGCCATCTCACCGAGGACCTCAACCCGCCGAACATCCGTGCCGTCCAGGAGACGTACACCAAGCGCGGGTTCACCTTCGTACTGCGGTCCAAGGCCGAGGTCGAGCGCTTCTTCACCGAGAACGGCCTGGAGCTGGACGCCCCCGGTGTCGTGCCCGCCCACCACTGGCGCTTCGAGGACGGCGCTCCCCTGCCCGAGTCCGCGGACGAGTCGGTCCTCGCGGGCCTCGACGCCATCGAGAGGATCCGCTACGCCGACATCAACGACGTCACGGACGCGGACATCAACATCTACGCGGCCACCGGTCTCAAGGCGTAAGGCGGTCGGTCGGTCCGTACGCGCCCGGGTCCGTGAACCGCACGGTCAGTTGCTCGTCGCGAACCACGCCTCGGCCAGGTCGTCGAGGCGTGGTCGGGGTGGGGCGGGCAGTTCGCGCAGGCACCAGGGCAGGTCGCTGTAGGCGTGCAGCAGCGCGTGCGCGAGCAGTTCGCGTGGGGCGTGCGGGGTACGGCCGTACGCCTTGTAGAAGCGGCCGAGCCGGCGGGCGTCGCCGTGGGTCACGAACAGGGCGGCGACCGCGAGGTCGTAGGCAGGGTCGCCGATCATGGCGGGCTCGAAGTCGAAGAGGCCGGTGACGCGCCAGCCGTCGTGCGGGTCGACGGTCAGGTGTTCGAGCATGAACTCGGTGTGCAGCAGCACCCGTCGCTCGGGCGCGGCGAGCGGTACCGAGCGCAGGAAGTCCGGGATCTGCTCCAGCCAGGTCTCCGCGAGGCCGCCCGCGCGGTGGTGTCGGAGCACCTTCGCCTGCTGCACGGCCAGGAACCGGTTCCAGTCCGCCGGGCCGACCACGTCGGTCAGCGGCCCGGGGTCCAGGGCGTGCAGCGCGGCCAGCGTCTCGGCCGCCTCGGTGACGATCCGGTCCTGGTCGGCCACCGGGATACGGTGCCAGGCCTCGGCGAGGCTCACGCCGGGCAGCCGGGACATCAGTACGTACCGCCAGCCGTTCTTGTAGAGGTCCGCCGCCTGCAGGCGCGGGGTGGGCACCGGCAGTCGGTCCCGGAGGTGGGACAACACCCGTGCCTCCCTGATGGCCCGGGCGGCTTCGAAACCGGGGTACAGCTTCAGGACGAGCGATTCGCCGACCGAGTACACCGGTAGCGTCCCGTCCTCGAATCGCACCAACCGGGCGCCCGGGAGCCCCAGTTGTGCACAGAGGTCCTGGGCCGCCGGTCGTAGCAGCGCCTCGTCCCGAACGACCCAGTTCAACTCGTCGACCGTGTCCACGCTGGGCAGCATGCGGGCAGCCTAGGGGTGCCGCAGGCCGCCCGTATGGCGGATTGCGCGTATACGGGAGCCTGTAGCTCTTTAGGGTGCGGCAAGGGGCCGCCGTGTGCGTACGTCAGTACGGAGCGGACACGTGTGCGCGTGCGGACACGGGAGCCTCAGTCCCACCAGAAGGCCCATACGCGCTCCCCGAGCAGCTCCTTCTCGGCGTACGCGCGGAGGGCCTCGTGGTGCCCCTGTGTGATGTTGTCCGGGCAGAACGCGAAGTGCTCGGCGGCGATGGCTTCGGCCTGGGCCATGGTGGTGGGCGGGGCCGCCACGGAGAGGACGAGCTGGTCGAAGGTGAGGGCGACGACGCGTATGCCGAAGCGGTCCTCCCAGGAGCGGAGCACCGCGCACAGGCGGGCGGTGTCACCCTCGTAGTTCATGGGGCCGCTCCAGCCGATGGCCGCCGGGATATCGGCGGAACGGCGGGCCGGCACGAGGGCGAGGCGCGGCTCCTTCAGCCAGGAGCCGTCACCGGCGAGGGAGTCGGCGACCTCGGCGGCACGGGTGTCGGGGGCCGCGGTGAGCGGGAGGGCGG
>NZ_VJZE01000773.1 GCF_009377205.1 Streptomyces phyllanthi
CTCCCACGACGACCCTGAGTGGCCGCCTCCGCCGGAGGACGAGGACGCCCTCCACGCGGACGGGGAGTTCCCGGACGAACCCCCTTACGGGGCCGGCCCCTTCGCTGAGGACCCGGAGGTCCCCGAAGACCCTGGGCACCCCGAGGACACCGGGGCCCCCGAGTCCGACTCCGACTGGGACTCCTGGACGAAGGCCCGCCCCCTGGTCCCGCACCAGGCGCCGGCCCCGAAGGCTTCTCCCCACCCTGTGGACCCGATGCCGCTCACCCCGGAGGAGGCCCGCATCGTCGACTCCTGGGACCGCGACCTGGACGCCCTCACCGGAGAGCTCCAGCGCGCCCGCCGAGGTGTGACGGACGTGCCCCTGCCCGCGTCGCTGACCGCCGTCGAGGTGCTGCGCCTGGCCGCCGACCCGGACGGCTTCGCCCAGGAGCTGGCCCGCCCCATGCCACGCCCCCCGCAGCCCGCCGCGCGCCGGGGCACGCGCTTCCACGCCTGGATCGAGGCCCGCTTCGAGGAGCTGCGCCTGCCCATGCTGGAGCCCGGGGAACTGCCCGGCAGCCAGGCCGAGATCGCCGACGAACGCGACCTGGAGGCACTGAAGGAGGCCTTCGAGCGCACGCCGTACGCCCACCGGACGCCGTACCGCGTCGAGGCACCGTTCCAGCTCGCGATAGCCGGACGGGTCGTCCGCGGCCGTATCGACGCCGTCTACAGGGAAGGCGACGGCGACGGCGCCACGTACGAGATCGTCGACTGGAAGACCAGCCGAAGCCGCACCGCCGACCCCCTTCAGCTCGCGATCTACCGCCTCGCATGGGCCGAGCAGCAGGGCGTGCCGCTGGATTCCGTCGGAGCGGTGTTCCTGTACGTGCGCACGGGCGAGGTCGTACGCCCCGGCGACCTGCCCGACCGGGCCGCGCTCGAGCGGCTGCTCTCGGCGGAGCCCGGCACGGACCCGTACGAGCCGTCCGCGGGCGGGCTGCCGCACGAACCGGCAGACGAACGGACACGCGAACGGACACGCGAACGGACACGCGAACGGGCAGAGGAACCGGCGGACGAACCGCCGGACGAGCATGTCCGTGCGGGCCGATAGGCTCGTGAGCATGAGCCAGCCCGTTGACAGTGCCGTCAGCGCCGTCCGTACGTACATCGAGAACCACCGAGCAGTCTTCCTCGAAGACCTCGTGGAGTGGCTGCGCATCCCGTCGGTGTCCGCCCGGCCCGAGCACGCGGCGGACGTACGACGCAGCGCCGACTGGCTCGCCGCCAAGCTGAAGGAGACGGGCTTCCCCACCGCCGAGGTGTGGGAGACACCAGGGGCCCCGGCCGTCTTCGCCGAGTGGCCCTCCGACGACCCCGAGGCCCCCACGGTCCTCGTCTACGGGCACCACGACGTGCAGCCCGCCGCCCGCGAGGACGGCTGGGACACCGAGCCCTTCGAGCCGGTGATCCGCGGAAACCGCCTCCACGCGCGCGGGGCGGCCGACGACAAGGGCCAGGTGTTCTTCCACACACTCGGCGTCCGTGCTCACCTCGCCACCACCGGCCGCACCGCTCCGGCCGTCCACCTGAAGATGCTGATCGAGGGCGAGGAGGAGTCCGGCTCCCCGCACTTCCGTGCCCTCGTCGAGGAACGCGCCGACCGGCTCGCCGCCGACACCGTCATCGTCTCCGACACGGGCATGTGGGCCGAGGACACCCCCACGGTGTGCACTGGCATGCGCGGCCTCGCCGAGTGCGAGATCGAGCTGTACGGGCCCGCCCAGGACATCCACTCAGGTTCCTTCGGCGGCGCCGTCCCCAACCCCGCCATCGCCGCCGCCCGCCTGGTCGCCGCCTTGCACGACGAGCACGCGCGCGTGGCGATCCCCGGCTTCTACGAAGGCGTCGTCGAACTCACCGACCGGGAGCGCGAACTCTTCGCGGAGCTCCCCTTCGACGAGGAGCGGTGGCTGCGTACGGCCAGGTCGACGGCCACCCACGGAGAGGCCGGTTACACCATCCTGGAACGCGTCTGGGCCCGCCCGACCGCCGAGGTCAACGGCATAGGCGGCGGTTACCAGGGCCCCGGCAGCAAGACGATCGTCCCGGCCTCGGCGATGGTGAAGCTCTCCTTCCGGCTGGTCGCGGGCCAGGACCCGGACCACATCGAGAAGGCCGTCCGCGCGTGGGCGGCCGACCTGGTGCCCGCCGGGATCCGCTGCGAGATCACGTTCGGCGCGGCCACCCGCCCGTGCCTGACCCCCCTGGACCACCCGGCCCTCCAGTCCGTCGTACGCGCCATGGGCCGCGCCTTCGAACAGCAGGTCCGCTTCACCCGCGAGGGCGGCTCCGGGCCCGCGGCCGACCTCCAGGACGTACTCGGCGCGCCCGTGCTCTTCCTGGGCATCTCGGTCCCCTCGGACGGCTGGCACGCCCCGAACGAGAAGGTCGAACTCGACCTGCTCCTCAAAGGCGTCGAAACCAGCGCCCACCTGTGGGACGACCTGGCCGGAAACCGGCAAGAGACACCCTGAAGCCCCCACGCCCCAAGACCCCGCGTCCTCAAGCC
>NZ_VJZE01000774.1 GCF_009377205.1 Streptomyces phyllanthi
GTGCGGGGGGCGGTGGGCCCGGGGTGAAAGGAAGCCCTGGCCCTGGCCCCGACCGTGAGCGCGGCGTTGGCCCTGGTGCCGCCCTCGACGCCGTCGCAGGTGATCCTGATCCGGTACGTGCCCGGCCTGGCCGAGGTGCGGACCCGGGTCTCGCCGGCTAGCGCGCCGTTCTTGCCGGTGAGCACCGCGTCGGCGACGAACGCCTCCGAGGAGGCCGTGCCCGCCCGCCCCGTGCAACCCCGGGCGTGCACCTGGATGTCGCTGCCGGGCGCGGGCGGCGACGGTGTCACCGAGACGCCCGTGTCGGCCGCGTGCGCCGTGGGCGTCAGCGCGGCCGCGAGTACGGAAGCGGCGCAGAGAGTGAGTCGCAGTGAACCCATCGTGAACCTCCAGACACTCTGGAGACTCCCCCTCCGGACGCGGGGACGCATCCGGGAACGGGGGACCACTGCTCCGGTCGGGTGAAGGGAGGTTTGGCTCGCGGTCTCAGACGCGGTCGACGAGGTCCGCGATCGAGTTCACGACCTTGGAGGGGCGGTACGGGAAGTTCTCCACCTGGTCCGGCCGCGTCAGCCCCGTGAGCACCAGGAACGTCTGCATACCGGCCTCCATGCCGGCCAGGACGTCGGTGTCCATCCGGTCGCCGATCATCGCGCTGGTCTCGGAGTGGGCGCCGATCGCGTTCAGCCCGGTCCGCATCATCAGCGGGTTCGGCTTGCCCGCGAAGTACGGCTGCCTGCCGGTCGCCTTGGTGATCAGCGCGGCGATGGCACCGGTGGCGGGCAGCGGGCCCTCGGTGGACGGGCCGGTCTCGTCGGGGTTGGTCGCGATGAAACGGGCACCGGCCTGGATCAGCCGCACGGCCTTGGTCATGGCCTCGAAGGAGTACGTGCGGGTCTCGCCGAGGACGACGTAGTCGGGTTCGTGGTCCGTCAGCACGTACCCGATGTCGTGCAGGGCGGTGGTGAGGCCGGCCTCGCCGATGACGTACGCCGTGCCGCCGGGCCGCTGGTCGTCGAGGAACTGCGCGGTGGCGAGGGCGGAGGTCCATATGTTCTCGACGGGTACGTCGAGTCCCATGCGGGACAGCCGGGCGTGCAGGTCCCGAGCCGTGTATATCGAGTTGTTGGTGAGCACGAGGAAGGGCTTGCCGGACTCCCGGAGCTTCTTGACGAAGGCGTCGGCGCCCGGGATCGGCACGCCCTCGTGAATCAGCACACCGTCCATGTCGGTGAGCCACGACTCGATGGGCCTGCGCTCTGCCATGTGGGATCTCCTGCCGTACGTCCGCGAAAGGTGCTGGCGCGCCGGACGTCTCTGTACCGACGGCCCCACCCTAGTGAGCGGTGGCCGAAAACAGGAGGGCGATCTTGGCCTTTGGGATCAGGGGGCGCCGGGAGCACAGGGCATTGCGGGCACCGGGCATTTCAGGCGCCGGGCATCGCGCGCACAGGGCACCAGGGGCTTGGGGTGCTGGGTGAGGCAGGTGGCTCAGCGGGACTTCCGGCGGGCGACGGCGACCAGTACGGCCCCGACGCCGGCCAGCAGCAACGCCCCGATGCCGTACGGCGATACGCCGACCCCGCTCCGGGCGAGCTCCTCGGTGAACGGCAGGCCCCCTTCGCGCACGCCCGTGTCCTTGCCGGGGGCGGTGCCTTCGGGGTCCGGGCGCGTGCCGGTGCCGTCGGTGCCTGTGGCTTTGGGTGGAGCTGTCGCCGTGGCCGAACCGTCTCTCCCTCCGTCGTCCTGACCGGTGCTCCTCTCGACGATCCGGAACCCGTAGTCGTTCGACTCCCCCACCCACTCGCCGTCGCTGCCCCGTCGTTGGACGACGGCCGCGTTCGCCACGACGTCGTTGGGCACGGCCGCCCCGGAGGTGACGGCGAGGCGGAGCTTCACGGTGAGGGTGCGGCCCGGGGGCACGGTGAAACCGGGGAAGTCGTCGTGGTCGAGGACGCCGACGAGTTCGTCCGCGTCGGTACGCTGGAAGGAGACCGGGTGGGCACGGGTGCCGACGTAGAACTTCAGGCGCAGCTGGGCCTCACGGAGCACGCGCTTCTCGTCGACGAGGACGATCACCGGGTGGATGTTCCGGCAGGTGCGGTTCGTGGTGTTGGTGAGCTCCAGGGACCAGATGCCATAACCGCCGCCGGCCTCGTAACTGGCCGGGCCGCCCTGGATGTCGGTGCGGACGGGGAAGGCGTCGGTATCGGTGCCGGCGTCAGTGTCGGTATCGGAGCCGGCGTCAGTATCGGTGTCGGCGTCGATGTCAGTATCGGTGCCGGTGTCGATGTCCGTATCGGCGTCGGTCGTGGCGCAGGTGGGGCGGAGGTCCGTGGGCGCGGCGGTGGCGTCCGCGGCCGGGCCGCCGACGAGGGCGGCTGCGATGACAACGGCGAGGGTCGGGCACGTGCACAGTCGCATGACCTTATGACTTTTCCAGCCGACCGCCACGACAGGCCTCGCCACGCCGCAGCACCCCCGGACGGGGCCCCGAATCCCCTCGATCAGCCCAGCGGAGGCCGCTCCCCCTGCCCCTCACCC
>NZ_VJZE01000775.1 GCF_009377205.1 Streptomyces phyllanthi
GGGACGGGGGAAAGTCAGTGGGTACGAAGGGCCGCGAGCCGCTGGTCGACTTCCTCGGCGGTGGCATGGCCATGGGCCAGCGCGGTGACACGGTCGCCGTCGACGGCGAGGAGGGTGGGGAAGCCGGTGACGCCCAGCGAGGCGGCCCGGCGGAAATCGGCTCCCGCCGCTGCCCGCGTCTCCGTGTCTTCGAAGGCGGCGACCACGGCGTCGGCGTCCAGTCCGGCCTCCTCGGCGACCTTCCGGTAGGTCGCGGGGTCGGAGAGGCTGCGGCCGTCGGCGTAGAAGGCCCGCTGCAGTGCGGTGGTCAGCTCGGCCGCACGGGCGGGGGCGGCCCGGCGCAGGGCGGCGACCCCGCGCGCGGCGGCCTCCGAGTCCATCACGAACGAGCCGTCGGCGATCAGTCGCTCGTACGCCTCACCGAACTCGGCGCCGGTCAGCTCGGCGATCTTGGCGTTCGCGCCCTGGACATAGCCGAACTCGCGGATCGGCACCCGGCGCGGCCCGGTGAACAGCCCGCCGGAGACGACCTCGACCGGCAGCTCGGGGTGACGGGAGACGACCTCGCTCAGCGTTCCGGAGAACCCGTGCGACCAGCCGCAGTAGGCGTCGAAGACGTAGACGAGCTTCATCGAGGACCTCAGGAGGGGTGCGGCCCCGTAGGGCGCGAACGGTTTACCTGATGGAACAGTAAATGACGCGTCAGATATTTCCCTGTGGGTGTGACACCCGACACATGCCTGTCTTCGTGGCCACCGTCTCCATGGCCACCGTCTCCATGGCCACCGTCTCCGCGGTCACCATCTCCGTGGTCACCACACAAGCGGCGCCGCTGCGGCACCACTTGACACACAAGCGGCACCGCCCGGCCCGCAAGAGGCACCGCTCAGGCACACCAGCGGCGCCGCCCGGCCGCAGCGCGGCGTCAGGGCAGGCGGGGCAGCACGCGCCGGGCCGAGTGGCTCAGGACGCGCAGGTCCTCGGCGAACCGGTCATGGTCCTCAGCCGGCAGAGGCGCCAGGAAGTAGCGGCGGATGTTCTCCACATGCACGCGGGACGCGCGCACCGCGGTCTGCTCCCCCCGCTCGGTGAGGCGCACCAGCCGTCCACGCCGGTCGTCGGGATCCTCGGCACGCTCGACCAGCCCGGCCACCTCCATACGGTCCACCAGGCGCGTCGCGCCGCCCGTGGTCAGCACCTGCTCCTGGGCGATGGCCCGCATCGACAGCCCCGGCTCACCGGCACGCCCCAGGATGAGCAGCACCTCGTACATCAGGTGGCTGATCCCGCACTCCTGCTCCAGGGCCCGGCCCAGGATGTACTCCAGCCGGTTGGCGGCTCCCTGCAACCGCCCGAAGGCCAGCACCAGCGGGTTGTCGGCGGCCTCCTTCGCCGTAGAGATCTCCGCCTGCTCGTCCACGTCCCGCCGCCCTTCTTGTCTCCCGTCCCGTCCACCGATCATGCCGTGTGCCGGGACCGGCCGGCCTTCCGGCCCTCGTCACAGGCCCTGGCGGGTCCGGGGGAAGGTGCCCGGGGTGACGCCGGTGTGGCGGGTTCACCGGGACCAGGGCCCGGCCACGGCTCGCGGCGTACGCCCGCTCCACGGCGGTCTCGATGCGCTCGGCGCCCCAGCCCCCGTACGTGTCACCGGCTCGCCCATGGCGGGGTGGACGGACCGGATGGTGCCGCTCATCCGGTGGGCGCCCCTCCCCTGTCGTACTCGGAGAGGTGCTCGAAGGTCTCGCCGGTTGCGGTGATGGTGCGGGTGACGTCCCGGCCGCCGTAGACCCAGTAGATCCGCATGACGCCCTCGCCGCGGTTGAGGAACCGGTGCGGGGTGCCGGCCGGGACCCAGGTCGCCTGACCGGCTTCCAGGTCGAAGAACTCACCGTCGATCTCCGCGGTCGCCTCGCCTTCGAGGACCAGGACCGACTCCTCGACGTTGTGGCTGTGCACTGGCAGGCCGGTGCCGGGCTGGAAGACGGTCTGGCCGGTGGTGATGACGGCCGCCCGGGAGTTCCATTTGCCGACGTAGGGGATGGTGGCCACTCCGCCGCCGCGGTCGAAGCGTTCGACGTCGTCGGGGTCGATGAGCAGGTTGGGTTCGGCGGGGCGCTTGGTGCACATGTCGGCGGCTCCGTTCAGGAGTGCGGGAGTTCAGGGTGATGCGGGAGTGCGCAAGTTCAGGGGGGCGGGCGTACGGGGGTTCAGGAGTGGTGGAACAGGCGGCGGGAGAGCGTGTTGACCTGGCTGCCGGGGACGACGTATTTCGCCGCCGCCTCACGCCAGACCTTGAAGTGGGGCGCGGCGCGATGGGCCTCGACGGCGGCCTCGTCGTCGTAGACCTCGTGGAAGACGAAGTGGTGGTCGTCGTCCAGGTCGCAGACGACGTCGAAGTAACGGCAGCCGGGCTCGTCCGTGAAGGAGCGCTCGGCGTTCTCCGCAATGGCCTCGAGGAAGTCGTCCCGGCAGCCGGGGACGACCTGGGGGGACACGGTGAGCGCGATCATGCGGGGAACTCCTGGGTGATGGAGGCG
>NZ_VJZE01000776.1 GCF_009377205.1 Streptomyces phyllanthi
GGGTGGTGGGGGCCGGCTGGGTCTGTTCGAGGGCCTCCATCTGGCGTTCGAGGAGAGCGCAGCGCTCCTCGGCCTCGGTACGTTGCTTGTGGGCCGCGTGGAGGTCGGCGGACAGCCGGGCGACCTCGCCCTGGAGGAGGTCCCGTTCGCGGAGGAGCGCGGTGACGTCGGGGTTGGCCGCCGCGAGGCGGTCGGCCCGTTCCCGCTCGGCGCTCCACTCCGCCTCCAGCTGGCTGAGCCGTACCTCCAGGTCGGCGATGCGGTGCTTGCGGTCGAGCAGCGCGTCGCCCAGGGCGTCGCCGCGCGCGGTGGAGCGGCGGGAGTCCCGGTCCGCGTCGGCGAGTTGCTGTTCCAGCACCTCGACCGCGTGTCTGGGGGAGGCGCTGGTCTCGACCGCGGCGCGGTGCAGTCGCCGTACGAGTTCGATGGCCTCCGGCGTGGCCGCCACTCCGCGGTGCTCGGCGACGTCGGTGAACAGGTCCGTCACCACCTCCCACGGCGGGATGCGGGTGCCGTTGAGATAGCGGGAGAAGGTGCCGGCGTCCCGGACTCGCCGGGCGGCGTACCGGCGTACCGACACTTTGAGCCCCTCGAACAGCTCCCGCAGCGCCGTCGCCAGGGCCCGGGACTCCGGCGTCAGGTCCTCGGCCAGCGGCCGCAGTTCACCCACGTCCGCCCCTCGCCTTCGAACGCGTCCGCCGGGCGCTGGAGCGCGTCCGCCGGACGGCGGACGGGTCGCCGTGGCGGCCCTGGGTGATCAGCAGGTCGAAGACCTGGACGGCCCCTCCCGCGGCGGCGAGGCCGCACAGCGCACTCCGGGCGGGGCCGTCGCCCGCCAGCGTCGCCAGCGTGCCGGCTCCGACACCCGCCAGCACGGCGAGTAACAGCACCAGCGCCGTCCGGTTCGTCAGTGGTAAACGGGCCATCGCTCCCCCGTTCGTCACCCAGCCGGGGACCGGCTGGAGCGGCGCACCCCGGATGGGCCGCCAGAAGTGAGCCACAGAATGGAGGAGAACGAACCCGTTGCGCCAGGAAACCCTACAAACCGGCAACACAGGGCACCGTTGCCGATTGCGGTCCCGCCCCCGCAACACACATCCCCGCAGATCACCGCCACGACGGGGGCGGCGCTGCGCCAACACGCGGGGTCCCCCGGATACCGGACCTCAGGTGACGGAAGGCCGTACGAGGGTGTTGTCGCCGCTGCGGCCGGCGAAGTAGTCCTCGATGTTGTCGACGGTGGTGGCGGCGATCTGGCCGACGGCGTCGCCGGTGAAGTACGCCTGATGCGAGGTGACCAGGACGTTGCCGAAGGTCATCAGCCGGGCGAGGCGTTCGTCGGTCATCACCTCCAGGGACTTGTCGAGGAAGAACACCCCCGCCTCCTCCTCGTACACGTCCAGGCCGACCCCGCTCAGCCGCCCCGCGCGCAGGGTCTCCAGCAGGGCGTCGGTGTCGATCAGGCCGCCGCGGCTGGAGTTGACCAGGATCGCGTCGTCCTTCATCAGCGCCAGGGTCTCGGCGTCCACCAGGTGATGGGTGTTCCCCATCAGCGGCACATGCAGGCTGACCAGGTCGGCCTCACCGAACAGGCGCTCGCGCGCGACGTACTCCATGCCCAGGGCGAGGCACTCGGGGTTCTCGGCGATGTCCCAGCCCAGCAGCCGCATCCCGAAGCCGTGGGCGATCCGGGCGAACACCGTCCCGATCTTGCCGGTGCCCACCACACCGGCCGTCCGGCCGTGCAGATCGCGGCCCATCAGCCCGTCGAGCCGGAAGTCGAACTCCCTGGTGCGGTGGACCGCCCGGACGACACGGCGGTCCACCGCCAACGCCAGGGCCCAGGCGAACTCGGCGACCGAGTACGGGGAGTAGTACGAGACCCTCGCCACCGTCAGCCCCAGGTCCTCGGCCGCCGTCAGGTCGATGTTGTTGTGGCCGGTGGCACGCTGGGCGATCATCCTGGTGCCGCCGTCGGCCAGCGAGCGCAGTACCCCCGCGTCCAGGGTGTCGTTGACGCTGCTGAGCACCACCTCGTGGCCGACCGCGGTCGCGGCGGTGTCCCGGTTCAGGAACAGCTTCAGACAGCGCAGCTCGTGACGGCCGCCGAACGCCTGGTCGAACGCGTCCCTCAGCAGCGGCTCCTCGTCGGCCAGAACGCCGTACGCGACGATCTCCACGCGGTCTCCTCCCATCGGGACGGATGCGTCTCACTCCACCGTAGGACGGCAGCGGGGAGTCGGCAGGGGCCGCCCGTCAGCCCTGTGTGGGGGCCAGGTGCGTGTTCATGATCTGCCGGACGAGCTTCGGGCGTTCCTTGAGCAGGTCGGCGGCGATCGGGTCGTGGAAGTACTTCTTGTAGAGCGTCTCTAATCGGCTTGGGTTTCCTGGGTGGTCCCGGGTGTTCGGGACCGCTCGGGAAACGGGTGACTCGGCCGTGGCCATCGTGGGATGGGGGTGGTGTGGGCGTGGCGGTGGAAGCCTGCCCCGAGTCTGGCCCCGTCCGGCCGGTGTGGCCGGGTGGGGGTGCCGATTG
>NZ_VJZE01000777.1 GCF_009377205.1 Streptomyces phyllanthi
CCCTTGCCCCCGTCCCCCTCGGCAGCCCCCGCTTCCAGAGCGAACCGGCCGCGCTCTACCGGGAGTTGCGGCGCGAGTACGGTGCCGTGGCGCCGGTCGTACTGGAGGGCGGGGTGCCGGCGTGGCTGGTGCTCGGGTATCGCGAGCTGCATCAGGTGACCGGCGACCCGGTGCTGTTCAGCCGGGACTCCGACCTCTGGAACCAGTGGCCGGACATCCCCGACGACTGGCCGCTGCTGCCGATGATCGGCCACAAGCAGCCCTCGATCCTGTACACGGTCGGCGAACGCCACCGCGAGCGCGCCGCGATGATCGGCGAGGCCCTGGAGGCGGTCGACCCCTTCCGGCTGCGCGCCCTCGCCGAGAGGCTGGCCGACGAGCTGATCGACGCGGTGTGCCACAAGGGCGAGGCGGACCTCGCGGCCGGCTACGCGATGCTGCTGCCGATGCGGGTGCTCGCCGTGCTCTACGGCTTCGAGGAGGAACAGGGGCCGGGTCTCGTCGGCGCGTTGAACGACATGATCGACGGCCGTGAGCGCGCCCTCGCGGGGCAGGCCCACCTGGCCGCGTCCATCGGAAGGCTGGTGGCCGACCGGAGGGCGGCCCCGGCGGACGACGTGGTGTCGCGCATGCTGGCGCACCCCTCCGGGTGGACGGACGAGGAGATCGTCCAGGACCTCATGGTCATGACGGCGGCCGGGCACCAGCCGACCGCCGACTGGATCGGCAACTCGCTGCACCTGATGCTGACGGACGACCGTTTCGCGGCCTCCCTCTTCGGCGGCCGCAACAGCGTGGCCGAGGCCATGAACGAGGTCCTGTGGGAGGACACCCCCACCCAGAACGTGGCCGGCCGCTGGGCGTCCCGCGACACCCGGCTCGGCGGCCGCCGTATCCGCGCGGGCGACCTGCTGCTGCTCGGGCTGCAGGGCGCCAACTCCGACCCCCGGGTCCGTACCGACGGCTCCGCTCTGACCGGCGGCAACAACGCGCACTTCTCCTTCGGGCACGGGGAGCACCGGTGCCCGTTCCCGGCGCAGGAGGTGGCGGAGGTCGTGGCGCGGACGGGGATCGAGGTCGTACTGGACCGGCTGCCGGACATCGATCTGGCCGTACCCGCCGAGTCCCTGACCCGCCGCCCGTCACCGTGGCTGCGCGGCCTGACGGAACTGCCGGTGACGTTCACGCCCACTCCCGCCCTTGGAGGCACGCTCGCATGACGACTCGTACGGAACAGACCGGCGCTGGACAGACCGGCGCTGGACAGACCGGCGCTGGACAGACCAGTGCCGCACCGGCCCGTATCGCGCTCGACCCCCTGGTGACCGATCTGGACGGTGAGAGCGCTGCGTGCCGCCGGGCCGCTCGCCGCCGTGGAGCTGCCGGGCGGGGTCCCGGTGTGGGCGGTCACGCACCACGCCGAGGCGCGGCAGCTGCTCACGGACCCCCGGCTGGTGAAGGACATCAACGTCTGGGGTGCCTGGCGGCGCGGCGAGATCGCGCCCGACTGGCCGCTGATCGGGCTCGCCAACCCGAGCCGTTCCATGCTGACGGTGGACGGCGCCGACCACCGCCGGCTCCGCACGCTGGTCGCGCAGGCGCTGACGCCGCGGCGGGTGGAGGGGATGCGCGACAAGATCACGAAGATGACCGAGGACCTCCTCGACCGGCTGCCCACGGACGGGTCGGTGGTCGACCTGAAGGCGGAGTTCGCGTACCCGCTCCCGATGTACGTCATCGCGGACCTCATGGGCCTCGACAAGAGCCGGCTCCCCCGGATGAAGGTGCTCTTCGACAAGTTCTTCTCGACGCAGACACCGCCCAAGGAGGTCATCGCGACGATCACCGAGCTGAGGGGGATCATGGCGAAGACGGTGCCGGAGAAGCGGGCCGAGCCCGGCGACGACCTCACGTCCGCCCTGATCGCGGCCTCCGAGAACGGTGACCACCTCACCGACGCGGAGATCACCTCGACGCTCCAGCTGATGGTCGCGGCGGGCCACGAGACGACGATCTCGCTCATCGTCAACGCGGTGGTGAACCTCTCCACGCACCCCGAGCAGCGCGCGCTGGTGCTCTCCGGGGAGGCGGACTGGTCGCAGGTGATCGAGGAGACCCTGCGCCACTCCACGCCGACGTCGCACGTGCTGATCCGCTTCGCCACGGAGGACGTGCCCGTCGGGGACAAGGTGCTTCCGGCCGGGGACGCGCTGATCGTGTCGTACGCCGCCATCGGGCGCGACGAGGAGGCCCACGGGCCGACGGCCGGCGCCTTCGACATCACCCGGGCGACCGCGAACCGGCACATCTCCTTCGGGCACGGTCCGCATGTGTGCCCCGGTGCGGCACTGTCGCGGCTGGAGGCGGGGGTCGCCCTTCCCGCCCTGTACACCCGGTTCCCGGACCTGGACCTGGCCGTCCCGGCGAGCGAGCTCCGCAACAAGCCGATGGTCACGCAGAACGACCTGTACGAGTTGCCGGTACGCCTGGGCGGCTGAGGCACGCCCGTTCCGCGCGGGACGGCCCCGGCCCC
>NZ_VJZE01000778.1 GCF_009377205.1 Streptomyces phyllanthi
GGGGTGCGGGTGGCGTGAGTGCGGGTGGCGCCGGTGCGGGTGACGTCGGTTCGGGCGGGCTCGCCAGGGGCGGCGCGTCCACGGGCGGCGCGTCCCCGGAAGGAGTGTCCGCGGGCGGTGTCTGGGCGGTCACCCAGGCGGCGATCTGGCTGCGGTTGTGGAAGCCGAGCTTGCTGAGGATCCGCTCGACATGGCCTTCCGCGGTGCGGCGGGCGATCACCAGGCGGTCGGCGATCTGCTGGTTGGCGAGGCCCTCGGCGACGAGCCGGGCCACCTCGGTCTCACGCGGGGTGAGCCGGGTACCGCCGTTCGCGGCAGGCGTGGCGGGGCCCGGCGGGAGCTCCCCGCCATGCTTCGGTCCGCGCTTGCGCGCGCGCTCCTGGAGGGCGTACTCGACGAGTTCGGGGAGTCCGAGCTCGCCCCCGCGCCGGTACGCCCGCTCGAACTCCTGCGGCCCGAGGGCTTCGCGCACCTCCTCCTCGCTCTGTCGGCGCGCCCCGTTGAAGGTGGTGGAGTCGAAGCGGCCGCTGGAGATGTCGGCCCAGACGCGGTCGGCGCCGCCGAGCAGGACCGCGGCGCGTTCATGGGCGTCGAGCGCCGCCGCGATCACCACCATCAGATCGAGGGTGAGGGCGATGCCGAACACGTCGTGGACGGCACGCTTGAGGCACAGCGCCTGACGGCCGTACGACTCCGCGCGCCGCCAGTCGCCCTTCACCGTGTACGCGAGGGCCAGGACCCGCAGCAGATAGCTGAGGACCCACTCCTCGCCCTGGTCCTCGCAGCTTCGGCGGGCGTCCTCGCAGACGGAGACGGCGCGGTCGGTCCGTCCGAGGAACGCCAGGACGCTGGCGAGCCCGACCTGGTCGAGGCCGGTGATGCTGGGCAGGGTGCCGGGTATCGGACCGCAGGCGACCGAGGCCTCGAAGTGGCCGAGGGCACCGTGCAGGTCGTCTCCGAACAGGGCGAGCATGCCGAGGACGCTGTCGGCGTGCGCGGCCTCGGCCGACTCGCCGAGCTCCAGGGCGAGTTCGCGGGCCTGGTGGGCACGGCGGCGGCCCCCGGCGAGGTCCTTGGAGCAGCCCGCGAGCAGGCCGGCGACCCACAGGGCACGGGCGCGTTCGCGGGTCGGCTCGGGGTTGGCTTCGATCGCCCGTTCGAGCCAGTAGCGGCCCTCGCGGGTGCCGCCGCAGGCGTGCCAGAAGAACCAGAGGGTCCCGGCGAGACGCATCCCGGCCGGGGCCTCGCCGGGGGTGACCAGGCTGAAGTCGAGCGCGGCCCGCAGGTTGTCCTGGTCGGCGTGGAGCCGGGTGACGATCTGCCGCTGGCCGGGGCCGAACCAGGCGCCCTCGTACTCGGCCGCCCGCTCCTGCATCCAGTCGCGCTGCCGTCGCCGGGCCTCGGTCTCGGCGCCGGGGGTCATCCGGAGCCTTTCGAGGCCGTAGTGGCGCAGGGTGTCGATGAGCCGGTAGCGGACGGTTCCGTCGTGCTCGTCCCGGGTCAGCACGGACTTGTCGACGAGGCCGGCGACGGCTTCGAGGACATCGTGGGACCGCACCTGTTCGCCGTCCGCGCACACGGCCTCGGCGACGTCCAGGTCGAAGCCGCCCGCCAGGACGGACGCCCTCGCCCACACCATCTGCTCCCGGGGCGTGCAGAGGTCGTGGCTCCAGTCGACGGCGGCGCGGAGGGTCTGGTGGCGGGGCAGGACGGCGGGGCTGCCTGCGGTGAGGAGGCGGTAGCGGTCGTCGAGGCGTTCGAGGAGCTGGTCGATACCGAGGACGCGCATCCGGACGGTGGCCAGTTCGATGGCGAGGGGGAGGCCGTCGAGGCGGTGGCAGAGGCGGGCGACGGATGCGCGGTTGGCGGGGGTGAGGGTGAAGCCGGGGACGACGGCCGCGGCGCGTTCGGCGAAGAGGGCGAGGGAGGCGTAGCCGTCGGCCTGGGAGAGGTCGCCGTCGGGGTCGGGGACTGGGAGCGGGCGCACTTCCAGGAGGTGTTCCTCGGTGAGGGCCAGGCGGTGGCGGCTGGTGGCCAGGATGCGGATGCCGGGGGTGCCGTGCAGGAGGGCGGCGGCGAGGCGGGCGCAGGCGGTGAGGAGGTGTTCGCAGTTGTCGAGGACCAGCAGGAGGCGGCGGTCGCGGACCTGGTCCACGAGGGCGGGGAGCGGGGGCTGGTGGGAGTTGTCGTGCAGGCCCAGGGCGTCGGCGGCGGCGACGGGGACGAGGGCGGGGTCGTGGAGGCCGGAGAGGTGGACGCAGCGGACTCCGTCCGGGAAGGCGCGTTCCAGGCCGGTGGCGAGGCGGGTGGCGAGGCGGGTCTTGCCGACGCCGCCGGGGCCGGTGAGGGTGACGAGGCGGGCCTTGGCCAACAGGCGTCGGCCTTCGGCGAGTTCGCTTCGGCGGTCGACGAAGCTGGTCGTCTCGACGGGGAGGTGGGTGCTGCGGTCCCTTCGTGGCGCTGATCCGCCCATGATCAGCCTGTCCTCTTGGGGTGTCGTGCCGGGGTGTTGTGCCGGGGTGGGTGTTGCGG
>NZ_VJZE01000779.1 GCF_009377205.1 Streptomyces phyllanthi
CCCCCGAGAAGCGCCGCGGCGCCGACACCCGCGCCCTCACCCAGGTGCTCTTCGCCAAGCTGAAGCACCTGGAACCCGGCACGACCGAGCACCACCGCGTACGCGGAGCGCTCATCGAGGCGAACCTCCCCCTCGTCCGCTACGCCGCCGCCCGCTTCCGCAGCCGCAACGAGCCCATGGAGGACGTGGTCCAGGTCGGCACGATCGGGCTGATCAACGCGATCGACCGGTTCGACCCGGACCGGGGCGTGCAGTTCCCCACCTTCGCGATGCCGACCGTGGTGGGCGAGATCAAGCGGTACTTCCGCGACAACGTCCGCACCGTCCATGTCCCGCGCCGTCTGCACGAGCTGTGGGTACAGGTGAACAGCGCGACCGAGGACCTCACGACCGCCTTCGGGCGCACCCCCACGACCGCCGAGATCGCCGAGCGGCTGCGCATCACCGAGGAGGAGGTCCTCTCCTGCATCGAGGCCGGCCGCTCGTACCACGCGACCTCACTGGAGGCGGCCCAGGAGGGCGACGGGCTGCCGGGCCTGCTCGACCGGCTCGGCTACGAGGACCCGGCACTCGACGGAGTGGAACACCGCGACCTCGTACGCCATCTCCTCGTCCAGCTCCCCGAACGCGAACAGCGCATCCTTCTTCTGCGCTACTACAACAACCTGACGCAGTCGCAGATCAGTGCCGAACTCGGTGTCTCGCAGATGCACGTGTCCCGGCTACTCGCCCGTAGCTTCGCCCGGCTGCGCTCGGCGAACCGGATCGAGGCCTGACCAGGAGCGGGACACGCCCGACCGTCCCACATGGCGAACGGGGCACGCGGGGCACGCGGGGCGCACAAAGGCAGGCGGGGCGCACAGAAAGGCGGGGGCTGACATGGCCCCAGGCCATCGTGGGTAACCGAAAGTAAGACCGAGTCTTCACCGGCTCGAACGAATCGCTTATCTTCCCCCATTCAGGTATTTCTAAGCTGAAATACCGCCAGAACACCTTTTTCCGGGGCGGATTCACCCTTCCTATGTCGACATGTCTCTACAGCGTGTTGCCGACATGTGACATTCTGCGGGAAGCGCGTTTGCCGCAGCCTCGCAGCCGGTATTCAGGTGGAGGCTGCGTTCCTTACGACGGGAGCGTTCGCCGCGTCCGTCCGCGACCCAAAGGGGGTGGCATGTCCGCAGACCAGGGCAGCTCGAAGGTGCTCACACTCGCCAACGGCGAGTCCGCGCCCGACGCTCTCCAGGCCCCTCAGGACCTCAAGGACCCGCAGGACCTTCCGGGTCCCCCGGTCCTTCCGGCTGCTGATGTCCCGGCCGTACCGGCCTCGGAGACCATCGACACCCGCACCCTGTCCCGCTCCCTGTTCCTGCGGCTGGCCGCACTGGACGAGAACAGCCCCGAGCGTGCCTACGTACGGGACACCCTCATCGAGCTCAACCTCCCGCTGGTGCGTTACGCCGCCGCCCGTTTCCGGTCGCGCAACGAGCCGATGGAGGACATCGTCCAGGTCGGAACGATCGGCCTGATCAAGGCGATCGACCGCTTCGACTGCGAACGCGGGGTGGAGTTCCCGACGTTCGCCATGCCGACGGTCGTGGGCGAGATCAAGCGGTTCTTCCGCGACACGTCGTGGTCGGTGCGGGTTCCGCGCCGCCTTCAGGAGCTGCGCCTGGCCCTGACCAAGGCGAGCGACGAGCTCTCCCAGAAGCTCGACCGCTCCCCGACGGTCACCGAACTCGCCGCCGTGCTGGGCGTCTCCGAGGAGGACGTGGTCGACGGCCTCGCCGTCGGCAACGCGTACACGGCGTCCTCCCTCGACTCCCCGGCCCCCGAGGACGACGGCGGCGAGGGCTCGCTCGCCGACCGCCTCGGCTACGAGGACACCGCGCTGGAGGGCGTGGAGTACCGCGAGTCCCTGAAGCCCCTGCTCGCCAAGCTGCCGCCCCGCGAGCGCCGGATCATCATGCTCCGCTTCTTCGCGAACATGACGCAGTCCCAGATCGGCGAGGAGGTCGGCATCTCCCAGATGCACGTCTCCCGTCTCCTGACCCGCACGCTGGCCCAGCTGCGGGACGGACTGATCTCCGACTGACGGCAGGGACGTACGCACGGTGTCGTGCCCGGCGGTTCCTCTTTGACGGACCGTCAGTCACACTGGCGCGATGCCTCACGCGACGTGGATACGTGACCGTCGGGGCGCCCTGGTGGGCGCCTCGGCGGTTCTCGTCTGTCTGGGCGGGGCGCTGGCGTCCTGCGGAACCGGCACGGGCGCCGACGGTTACACCGCCGTGGGCCCGGGAGGCGCCTCACCCCGCCCCACCGTGGCACCCACCGGAGACGTGAGATTCGTACCGCTGGAGAACCCTCGTCCGCCGACGGACTCGGCGGACTCCTCGCCGCACGGTTCGACCGACTCGCCCCGCGCGTCGAGCACATCCGGCCCGGGGACGAGCGGGCCCGGCAGCACGTCACCGGGTGGCTCCGGCCGTACGACGCCGAAGGCGCCCTCCCCGTCGGC
>NZ_VJZE01000077.1 GCF_009377205.1 Streptomyces phyllanthi
ACCCGGGCGACACGTCCGCCCACCCCGCCGGGCGACACGTCCGCCCGCCGCGGCCCGGTCCGCGATCACCGCGGGCCGGGCCCGGCGAAACGGGCTTCAGCAACGGGCTCTACGACACCTGGGGCCGCAGCTCCCCCTCGGGCTTGCGCTGCTCGACAGGGCCTTCGCTGGCGAGCAGCGGCCACCCCTTGCGCAGTACGAACTCCAGCCAGACGCCGCAGGCCTGGCTGGTCAGCACCGCGGTGAGGACCAGCGTGGTGAAGAAGGGCGCGTTGATGATGCCGGCGTCGAACGCGACGCTCGCCAGCACGATCCCGGGCCCGCCCCGGGCGTTGCACGTCATGGCCAGGTTGACGATGTCGAGGCCCCGGAAGCCGGCCAGCCTGGCCGCCAGCCCCGTCGAGAGCAGCACCGCCGCCGAGGAACCGAGCAGGAACCCGATCACCATGAGCGGTGAGAAGCCTCTGGTGAAGTCCAGCCGGTAGCCGACGATGGCGAAGTAGACCGGTATGAACACCGCCCCGGCGACACGGTTGATCGAGTCCAGCGGAGCCTCGAGGCGCTGGTGCTCGGTGCCCCTCATCCCGCCGACGATCCCGAACCCGGCGAGGAAGGCGGCGAAGGCCGGTGTGACGTCCAGCAGCGCGGCCGCGCTCACATAGCCGAGGACGACCATCATGATCCAGGCGATCGGCGTGTGCCTGGCGACGATGTTCCAGCGGGCACGGCTGAGCCACCGGAGGATCACGGGCAGCACGGTCATGGCGAGCAGCACGTACAGGGCATTGATGACGACGTGCGCGGACACCGTCCCCGCCAGCGCGCCCCCCGCGGCCGTCACGGTGGCGGAGGCGATCGCGGTGGCGAGTGCGAGCACGCCCCAGAGCACGATGTCCTCCAGGACGGCGGCGCCCAGCATGAGGCTGGCGAACCGGGTGTGGAGGATGCCCAGATCGTAGAAGATCTTGGTGATGACGGGGATCGAGGTGACCGCCGCCGCGGTGGCGAACACCAGGGCCACGGCGGGTTCGCTGCCCGCGTCGCCCATGAACGCTTCCAGAGGAAGCAGTGGCGCGAGGAACAGCGCGAGGAAGAACGGCAGCGGAGTTCCGAGACAGAGGATCCACGCGGTCGGTTTTCGGTTCTCCTTACCCAGTACATTCCGCACACTCGCGCCGGATACGAACATGAGTAGCAACAATCCGAGGTGGTAGAAGAAATCCAGGACCACCGCGGCCGGGCTCCTGTCGCCGCCCCCGAAGATCTGCGCGGCGAAATGGGGCGCCAGCAGTCCGAGCAACGAAGGACCGAGCAATATGCCGGCCAGTATCTCCCCCACGACTTTCGGCTGGCGCAGCGTCGCCGCCAGCTGTCCGAAAAGATTGGCGCCCGCTATCAGCAGCAGCAACGCCAACAACAATGAGCCCAAGGCTTCCGTGGACATACACTCCCCTACAGAATGTCCCGCACCGGTTACGCACCGTTTCGGAAATTGCCGCACAGCGGCTGTTGAAACAGCGCTTTGCCAACTCGGGACAAAGAAGGGAAATCAGGGTGAAGTCACGGTCGCAGCGTTGGCCGTGGGGTCAGCGAGGTGAGCGGCGGACGGAGTTCGAGAACAGTTTCCGGCTCTGCTTTTTACTCGACGGAGGAATTCGGCGGCCGGACGGGGGCGTGCCGCCCGCGATGCCTGGCCGGCTTCCGGCGTCGGCCTCCCAGAGAGCGAGCTGCCGGTCGTAGGGGCCGTGGACGACCTGTGGTCCGTCCGGTGCGGGGGCGTCGAAGATCCGTACCGGGTGCGAGGGGTCCCAGGCCGGCCAGCCGGGGTCCCCGTCCACCGCGAACCGCACCCACGCCCTGTGCATCGCGTCGGCGAGCTCCTTCGGGGTGCCCTCGCCCGCGAGCTTCACCGACGCGGGGGCCTCGCCGGTCTCGAAGACGAAGCCCAGCTCCAGGGCGTGGCAGGCACCGAGCCCGGGCACCTTGGAGGGCCAGGCGAACTCGTAGACGTACGAGGGGGCGTCCGCCGGGCGGGCGTCGGCCAGCCGGTGCAGCGGGACGCGGAGCAGATGGTCCGTGACGAGTTGGCCGACGAGCTCGGCGGTACCGGCGTCCGGGTGGAGCTCGCGGTAGCCGCGGGTGATCTCGGGGCCGCAGTGGCAGCGGGCGCGGGCCCCGGCCAGGGCGACCGCGCCGAGCCGGTCGACGCGCTCCAGGAGCCCGCCCGGGACGAGCCACAGCCGGTGCTCCTCGCTGGTCCAGCCCATGAGCAGGCCGACGTCGTGGGCGGCGCCGTCCTCGACGAGGGCCTGGAGGGGATCGTGCGGCACGAGGTCGCCGTCGACGACGATGCCGAAGGAGGGGCCGCCGAGCACCGGGCCGCTGAGCCTGCTGACCTCGGCCTGGGCCTCGGCCAGGGCGGCGCGGTCCACCTCCGCGAAGGCGGCGGCGGTCGCGGGCACCTTCAGCCGGGCCGCCATCCGGCGCACCATGCGCCGTACCTTGTCGCGGTCGGCGGCCTCGGGCGGCCCGCTCTGCAGGACGGCCCGGCGGAACAGTCCCCGGGCGCGCGGAGCGGCCAGCAGCGCGCCGATGCTGATGGCACCGGCGGACTGGCCGAAGACGGTGACGCGGTCCGGGTCACCGCCGAACCCCGCGATCGCGTCCCGCACCCACTCCAGGGCGGCCAGCTGGTCGCGCAGACCGGGGTTGGCCGGGGCGTCGGGGAAGAGGCCGTACCCCTCCACGCCCAGCCGGTAGTTCACGGACACCAGGACGACCCCGTCGCGGGCGAAGGCGTGGCCGTCGTAGACGGGGACGGCGGAGGAGCCCCGGGTGAGCGCGCCGCCGTGGATCCACACCATGACCGGGAGCCGGGCCCCCGGGCCCGGCTCCGGCGTCCACACATTGAGGTTGAGGCAGTCGTCACCCGGCACGACCGGGTCGGACAGGACCCGCGCGAAGGCCTCCGAGTAGGGCGGCTTGGGCGCCGTCGGCCCGAACGCGAGCGCGTCGCGGACGCCCTCCCAGGGCTCGGGAGGCACGGGCGGCCGGAACCGGTGGGCGCCGAAGGGCGGCGCGGCGTACGGGATGCCCCTGAAGACGGCGATCCCGCGTTCGTACGTGCCGCGGACATCCCCGTACGGCGTTCCGGCCACGGGCCCTGTCCGGTCTTCCGCCCTTGCCTTCATACGCCCACCAGCTCCTCGCGCCCGTGAACCGTCGTTCAGGTCAGAGCATCGCACCACCTCCGGTTATTCCGGCCGCCTGTCACCGACGGGCGGCTATTTGGCGTACATCAGCGTGCCGAAGCCCAGCTGGTCGAATCCGCCGCTGGTCGTGCCGTAGTCGCCGCCACCGCCCTCGGGGGCGACCGAGAAGCACATCTGCGAGATGTACCTGTCGTCGAGGTACAGGCGCCGGTTGTAGTGGTAGTGGAGCATGGCCCACACCGGGCGGGCCTGGCCACGGGAGCCGGAGCCGATCACCGTCTGTGACTGCTGGGCGCAGTTCGTCCCGGTGCCCCAGGTGTAGGTGGTGTAGGGCACGTTCATGCCCAGGTTGTACTTGGCGACGTACTGGGCGGCCTTCATGAAACGGCGGCCGTCGTACGAGTACAGGTCGTCGCCCTGGTTCCAGGCCATCTCGCAGATCGCGCCCATCTGGCCCATGCCCATGACGGTGTGGCCCTGGTCGCGGCCGGACTCCTGCCACTGGCCGAGGTCGTAGCCCTCGACGTTCGCGTACAGGAACGGTACGGCCTTCTTGATGGAGCCGTTGCCCGCGCCGGTCTTGAAGTAGTTGACGGCCTGGTCGTACTTGGCGCCGTCGTCGCACAGGATGCCGATGGCCATGACCGAGGCCATGTTGCACAGGTCCCAGTTGGCCCAGTAGTTGGTGATGCAGGCGCCGTTGTGGTTGGTGAGGAACTGGTTGTTGAGCGGGTAGAAGACGTTGAGCATCATCCGCTGGAAGCGGGCGAGGTCGAAGCCCGCGTAACCGCGCATGAGCTCGGCGGCGTTGGCGAACTGCCAGCCGTAGATCCCCGCGGCGAGGAACCGGTCGGCGCTGCCCTGGATGGACGTGAGCGTGGACGACCAGGCGTTGAGGATCCGCACGGCGCAGTCGGCGTTGGCGGTGGTGCCGCCGACGCGCCAGCGCAGGGCGTTCTGGTAGGCGGCGGCGATGTCGTTGTAGAGGATCCCGTAGTTCTCCGGGTAGCCCGATCCGCGGTAGACCGTGGCCTGGGGGCGGGCGGTCCAGGTGGACTGGGAGCGGGAGTTGGCGGTCAGGCGGTTCCAGCCGGACAGCCAGGGGTCGTCGCCTGCGGCGACCCGGACCTTGGCCCGGTTGATGTCACCTCCGTTGTGCAGCATGCCGGGGTGGGTGAAGGTGGCCGGGGCCGCCTCGGCCGCGGTGCCCGTGAGGGCGGCGGCCGAGGCACCGACGGCGAGGGCTGCGGTGAGACCGCCGGCGGTCTTCAGCAGACCGCGGCGGCTCGGTTCCGTGTGTCTGTCCTGGAAATGCCCGTGGGGGGAAGTGCGGCTCATCGCTGATGCATCTCCAATCCTGTGCGGATGGATCTAGGTGGGGGTGATGCTCACCTCGCTGAATCGCGCGGTGCCGCGGGTCTGGGGGCTGCGGGAGCAGACCACCAGACCCACGTAGTAGGCGGCGTCGCCGAAGCCGGGGATCTCTCCCGCGGCGAGGGGGGTCCAGCTGACGCCGTCGTCGGTGGAGACTGCCGCGCTGAAGACGGTCCCGGTGCGCTTCAGCCGCAGCAGACAGGGGGCGGTGACCGTGGCGTTGCCCGTGAAGGCCGACCGTCCGGCCACGGTCGTGCGGAGCATGAGCTGGGCGGCGGTCCCGCCCGTGACGATGGCTCCGGCCGCCTGGTCGAACGGGGACAGGGACTTGGCCATGAGCAGCCCGACCCGGTCGGCGCTCGCCCCCTCCCGGGAGACGAGCCGTGCGGTGACCTCGCAGTCACCGGTGACCGGACGGCGTACGAACTGCCCCGTCATACCCTGGTTGTTGACGGTCAGATCGGTCCCGGCACCCCGGACGACGAAGGTCCCGTCCTCGTACGCCGTGATGCCGGGGGTCCTGACGGCCACCACACCGAGGGTCCCGAACTCCCGCTCGTCGGCGACCACGTCACCGAGGTCGCCGTACGTCCAGGGGCCGGGCGGCGGTGTGCCGACGGTGAGCCTCAGCGTGCCGGTCGCGTCACCGGCGGCGTTGCCCGCGCCGGTGGTGACGGTGAACTCTCCGGTCTCGGTGGGGGTTCCGGTGAGGACGCCGGTGCGCTGGTCGAGGCGCAGGCCGTCGGGCAGGCCGGCGGCGGTGAACCGTACGGGCTCGTGCGTGGCCCGCAGCAGGTGCCGGAAGGCGACGCCCTTGCTGGCGAACGCGATGGTCCCGGAGGTGAGTTCCGGTACCGAGGGGGTCGGCATCGTCGCGGCGGCGGGCTGCGACAGGGGGCCGCGTCCACCGCAGTTCGACTTGGCGACGGCGTAGTGGTACGTCGTGCCGGGCGCTCCCGTCGCGTCCGCGTAGCGGATACGGGTGCCGAACCCGACCGGGCCGACGCCGGTCGCGACCGTCTCGTACGGGCCGTCCGGGCCGGTGGCCCGCAGCACCTTGTACCGGGCCGCGAGGTCCGGGTCGGTCCAGGCCAGCTCCACGGCGTCGGCGCCCGCGGTCGCCCGTAGATCGGTGGCGGTGCGCCGGGGGCGCGGCATGCTCCACACCTCGCCGGTGGCCGACGAGGTCACACAGACGCTGTCGAAGGCGCCGGTGCCGGTCTCGGCGTACTCCTCGTCGACGCCGAGGCAGGAGGAGAGCGCGAGTCCCGCGTACGCGGTGCGTCCCAGCTCCACCTCCGTGGACCCGACCTCGGTCCAGCGGACGCCGTCCGGGGAGATGGCTCCGGTGCAGCGCCGGCCCTTGCGGGTGACGCGCACCCAGTACGGCATGCGCAGCCGGTAGCCGTCGCCGGCGCCCTCGACGTACGGGGCGTCGAGCGGCGTCGCCGACTCGGGCAGCGTCCCGAGACTGGAGATCGGGAACGACGCGCCGGTAGTGATGGCCTGCTGCTGGCTGGGCGGCACGGGCGTGCTGCCGGTGCCGGAGACGGGCGCGCCGGTCTCCGGGCGTACGGTCCACACACCGCTCCAGGTGTGCAGCGGCAGGCCCTGGATCAGCATCGACGCGTGCGCGGCGTCCGCGTCGAGGGAGTCGCGGAGGGTGACGCCGATCCTGGAGTACTGGGAGCTGAGCGGGAACACGATGCGCGCGGTGACGGTGCCGTCGCCGCGCAGCGGCAGGTACGCCATCCGGTACGCGTCCGCGGTACCGCCCGCCTCCAGCACGAACCGCTCCCCGTCGAAGACCGCGGACCCCGCGCGCCCGACGTGCCCGATGTCCCGGGTGGCCCAGGGTTCGGGAAGGCCGGCGGTGGCCGCCGCCCATCCGGAGCGGTCGCTCCTCCCCCGGGAGTTGGCGGCGGTGACCTTGTAGTAGTAGGTCCGTCCGGTGCGTACGTCGCTGTCGGTGTACGCCGGCTCGCCGACCCCGGAGGCGATCTCCTCGTACGGGCCGTCGGGGCCGGTGGCCCGTTGGACGGTGTACTCGTCCGCCCACGCGGACGGCAGCCAGCCGAGGGTGACGGCCGCGTCCTCGCCCACCGCCGTGACACCCGCGGGTGCCGTGGGCACGGTCGGCGAGGAGGCCTTGGTGCCGGCGTAGGCGAAGGTGCCGAAGCTCGGCAGGTCGTCGTTGCTGCCCTCGACGACGCGGGCGCCGCCCGTGCCGCGGAAGACGGCGGCCTTCGTGTACGGGGTGTCGAGGTCGCGGACGCCCGCGTAGTGGGCGTAGTACATCTCGTAGATCGGGGGCAGGTTGCCGCGAACCTTGTCGGAGACTGTCGTCTTGATGTACTTGCCGGTGCGGTCGAGGTCGGGGGTGAAGGGGACGTCGCCGCCGAGGTTGTAGCGGGCGGCGTACTCGGCGTTCGCGAGGATGCGGTTGCCGTCGAAGCCCCAGAGGTCGACGCCCTGGTTCCAGGCGACCTGCGCGGCGTCGCCCATCAGACCGATGGCGAGCTGTTCGTGGCCCTGGTCGCGGCCGCTCTCCTGGCCCTGTCCCGCATCCGTGACGACACGGTTGCGGACGCTGCCGTTGCCCGCGCCCGCCGCGGCGAACCGGAGGGCGTCCTCGAAGAGGGTGGGCTCCTCGCAGAACACGCCGATGGCCATGATCGTCTGGATGGCCGTCAGGTCCCAGTTGCCGTTGGCGTAGAGCATGTAGCCGGACACGGCCGGATACCAGACGTTCAGGAAGGACCGCTCGCAGCGCGCGATGTCGTCCCCGTCCCAGCCGTCGTAACCGCTGTGCCGCAGCAGCTCGGCCGCGTTGACGAACTTGAACGCCTGGAGTCCGGCGCCGAGCGGGCCGTCGGCCCCGGTGATCGCGGTGAGCGACTTCGACCAGGCGTTCAGGATGTCCCGGGCCTTGTCCGCGTGGGCCCGGTTGCCGGTGACGCACCACATCAGCGCGTTCTGGTAGGCGGCGGCCGAGTCGGCGACGGCCTGGTTCTGGAAGTTGGTGGGGCCGCGGCCCCAGGAGGTGATCTGGCCGGTGTTCTGGATGGTGTACGTGGACTTCGACCGGGCGTGGGCGGCGAACGTGAGGTAGCCGTCGTGGACCGGGGACTGCTGCGCGGCGACCGCGGCCTTCATCCGGTCCAGGTCCTCCTGGGAGTGGAGGAGGCCGGGGTGTCTGAACATGAACGCCGCTTCGGCGGTCTGGGCCCACGCGGCCGTGGCGGAGGCGGCGGACAGCAGTCCGGCTCCCGTCACGGCCGTGAGTCCCGCCGCGCCGAGGAACGACCGTCGGCTGAGGGAATGCACGGGTGTCTCCTGGTTCAGTGGTGCCGTCACGCGTGCTCGATGGTGAGCGTGAGGTCCTGCGTCGCGGTGCCCACGCTGTTGGTGGCCGAGACGGTGACCGTGAAGGTGCCTACGTTGTCCTGGGCGGACCCGGAGATCAGACCGGTGTCGGTGTCGATGTCCAGGCCCTTGGGCAGTCCGTCGGCGTCGAACTTCGTCGGCAGGCCGCCGGCCGTGATCAGGTGGTTGAAGACCTGGTTCTTGGTGGCCGTGGCCTGGTCCGGGCTGGTGATCTCGGGCGCGTCGCCGGAGGTGGCCTCGGTGGAGTTCAGGAACCGCAGGTTCAGCACGTGCTCGTTGGCGTACGCCGGCATCATGTCCGTGAACTTGTACCAGCCGGGCTTCTTCATCCCGTTGCCGATGAACTTGCCGTTGATGACGAGGTTCTGGAACGTGACGTCCTTGATGGCGTGGTCCGCGTCGTAGCCGACCATGAGGGACGGGTTGGCACGCGTCCCGGTGTACGTCAGGTTCCGGATGAAGACCCCGTCGATGCCCCGTCCGACGGAGGTGTTGTACGTCTTGTTGTACATGACCCGCATGTTGATCAGCTGACCCCAGCGGAAGTCGTCCACCCGGATGTTCTGGGCGCGGACGTTGCGTATCAGGTTGCTGTCGCCGGGGTTGAGCGCGATGCAGCCCTGGTAGTCCATCTGGGGCTCGCGGTGGTCGAGGATGTCGATGTTGCTGAAGACGAGGTTCTCGATGGTCTCCGGCTCGTCGGTGTTCCCGTGCGTGCCGACGTTGATCGGGTGCGCGACGTCCGCCCAGAGGGTGGAGTCGCGGACGGTGACGTTGCGGACGTCGCCGTAGTAGTCCCAGCGGTGGGCGTAGATCGCGACGCAGTCGTCGGAGTTGCGCATCCAGACGCCCTCGATGAGGACGTCCTCGCTGCAGAAGACGTCGATGCCGTCGCCCCACTGGCCGTGGCTGTAGGAGTGCAGGTTGCGGACGGTGACCTGCTTCGACTGGCCGATGGTGCACGCGTAGCCGCTGCTCGGGTTGAGCACCATGATGCCGTCGATCTCGATGTTCCTGGAGTACTGGAGCAGGACGCCGCTCGGCGAGTTGTACAGCACGCCACGGCCGGTCAGCCGGGCGTTCTCGACGTTGACGAACTCCACCCGGGAGGTCAGCACCGCGCCGCCGGCCAGGTAGACCGTCTTGCCGCTGGGCACCTTGACCACGTTGTCCGTGGTCCTGTGCAGACCGGGGCCGAAGTAGATGACATCGGGGTCGTCGGGGTCGGGCGCGTTCGTCTCGATCGGGTTGGCGTGCAGCTGCAGATTGTTGAAGAGGTCGCCGTCGACCTCGATGGAGAGGTTGCGCGGCTCGGTGAGGGTGAAGCTCACCGAGGCACCGTCCACCGTGAACTCGGTGTCGTACGACAGGGGGCGGATCCGCGCGGTGCCGATGGTGCCCTTGGAGGAGGTGACGACGACCTCGACGGTGCCCTTGAAGTCGAAGGTGGCGACGGAGGAGTTGAACACCGGGCCGCTGCCCGTGTTCGCGTCGATCTGCTTCGCTCTGGCGCGGTAGACGGGCACCGTCCGCCATTCGCCCCCCGGCGTACGGGCCTTGACGGTGTAGCTCGAGTTGGTCGGGACCCCGCTCGGGATGGGGTACACCACGAGCTTGTCGGCCGACGCCGGGGAGTCGTCCGCGCGCGCGGTACCGGCCGCCGCGCCGATCAGGGAGTAGGCGGCTGCGGCGGCGCCCGCGGCCTGCAGGACGGTGCGCCGGGTCAGGCCGGTGCCCGGGATGTCGTTCATGGAGAGGTTCCTTCAGCCAAGGGGGAGATGAGAGAGGCAGCGGGGGCGGGGCGAGGCCTACTTGAGCCCGGAAGTGGACATCCCGGCGACGAATCCGCGCTGGGCGACGAGGAAGATCAGCAGGATCGGGACGACGTACATCACGGAGGCGGCGGCCTGGAGTTCGGGCACGGGCTGCCCCGCCGGCGTGTTGTAGGCGGACATGATGGCGACGGCCAGCGTGGTGCGGTCACTGGACAGCAGCAGCTGCGGGGCGATGTAGTCCCCCCAGGTCCAGGTGAAGGCGATGATGAAGCTCGCGGAGACGACCGGCCAGGACTGGGGCAGGAAGATCCGCCAGAACATCCGGGTGTAGCCGCAGCCGTCGACGATCGCCGCCTCCTCCAGCTCGCGCGGCAGGCCGGCGAAGAACTGCCGGAAGAGGAAGACCAGGTACGGCGCGGAGGACAGGCCCCACAGCACCCACGGCCAGTACGTGTCGACCATCCCCAGCTCGGCGAAGATCAGGTAGGTCGGCAGCAGGGTGACGAGCTGCGGCAGCATCATCGAGCCGAGCAGGACGCCGAACAGCGTCTTCTTGCCGGGTGCGTTCAGACGGGCGAAGCCGAAGCCGACCCAGGCCGAGCTGAGCGTGACGAGGGTGGCGTAGACGAGGGCGATGACGAGGGAGTTGCGGGCGTAGCCGAGGAAGTCGATCTGGTGGAAGGCGTCGGTGAAGTTGTGCCACTGGATGTGCTCGGGCAGCCAGCGGACCGGGGAGGAGGCGAGTTCGGCCTGGGTCTTGAGCCCGGAGACCACCAGCCAGCCGAAGGGGCCGAGGAACAGCCCGGTGATCACGACGAGGACCGTGTAGAGGACCAGGCGGTTGACGCGCACCTTCACACCGGCCGCGGACGCCGAGGACTTGGGGGACGGACTGGTGGCGGTCACTTCTTCGCCTCCGGGTCGACGTTGTAGAACACCGCGCCGGACGTGAACCTGAAGATGAGGCCGGTCACGACGAGGATCAGGACGAAGAGCACCCACAGCAGTGCGGAGGCGTAGCCGTAGCGGCCGATCGCGAAGTACTGCGCGAACACGTGCATCATGTACAGGTAGTTGGACTGGGGGACCAGGGTGACGCCGGCCGTGGTCCCGTCCGGGGCCAGCAGCAGCGGCATGATGGTCTGCACCGAGGCGATCACTCCGGTCACCGTCTGGAAGAGCAGCACGGGGGACAGCAGCGGCACGGTGATGCTGCGGAAGGTCCGCCAGGCGCTCGCGCCGTCGACGCGGGCCGCCTCGTGCAGTTCCCGGGGCACGTCCTGGAGCCCCGCCAGCGAGATGATCATGATGTTTCCGGCGGTCCACAGGACCGTCATCAGCAGCACGTAACGGGCGTAGGGATCGGCGAGCCAGCCGAGGGCGTCGATGCCGAACAGGTTCAGCACGCCGTTGGCGGCACCGGAGTTCTGGTCGAAGAGCTGCTTGAACGCCAGGCCCGCGCCCACCGGCGGCACCACGGCCGGGAGGTAGAGCAGGGTGCGGAACAGTCCGCGCGCCCTGAGCGGCCGGTTGACCAGGACCGCGAGGGCGAGCCCCGCGAGGATCGACAGCGGCACCGAGGTCACCGCGAACAGACCGGCACGTCCCAGGGCGTCCCAGGTGACCGGGTCGGACAGCAGCTCGCGGTAGTTGTCGAGCCCGACGAACCGCCAGTTGGGCGACAGGCCGTCGAAGGTGGTGAGGCTCAGCCACAGCGCGTACGCCATGGGGGCGATCGTCAGCAGCAGGAACCCGATGATCCAGGGCGAGGTGAACATGTAGAACGCCCGGTGCCTGCGCGCGGTCATGGAGACCCTCGGCCGGTTCGCGGCACGGGCCGGGGCCACGCTCGCGGTCGGGTCCGGCCGCTCGGCCACGGAGGTGATCTGCTCGGTTGTCATCCCACCTGCTCCTTACCGCGCTCGAGCTGCTCGTTCATGGCGGAGTTGAGGCGTCCGGCGAGGGTGTCGACGGATATCCCGCCCGTCATCGCCGCCGGGGCCACCTGGTTGAAGAGGGCGTCGAGCGCGTCAGCGGTGGCGTACGGCGTGAAGCTGATCACCGAGAAATGCCTCAGCTCGGCGTCCTGCACCTGGAGCGTCCGCTTCTGGTACTCCTGCTGGGCCGGCATGAGCGGGCGCAGCGACTTCAGGGTCGGGATGCCCCAGCCGCCGGACGCGCGTGCCCTGGCCGGTGCCTCGCCGAAGAACCACTCGAAGACCCGCCATGCGGCGTCCTTGTGCCGTGCCTTCTTCGGCATCCACAGGCCGGTGCCGCTCTGGCAGGGACTGATCCGCGGGCCCTGCCCGAAGACCGGGGCGGGGGCGAGGCGTGACACCTTCGCCAGCTTCCTGTCGGTGCCGATCATGCCGCCGAGCCAGTAGCCGGAGTTCGACATGGCCATCCGGCTCGCCTGGTAGGTGGGCCCGTCCCAGGCGTTCGGGTCGGGCTGGATGGGACTCGGCCCGACCTTGGTCCTGCAGTACTCGATGTACCAGCCCAGCGCCTTGCGGGCCTCGGGCGTGGTGAAGTCGACGCGGGAGTAGTCGTCGGTGAAGAGGCTGCCGCCGGCCGCCGCCGTCAGGGAGGCGAGGAGGCTCGACTTCATCAGGCCGTTGTAGCTGCCGCCGAAGACGGTCGTCTGGCCGTTCCTGCGCCGGGTGAGGCGCTTCGCGTTCTCCAGCCACTCCTCGTAGGTGACCGGTTCGGTCTCCGGCGGGTAGTCGACACCCGCCTTGTCGAAGAGCGAGGTGTTGTACCAGTACATGGAGTCCTGGGAGAAGTCCTTCGCCATGCCGTACCGCGGCCCCTTGCCCTGGGTCCTGCCGTCGTAGCGCCACAGGTCATTGACCGGGTCCAGGTCGGCGGGCCTGAGGACGGTGCTCCTGGCGAAGTACGGATCCAGGTCCTCCATCAGGTCCCGCGCCGCGAAGTACGGTGCGTCGACGGCACCGGCGCCGCGCACCAGGTCGGGCGGGCTGCCGGTGGTCATCATCGCGATCAGCTTGGTGATGTCGTACTTCACCAGGATGATCTTGATGCCCAGGTCCTTCCGGGCCTGTTTGACGTCGTCCGGGGTGATCTCCCCGGGCTTGACCATCACCGTGACGGTCTGACCGGAGCCGCTGACTCCGGTGGACACCTGCAGCGCGCAGCCGCTGAGCGCCGTCGCGCCGGCCACGGCGCCGCCGGCCGACAGCGCGAGGAACCGGCGGCGAGTGGGGGGATCACCGGCGTGGGAGCGCATGAACGCCTCACCTTCTGCCTGAGGGGAACCGGGGTGGCGTGGGGGGTTCCGGGAACCGTGGGGAGATCACAGCTCGGATGGTGTGAGTAACAGGTAGGAACCGTTTGCTAAGTCGAGTGGCCAGAGCTTCTTCCTGTCCGCAAAGCACGTCAAGGGGCCGCGCGAACTTTCGAAAAGTCCGGTGGCCCTCCACACCGCACACCACCCCGCCCGCACGCAGGTCCTCGAACCGCGCCACACCCACGCTGAGCTGGGCAGTCACCCGTGTTGTCCGGGGTGGGGCCTCACGACTCGCCCACTCCGGACACCACGGGTGGCGGAGCACCTCGTCGCCACCCGCGAAGCCGGATGGACAGGCACGGACGGGAACGGTGGGCAACCGGGCACGCGCTCCGGCCTCCGCCGCCGGAACCCGGAGAGGCCAGGAAATTCCTCACGGCGCCCGGCCGCGATCCGCGGCCCCGGCAGTCCCGCCCCTCGGCCGCCCAAGACGGGCACGCGTTGGCGAATCGCCGCCGACCACCGCTTCGACCAGGTTGTTCGACGTCGCTCGACCCCCCATGCCGTATCGAAAGTTTCCCGACGCGGCGGCCAGTCCCACCGATTGACCGTCTCCGGAGCGAGATTTACGGTAGAAGGCGCTTTCAGAAAATGTTTCTTGCCCACCCCCCTCCCCCTCAGGAGAGTCATGCACAGCGCCCAGCTGCCGAGGGCCGTGTTCGCCATGGATCCCGTGCACCTCCCCCTCCTCTTCCCCGACCCGCTCATGGCGCGGCTGCGGCGGACCGCCCGGATCGACCCCTCGCTCGTCGTACGGGACCTCACCGCCCCCTCCGCCGCCTCGGCGCTGGCCCGCGCCGAGGTACTGATCACCGGCTGGGGCTGCCCTCACCTCGACGCGGGCGCCCTGAACGCGGCACCGGGACTCCGCGCCGTCCTGCACGCGGCGGGCTCCGTCCGCTCGCTGGTCGGCGACGCCCTGTGGGAACGCGGGATCACCGTCTCCAGCGCGGTCACCGGCAACGCGCTGCCCGTCGCGGAGTACACGCTCGCCATGATCCTGCTGACCGGGAAGGACACCTTCGCGCACCGCGAGCGCTACCGCGCCACGCACGCGTACCCCACCCCGGCCGAGACGGCGACGACCGGCAATCTGGGCCGCCGGATCGGGATCATCGGCGCCTCGCGCGTAGGCCGCCGGCTCCTCGACCTGCTGCGGCCGTACGACTTCGAGGTCCTCCTCCACGACCCCTACGTGGACGCCGCCGAGGCCGTGGCGCTCGGCGCCCGCCCGGTGTCCCTGGAGGACCTGCTGCGCCGCAGCGACATCGTCAGCCTGCACGCCCCCGACATCCCCGAGACCTACCGCATGCTCGACCGCGACCGGCTCGCGCTCATCCGGGACGGCGGCGTACTGATCAACACCTCGCGGGGTGCGCTCGTCGACCACGACGCCCTCACCGACGAGCTGCTCTCCCGTCGGCTGAGCGCGGTCCTCGACGTCACCGACCCCGAGCCGCTGCCCGCCGCCTCCCCGCTGTACGGGCTCCCCAACGTCTTCCTCACCCCGCACATCGCGGGCTCGCTCGGCAACGAGCTGGAGCGGCTCGGCCGTATCGTCGTGGACGAGCTCGAACGCCTGGCCGCGGGGCTGCCGCTCGGGCACGAGGTACGTCACGCCGACCTGACCCGGGTCGCCTGATGACGCGTACGACGGCCCGCTCGCCCGCGGGGCGCCGCAGCCGCCGCCCGGGCCGCCGGCCACAAGCCCCACGAGCCGTCCGGCCAGGAGTAACCATGGGATACGGTTTCGCCACCGGCGGGGGACGGGAACGGGGACCCGGCTCCCGCGGTGATCGGGCCACGACGGTGAAGGAGCCGCAACGGTGAGTCAGCGCAAGGCGGACGGTGACGCCGGACGGGCGACCATCCGCGACGTCGCGGAACGCGCGGGCGTCTCCGTGGCGAGTGTGTCCCGCGTCCTGTCGGGCAACTACCCCGTCTCGGACGAACTGCGCCGCCGGGTGATGAAGGTCGTCCGGGACCTGGACTACGTCACCAACGCACATGCCCGGTCGCTCGCAGGCGGCGGCACCCCGACGGTGGCCATCCTCCTCAACAACATCACCGGCGCCGCCTTCGCCCATGTGGCCAAGGGCGTCGAGGGCGCCGCCACACTGCGCGGCTGGCTGTCACTGGTCGGCACCACCGGCGACGACCCCGAGCGGGAGCTCGCCCTGGTCAACCTGATGCGCCAGCAGGGCGTCGCCGCGGTGATCCTGCTCGGCGGCGCGTACGACTACGACGAGTACCAGCTGCGGATGGCCCGCTTCGCCCGCTCCCTGGACGCCGCCGGTTCCCATCTCGTCCTGGTCGGCAGGCCGCCGCTGGAGGGCGACGTACCGGCGACGACGGTCGACTACGACAACGAGAGCGGCGCCTACGCGATGGCCAGCCATCTGCTGTCCGCCGGTCACCGCAGGGTCCTGGTGCTGCCGGGACATGCCGAGCTCACCACGGCCCAGGGCCGGCTGAGGGGCGCCCGACGGGCCTTCGAGGCGTACGGCGTGCCCTTCGACCCGGGCATGGTGCGCCACGGCCCGTACGACTACGAGCACGGGTACGAGGCCGTCGAGACGAGTCTGCGCGAGGGCCTGGACTTCACGGCGGTGCTCGCCGGGACCGACGTGGTCGCCGCGGGCGCCATGCAGGCCCTGCGCGCGGCCGGGCTGCGGGTGCCGGAGGACGTGTCGATCGTCGGCTACGACGACATCCCGCTGGCCTCCCAGCTCACCCCGCAACTGACCACGGTGCACGTGCCGTACGAGGAGATGGGCAGGGTCGCGCTGCGAGCCGTCGCCGACCGGCGGGAGGGCGGGGCGGGCCGGCGCAGGAGCGCGGACGGCGAGCACCTGGTGCTGGGCACCCATGTCGTCGTACGGAACTCCGTACGACCGCCCGCGCTGCGCGACTGATGGCCAGTGCGAGAGATCGTTTCGTAAACGGTTTCTCGAGGTTTTTCAGTTGCTCCACAGGGCAGTCGGGGATCTCCGCGGGCCCCCTTCCCGGGTCCCGCAAAGGTCTCTTGACCTGCTCGAATTCTCTACACAAGAGCGCCGGTCGCTCCGCGTCGGGACGTCACCCGTCGGACAAGCCGGCGTAACAAATTGACGCGCACCTCTTGCTATGAGCACGCGCGTCGGTCTACCTTCCCAGCAACCGCTTACTACAGCTTCTGCTTGGCCGGTCCCCCGCAACCGCGAGCCGACGGATTACGGCCGCCGTTCCTGGCCAGCACTCCCCCAGAGCCGCCGTCCTCGTTCTGAGACGCCTGAATTCCGAAGGATCACGGTCAGATGAACTTCACCAACCCCCGGAGAAGGTTCGCTCGCGCCGCTGTCGCGGGCCTCGCGCTGACAGGTCTGCTCTCCGCTTGCGGAGGCTCCGACACCGATGACTCCGGGTCCAAGTCCTCCGGTCCGGTCACCCTGGACTTCTGGGGCTGGGCGAACGGCCAGGAGGCCGTCGTCAAGGCGTTCAACGCCTCCCACAAGGACGTCAAGCTGAAGTACACCAAGGTCACCGACCAGCTGACCATGCAGAAGCAGCTGACGAACGCCGTCAAGGCCGAGAACGCGCCCTGCCTGCTGCAGAACACCGGCGAGTACGTCACCAGCTGGGTCTCGCAGGGCGCGCTCGCCGACATCACCGAGTACGTCGAGTCCAGCAAGGACAAGTTCAACCCCGGTTCGTGGGCGGTCGGCCAGGTCCAGGGCAAGATCTACGGCGTCCCGACCGCCTCGGCGCCCGCCTTCACGATCTACCGCACCGACATCTTCAAGAAGTACGGCCTGGAGGCGCCCAAGACCTGGGACGACTTCATCGCCGCGGGCAAGGTGCTGAAGAAGCACGACATCAAGCTCACCAACTACGCCGGAGAGGACCCGAGCACCCTGGAGGTGCTCTCGATGCAGGCCGGGGCGAACTGGTACTCCGTCGAGGGGGACTCCTGGGTGGTGAACTTCCAGGACGAGGGCACCCTGAAGGCCGCGAAGGTGATCCAGGAGATCATCGACAACGACCTGAACGCCAAGCTGTCCTTCGCCGACTACGCGGCCGTGCAGCGCAGCTTCGACACCGGCGCCACCGCGACCCGGCAGATCTCCACCTGGCAGATGTCCGGCATGGTGCAGAACTTCACCAAGTCCTTCGGCAAGTGGGCGCTCGCCCCGTGGCCGGCCTTCAAGGGCGAGGCGGCCCAGACCCCGGCGGGCACCAACCAGAGCGGCAACCTGACGCTGGTGTCCGAGCAGTGCAAGTACAAGGAGCAGGCCGCCGAGGCGGCGCTGTGGATGTCGACCGACTCCGGTGCGGTCAAGACCATGGCGAGCCCGGAGACCGGCAGTGGTGTGATGCCGGCCCTGGCCGACAGTGAGTCGTACGTCTCCGAGGCGATCTCCGAGAAGCTGCTCGGCAAGAACTACGAGCCGGCCAAGACGATCGTGACGGACAGCCTGGGCACCATCCGGACCGGCTGGACCTTCGGCCCGAACTGGACCGCGATGTTCACGGAGATGCAGGACGAGTGGGCCAAGGTCGTCAGCAAGGAGCAGAAGGTCACCGATCTCCTGGCGCACATGCAGACGTGGACGGTCAACGACCTGAAGCAGCGCGGCATCAACGTCAAGGGCTGAGGCAGACTCGATGATTCGCTCACTGCGCTGGAAGGGTGCCGCCTTCACGGTGCCCTTCCAGCTCGGCTTCGTCTTCCTCTACCTGCTTCCGATCGGCTACGCGGTCTACCAGTCGCTGTTCCTGCAGAAGCAGTCCGGCCTCGGTCTGGGCGGCGCGACCAGGGAGTTCGTCGGGCTGGAGAACTACAGCCACGGCCTGACCGACTCGGCGTTCATGACCTCCATCCTCAGGGTGGTGCTGTTCGCCTGTGTCCAGATCCCGTTCATGCTGCTCGTCAGCCTGGTGCTGGCGCTGTTCCTGGACGCGGTCACCTCGAAGACGGCCGGCCGGTTCCGGATCCTGCTGCTGGTGCCGTACATGATCCCGGGCGTGGTCGCGGCCATCGTGTGGGTCAACCTGTACAGCCCCGAGGTGGGCCCCCTCACCCCGCTGGGTGAGCTGTTCGGGTTCGACTGGAACTTCTTCGCGCCCTCGATGGTGTGGCCGGCCATCGGCAACCTGCTGACCTGGCACGGCATCGGCTACAACATGGTCATCATCTACGCCGCCCTCCAGGGCGTGCCCCGCGAGCTGTTCGAGGCCGCCCGTCTGGACGGCGCCTCCGAGCTGCGGATCGCGCTGAGCATCAAGGTCCCCTTCGTGCGCGGGGCGCTCGTCCTGACCGCTCTGCTGTCGATCATCCAGATGCTGCAGATCTTCAACGAGCCCGCACTGTTCCGGAACGTCACCCCGCAGACGGTCAGCGACAGCTTCACCCCCATCATGATCATCTACAACCAGGCGTTCAACGCCGGCAACTACCACTACGCCGCGGCCCTGTCGGTGCTGCTCGCCCTCATCCTCGGCGTCGCGTCCTTCCTCTTCTACCGGCTGACCTCGAAGGAGGTCGACTGATGGCACTGACGGAAAGCCGTAAGGAAAACGGCACGGAAAACGGCACGGAAACAGCCGCGGTGCCTCCCCGCGGGCGCGGTGTCCGCCGCCTCACCCGCCCCGACCCCGCTGCCCGATCACGGGGCGGGCAGCGCTTCCTCCTCATCGGCCTGGTCCTGGCCAGCGCCTACAGCCTGTTCCCCGTGTACTGGCTGATCGTGGCCGCGACCAAGGACCGCGTGGGCCTGTACCAGAGCAACGGCCTGTGGTTCTCCGACTTCCACCTGTGGGACAACCTGCACCAGCTGTTCACCTACGAGGACGGCATCTTCCTGCGCTGGACCGCCAACTCGTTCCTGTACGCCGGTGTCGGCTCCCTCGGCGGCACCCTGATCGCCCTCGCCACGGGCTACGGTCTGGCCCGCTTCGACTTCCCCGGCCGGGGTGTGGTGTTCGCGGCCGTGGTGGGCTCCTTCCTCATCCCCATCGCCCTGCTCACCCTGCCGCTGTACCTGCTGTTCTCGGCGATCGGCCTGGTCGACACCCCCTGGGCGATGCTGATCCCCTGCCTGATCAACCCCTTCAGCGTCTACCTCGCCAAGGTCTACACAGAGGCGACCATCCCGTTCGAGCTGCTGGAGGCGGCCCGCATCGACGGCGCCGGCGAGCTGCGCATCTTCTTCAGCATCGTGCTCCGCATGATGACCACCGGCGGCGCGACCGTGTTCCTGCTCGCCTTCGTCAACACCTGGAACGCCTTCTTCCTCCCCCTGACCGTGCTGCGCGGCCAGGAGAACTGGACACTCAACCTGGGTCTGTACTACTGGACCGGCAAGAAGCTGGAGTCGGGCATCGACGTGACCAGCCTCGTCCTGACGGGCGCGCTGCTGTCCATCGTGCCGATGGCGATCATGATGGTCGCGATGCGGCGCTACTGGCGGACCGGGGTGACGCTGGGGGCCCTGAAGTGACCGTGCTGCGCAACCCCGTCATCCGCGGCTTCGCCCCGGACCCGTCGATGGTGCGGGCCGGTGACTGGTACTACGTGGCGACCAGCTCGTTCGAGTGGTTCCCGACGATCCCGATCCACCGCTCACGGGATCTCGCCCACTGGGAGTACGCGGGCCACGTGCGCGGCGCGGCCCCCGGGGACTCGCTGGCCGGGGTGCCCGACTCGGGCGGCATCTGGGCGCCCTCGCTGAGCTGGGACGGGGAGCGGTTCTGGGTGGTCTACTCCGTCGTCCGCTCGGTCGGAACGCCGTACTTCGACCTGGACACGTACGTCTCCACGGCCACCGACGTGGCCGGCGAGTGGACGGCCCCGCGCCGCGTCGCCGGCCATGGCTTCGACCCGGCCCTCTTCCACCACGAGGACCGGCTGTGGCTGCTCAACCTGCAGAACGACCACCGCCCCGGTGGCCGGCGCTTCGCCGGGATCGTCGTGACCGAACTGGACCGCGGGACCCTCGAACCGATCGGCGGCACCCACCTGCTGCTCCAGCACGAACGGCTGATCGAGGGGCCGAAGATGCTGTACCGCGACGGCTGGTACGTGCTGGTACTCGCGGAGGGCGGCACGGGCTTCGAGCACGGAGTGCTGGTGGCGCGCAGCCAGAACCTGACCGGTCCGTACGAGCTCGACGACCGCCCCCTGCTGACGACACGGGACGACCCGTCCGTGCCGCTGCAGAAGGCCGGGCACGCGGAACTCGTCGAGGCGCCCGACGGGCAGTGGGTGCTCAGCCATCTGACGGCCCGTCCGCTGCGGACCCCGCACGGACCGCGCTGCACCCTCGGCCGGGAGACCGCCGTCCAGGCGGTGACATGGGATGCGGAGGGCTGGCCGCGGCTGCGGCACGGCGGCCATCACCCCGCGGTCGAGGTCGACGTGACGACACCACCTCAGGCATCTCCACCGGTCACCCGGGAGGATCCGTTGGGCTGGCCCTGGAGCACCCTGCGCCGGCCCCCCGACCCCTCCTGGGCCGACACCACGAGCCGCCCCGGCTGGATCCGGCTGCGTGGCCGGCACGGTCCCGAGTCCCGCTGGGAGCACAGCCTGCTCGCCCGGCGCATCACCGAACACCGGGCGGAGGCCGAAGTCACCGTCGAAGCCCGGCCGTCGACGTTCACCCAGGCCGCGGGGCTGGTGCTCCGCTACGACGCCGAGGCGTACCTCAGCCTCGACCTGACCTGGGCCGAACCGGAGGGCGAGGGGCAGCGCGGGCAGCAGTGGCGGGGTGAGGGACGTACGGTCCTCAGCCTGGTGGAGCGGGACGAGGGGGGTACGCGGGAGGTTGCCGTGGTGGAGGTCGGTCCGGGCGTGCCGGTCACGCTGGGCGTGACGACCGACGGTGCCGACGCGCGGTTCTGGTACGTCCGGGGCGGGGTGCGCACTCCCGTCGGTCCGCCCCTCGACTTCAGCCGGCTCTCCGACGACCACGGCTCCCGGCTGCGCTTCACGGGCGCGGTGGCGGGCATCCACGCCCGGGATCTGGTCGACGCGTCCTTCACGGCCGACTTCCGGGGCTTCCGGCTGACATGCACACCGGAGTGACACGAGTGACACGGTCCGACACGGTCGGCGGAAGACTTTCGAAAGTTCAGGACCACGTGATGCTGCGATTCCCATGTCTTCACGTCACCTCGTGTCACACCTAGGGTAGGAAGCGCTTTCTGTTTCGATCGGCCGACAGCAGCGCTGGTCCAACTTTCGATGGCCCTCGGGCGGGCCGGAGAGGTGGTCTTCGATGGTCCGTTCCGGGAGCGGGGCCGTGGTCCGTACCGCAGGTGCGACCCACAGGACAGGCGCGGCCCGTACGGGGAGTCCGGCTGCCCGTACGGAAGGTACGGCCGCCGGTACGGAAGGTACGGCCACCCGTACGGCAGGTGGCGGCCCGGCGGCCGGGCCGACGCTGGCGGTCGTGGCACGCGAGGCCGGGGTGTCCGTACCGACCGCCTCCAAGGTGGTCAACGGCCGGGAGGACGTGGCGCCGGAGACGCGGCGGCGGGTCACCGAGGCGCTGGAGCGGCTCGGCTACGTTCGCAGACCCCGCTTCGAGGCGGCGAAGGCGCGGGGCCTGGTCGACCTGGTGGTGCACTCGCTGGAGAGTTCCTGGTCGGGCGCGGTGCTGCACGGGGTGGAGGAGGCGGCGCACGACGCGGGCCTCGAGGTGGTGGTGTCGGCCGGGCTGACCCGGACCCGGGGCGGGCGTCCCGAGCGCGGCTGGATGGACAAGCTGACCACCCGCGGCTCGTCCGGGGTCCTCTTCAACCTCGCCGAGCTGACACCGTCCCAGTACACCTGGCTGGACCAGCACCGCATCCCCTTCGTGATGATCGACCCGGTGGTCGAACCCCCGCAGAACGTGGTGTCGGTGGGCGCGGCCAACTGGCAGGGCGGGGTCAGCGCCGCTGAGCACCTGCTCGCGCTGGGCCACGAGCGGATCGGGTGCATCGGCGGGTACCGGCGGAAGATGTGCAGCAGCGCCCGGATCGCGGGCTACCGCTCGGCGCTCACCTCGGCGGGGGTGCGGAACCGCCACGAGTACGTACGCCACGGCGACTTCGACGAGACCACCGCGTACCACCGCATGCTGGAACTCCTCGACCTGCCCGAACCGCCCACCGCCGTGTTCGTGTGCTCCGACAAGATGGCCCTCGGGGTGTACCAGGCACTGGCCGAGCGGGGGCTCCGCGTACCGGACGACATGAGCGTGGTCGGCTTCGACGACCTGCCGGAGGCGCGCTGGGCCAGCCCCGGCCTCACCACGGTCCGCCAGCCGCTGTCGGAGATGGCGGCGACGGCCATGCGGCTGCTGGTGCGGATGATGGCGGGCGAGCAACCGGAGGGCACGCGAACGGAGTTGTCGACGCGGCTGGTGGAGCGGGCGAGTACGGGGGCGCCCCGGGAGTGAGGAACGGCCGTCGGTGACAGGACTCTTCAAGGCAGAGTAAGGGCCGAGTAAGGATTGGTAACCGGGTGAACGGTGGCCATGGGCAGCCCGTACGGTAAGTGGCGGTCCTGGCCGACGACAGGCCCGGTCCGCCGTACCACCGCACGGTTTTCCATGGAAGGACCTCCGGGTTGTCGCACACACGCACTTCGCAGCTTCCGGCAACGGACCACGAAGCGGCCGCTGCTCCGGAGCGATCACCCGACGCGGACGAGAGTACGGCCGCGAGGGGTTCTTCTGCCGGGACCTCCGCCGAGGCCCGGGAGGCCGCCGAGGTCCGGGAGGCCGGTGACGTCGGGGCCTCCGAGGAGCGGCCGGCCGCGGAGAAGACGGAGAAGGCCGAACCCGCCGACGAGGACGCCGCGTTGAGCGGCGAGCCGGTCGAGGCGGATCCGGAGCCCTCGGCGGAGGACGCGGACGCCTCCGCCGCCGGCCGCTCGACGGATCCGAGCGAGCCGACCGATCCGAGCCGGCTCTCCGGAGACGGGCGCACCCCGGACGAAGAGGTGGCCGGTACAGGCACCGAGGCCGGTGGGGACACCGAAGCCGGTACGGATTCCGGAACCGGCGGGGACGCCGAAGCCGGTACGGATTCCGGAACCGGTGGGGACGCCGAAGCCGGTACGGACACCAGAACCGGTGGGGTCACCGACGCGGAGACGGCGGGCACCGGTCAACCCGACGGACCCGATGAAGCGGGTGGGCCCGGCGAAGCCGGGGAAACCGGCGAACGCGGCGCACGTGACGGAGCTGCCACCCCGTCCGCCCCTGGCCATGACGGCGGCGATCCGCCGGGCGAGGCGGGCGGCGGGGCGGCGGACGAGCCCCCCGCCCCGCGCGGCCGGCGTGGCCGTCACCCGAAGGCGGAACGGGTCCTGGCCTGGACCACCACCGCACTGGCGGTCGCGCTCGTCGTCTTCGCGCTGCTCCTGCCGAACGACATCTCGAAGATCGAGCCGGGCAGGTTCCTGCGCATCCCGGCGGAGGGCATCCTCGGTGCCGCCCTGCTGCTGGTGCTGCCGCCGAGGGCGCGGCGGATCGTGGCGGTGGTCGCGGGCCTGGGCCTCGGCGCGCTGACGATCGTCAAGTTGCTGGACATGGGCTCGTACTGGACCCTGGACCGCCCCTTCGACCTCGTACTCGACTGGATCCTGCTCGACGACGCCCAGTCGTTCATGAAGGACTCACTCGGCGAGAACGGAGCGCTCGTCGCGACGATCGGCGTGATCGTGCTCGCCGTCGTCATGGTCGTCCTCCTCGCGCTGTCCGTCCTCCGGCTGAGCCGCCTCATGGTCGAGAACCGGCACACGACGGGCCGTACGCTCCTCATCCTGGGCACGGCCTGGATCACCTGCTCGACCCTGACCCTGGAGTCCTCCGGCGTTCCGATCGCCTCCCACAGCGCGGCCACGCTCATCGAGAACCGCGTCGAGTCGGTGCGCAAGGGCCTGCGGGACGGGGAGGCGTTCGAGAAGCAGTCGGCTATCGACGCGTTCGCCGACACCCCGCCCGACCAGCTGCTGACCGGGCTGCGCGGCAAGGACGTCCTGATCACGTTCATCGAGAGCTACGGCCGTTCCGCGATCGACGACCCGCAGATGGGCGTGCCGTTGGGCGAGACGCTCGCCCAGAAGACACAGGAGCTGAAGGACGCCGGGTACGCGTCCCGCAGCGGCTGGCTGCGCTCCCCCATCACGGGCGCCGGCAGCTGGCTGGGCCACTCCACGTTCCTGTCCGGTCTGTGGATCAAGAACCAGTCGCGTTACAACAACCTCGTCGCGAGCGACCGTCTCACCCTCACCGAGGCCTTCCGCCGCACCGGTGCCTGGCGCACGGTCGGCATCGTGCCGGGTACCCAGAAGGCGTGGCCGGAGGGCAAGTTCTTCGGCCTGAACCACATCTACGACTCCGACCAACTCGGTTACCAGGGCCCGAAGTTCAGCTGGTCCACCATGCCCGACCAGTACACCCTGAAGGCGTTCGAGGAGCTGGAGCACGGCAAGGCCGGCCGCAAGCCGATGATGGCGGAGATCATCCTGACCTCCAGCCACAACCCCTGGGCGCCCATCCCGAGCACGATCCCCGAGGACCGGATCGGTGACGGCTCGATCTACCACTCGCTCCAGAAGGCGGAGGGCAAGGACCCCAAGGAAGTCTGGAAGGACCCCTCGAACGTCCGCGACGAGTACCGCAAGTCCATCCAGTACTCCGTGACCAGCCTCGTCGACCATGTCGCGAAGTACGGCTCGAAGGACACCGTCCTGATCTTCCTCGGCGACCACCAGCCCAACAAGACGGTCACCGGCGAGAACCCCAGCCACGACGTGCCGGTCTCGATCGTCGCCCAGGACCCGGAGGTCCTGGACAAGATCGCCGACTGGGGGTGGACGGACGGCCTCAAGCCCGCCGAGGACGCCCCGCAGTGGCGGATGGACAAGTTCCGCGACCTTTTCATGACGGCGTTCGGTTCGCAGGCGGACGGAACACCTTAGAGCTCGTCGCCTCGCACGCTGCTACGAGCGCCGTATGAGCCCACTCCTGTCCGCCGGAGTCCATAGCTTGTTCTTTTTCTTCCGGCCTCGAACGGTGTCTCGAACTGGGTCGCTCAGCAGGGGGTTCGCCGGACATGGGGGCGGCCTTCGTCTGATCATGTGCTCCGACCAAGGTGCACGTGACCAAGACGAAGGCCGTGAGGGTGAGTCTGCTGCCTGATGCAGTCCGGAGGGAAGCGTTCGCGGAAGCGTCACGCTTCCGGGGAGAGTTCTACGAGTGCCTGACCGCACGGCGCGACGAGTTGTTCGAGCTGGTGGACGCGATGCTGTGTGCGGACGGTGCGGTGAAGTCGCCGGTCGACCTGACTCTGCTGCCCGAACATCGACGTGGGCACGGAGCGATGTACGGCGGTCTGAACCACGGCCGGATCGATGCCGGTCGGTTGCGGACGGTGCTGGCCGGGCTGTCGCTGCCGCGTTTCGACGGCGGACGCCTGGTCCTGGCGGTCGATGTGTCGCCGTGGCTTCGCTCGGACGCGCCGTGCTCGGCGGACCGGCTGTTCTGTCACGTCTACGGCCGGGCGAAGGCGGCGTCTCAGTTCATTCCGGGCTGGCCGTACTCCTTTGTCGCCGTGCTGGAGCCGGGTGCCACGTCCTGGACCGCGATCCTGGATGCGGTCCGGCTGGGACCCGTAGACGACGCGACCGCAGTCACCGCCGCCCAGCTCCGAGGAGTTGTTGAACGGCTCGTCGCGGCCGACCAGTGGCAGAGCGGGGACCCTCATATCGTGATCGTCAGCGACGCCGACTATGACGTCACCCGCCTGGCCTGGGTCCTGCGCGACCTGCCCGTCGAGTTGGTTGGCCGCGTCCGCTCCGACCGGGTCATGCGCCTGCCCAAGCCGCCTCGCGTCCACGACCCGAAGGGCGGACGGCCACCTAAGCACGGCCCGGAATTCCGCTTCGCCAAGCCGGAGACCTGGCCCGAGCCCGCGATCACCACGACCACCAACTACGGCAAGGCCGAGACCCAGGCGTGGGACCGGGTCCACCCAAGGCTCACCCACCGCTCCTCATGGCTCGACCACGACGGTGAACTTCCCCTGGTCGAGGGGACGTTGATGCGGTTGAAGGTCGAGCATCTGTCGAAGGACCGGGATGCCCCACCGGTGTGGTTATGGTCCTCCAAGACCGGCGCCACCCCGGACGACGTGGACCGCTTCTGGCAGGCATTTCTCCGCCGCTTCGACCTGGAGCACACCTTCCGATTCATTGGAGAGCCGGATGACAGGGAAACCGTCATGTCCGGTTCGGCGGGAGGCCGCGCGGAGAAGGACTCACCTCGGTGAAAACCTCGCTGCGCGGCCCACCCAACCGCCTGGATGATGCACGCCCGCCGCCACGCAAGGGACTACGAACGGCTCATCCAGCACTCCGAAACACTGATCACCTGGGCCGCCATCACCCTCATGAGCAGGCGCCTCGCCCGCAAGGGCGCCACCCCCAGCTGGCCAAGGAAACCAGCGCTGGCCGACACCTGACGGCACCGCTCGGCAATCTCCGACGCCTCGCCCGTGACAGGAATGTCCCAAGATCACGGGGAAGCCCAGGTTTCCCGGTCAGTGGTTGCCGGGTGTGTCCGTGTGGGGTGTGGGCTCGGGCAGGGGTTCGGTGTTGCGGCTGGTGAGCCCGTCGAGGGAGATGCGCAGGAGTCGGCGCCACTGGCCGGGGTGACTGTCGCCGGTGGTCAGGACGGCCTGGCTGAGGGAGCCGCTGAGCAGGACCAGGTCGTCGGTGGTGACGTCGGGGCGCAGGAGGTCGGCGTCCATGCAGCGGATGCGCAGCTCGTCGATGAAGGTGTAGCAGCGCTGGGCGCAGGAGGGGGTGGGGCCGCCCCTGGTGGTGTAGCTCTCGACGACGGCCCGGTTGCCGGCCTGGGTGGTGAGCATCTGCTCGAAGAACCCGGTCAGCGCCTGCCAGGGGTCCTCGGTGGCGGTGGCCTGCTGGTGGGCGTCGGCGAGCCAGGAGCCGAACTGGTCTTCCAGGACGGTCAGGAGCAGGTCGTCCTTGGTCGGGAAGTGCCGGTACAGGGTGCCCATGCCGACGCCGCTACGGCGGGCGATCTCACGGACGTCGACGGCGGCGCCCTGCTCTGCGAAGACGACGCCCGCCGCCTCCATGATCGCGGCACGGTTGCGCTCCGCGTCGGCGCGGCGACCGCGCCTGGCGGGCTGCTCGGGTGCGGGAGTCGACTGGTCGGCGAGGGTCATGGCATTCAGAGTACAGGGAAACCCAACATTTCGGAGCACTCGCTCCGGTTGCGTCACGCCCAAGAGGAGCACTCGCTCCGATTGTGCTACCTTCAAGGGGAGCGCTTGCTCCGCTTGGTGGTGTGAGGGGCCTTGTCCTGCGCCTGCACTCCTGCTTGAGCCCTGCTCCCCTACGCAACCACTGGCGGACTGCACGGTCCGCGAGATGAGGAGACCCCTTCCATGGCAACCCTTGGCTTCATCGGCAGCGGCAACATCGGCACGGCTGTGGCCCGGCTCGCGATCGCGGCAGGGAACGATGTCGTCCTGTCCAACTCCCGCGGTCCCGAGAGCCTGGCCGAGACGGTGGCGGATCTCGGGGAGCGGGCCCGCGCCGTGACCCCCGAGGAGGCGGCGCGGGCGGGTGACTGGGTGGTGGTGAGTATTCCGCTGGCCGCCTACCGGGATCTCCCGGCCGACGCGCTGGCGGGCAAGGTCGTGCTCGACACCATCAACTACTACCCATTCCGCGACGGGCACTTCGACGTCCTCGACTCCGGCAAGACCACCACCAGCGAACTGGTCCAGGAACACCTGGCCGGCACGAAGCTCGTCAAGGCGTTCAACAACATCAGCGACCATCACATCCCTTCCCTCGCCCGCCCGGCAGGCGCCGCCGACCGCACCGCCCTGCCCATCGCCGGCGACGATCCCGAGGCCAAGGCGGCTGCCGCCGAACTGATCAGCCGGCTGGGCTTCGACACCGTCGACGCCGGCCCCCTGGCCGAAAGCTGGCGCTTCGAGCCGGAGACCGCCCCCTACGCGGTGCCCTACTCCGCCGCCCCCGACGCCATGAGGGCCTTTTGGGCTGAGGTGAGCGAGGCCCTCCGCGCCGGCACCATGCCGCAGACACCGCCCCCGGTCGATGGGGGCGTCCCGCTGCCCGCAGCGCAGCTGCGCACCCTGCTCGCCGACACCCCCCGCAAGCTCACCGCCGATCGCGTGGTGGCCTGACCCCCTTGACGAGCCCTCGCCGCTCCGGCGCACCCGCTCCGCCCGGGAGAGATCCCTGCCGAGCACGGACCCGGACAGGAGGGACTCGATATTCCATCCCTGTGCCACGAGGAGACCCCACCATGCCGTTCACCGTCACTGACGTGCCGCACCTGCCCGCCGGGTTCGCCGACACTTTCACCAGCAAAACCGTCACCACCAGTGAGGGCCTGACCCTGCACGCCGTCGTCGGCGGCAGCGGCCCGGCGCTGCTGCTCCTGCCCGCCTGGCCTCAGTTCTGGTACCACTGGCGCCTGGTCATGCCCGCCCTGGCCGAGCACTTCACCGTCGTCGCCGCCGACCTCCGCGGCCTGGGCGGCAGCGACAAACCCGCCACCGGCTACACCCCCGTCACGCTGGCCGCCGACATGGCCGACCTGATGACCGCTCTGGGCCACGACCGCTTCGCCGTCGCCGGCTACGACCTGGGCATGAACGTCGCTCAGGGCCTCGCCGCGAGCCACCGTGACCGGGTCACCCGCCTCGTCGTCGGCGAGTCCGTCCTCCCCGGGCTCTCCCCGTC
>NZ_VJZE01000780.1 GCF_009377205.1 Streptomyces phyllanthi
GTGGCCGGGAGCGGGAGGTGCGGCCTGGAGCGGGAGGTGCGGCCGTGGGAAGGCGGTGCGCGCCCGCGGGGAGGCGGTGCGCGGAGTGGGAGGCGCGGAAAGGCGTGCGGTCGCGAGGGGCCCGCTCCGAGGCGGCCGGGGTGACGGCAGCGCGGAGCCGGCCCGCGCAGTACGCCGTGGGGTCGGCCTCGGCGGGTACACCGACGGCCGCGGAGTACGGCCCTCACGGCCGGGGAGCCCGCGGAGGCGAGCCGAGGCGAGCCGCCGCGACGGCCCCAGGCGCTTCAGCGAGCCACCTCCCACGGCGCCCCGGCCGACGCCCCGCACCGACCGGATGCCCGACGCCGGCACCGCCCCGACGCCCTGCCCTACGACGGCATGTGGTCCAGCCTCCGCAGGATCACGCCCTCTCGGAGGGCCCATGGGCAGATCTCCAGGGCCTCCACGCCGAAGAGGTCCATGGCGCCCTCGGCGACGAGCGCGCCCGCGAGGAGCTGGCCGGCGCGGCCCTCGGAGACGCCGGGGAGTTCCGCGCGCTGGGCGACGGTCATCCCCGTGAGCTTCGGCACCCAGGACTCCAGGGTCTCCCGCTTCAGCTCGCGCTGGACGTAGAGGCCCTCGGTGGAACGCGCGGCGCCACCCAGCCGTGCCAGCTGTTTGAAGGTCTTCGACGTGGCCACCACGTGGTCGGGGGTGCCGAAGCGGCTGAACTCCCCCACCGTCCGGGCGATCTCCGCTCGTACGTGGCGGCGGAGTGCCCTTATGTCGGCCGGGTCCGGCGGGTCCCCCGGCAGCCAGGCGGCCGTCAGCCGGCCCGCGCCCAGCGGCAGCGACACCGCCGCGTCCGGCTCCTCGTCGATGCCGTACGCGATCTCGAGGGAGCCGCCGCCGATGTCCAGGACCAGCAACTTGCCCACCGACCAGCCGAACCAGCGGCGGGCGGCCAGGAAGGTGAGGCGTGCCTCCTCCTCACCCGTCAGGACCTGCAGCTCGACACCCGTCTCGTCCCTCACGCGCGCGAGGACGTCGTCGGCGTTGCTGGCCTCTCGCACGGCGGACGTGGCGAACGGCAGCAGGTCCTCGACGCCCTTGTCCTCGGCGGCCTGGAGCGCCTCGTGGACCACGCCGACCAGTTTCTCCACGCCGTCGGAACCGATGGCCCCGCTGTCGTCGAGGAGCTGGGCGAGCCGCAGCTCCACCTTGTGCGAGTGCGCGGGCAACGGGCGCGCGCCTGGGTGGGCATCCACCACCAGCAGATGCACTGTGTTCGAACCCACGTCGAGGACACCGAGTCTCATGGACGGAACGCTACTGCCACCAGGAGCGTTCGCAGTGCTTCACGCCGTTCCCGGCGCCTTACCCTGGGACGCGTGCCAAAGACGAAAAAGGCGAAGGACGACAAAGCAACCAAGGCCGCCCAATCCGCCAAGGGTTCTTCGCAGGTGAAGCCGGCCAGGTCCGGCAAGCCGGGGAAGGACGCCCCGGAGCCCGACGAGAAGGGGCTCGACTTCGCGCGCGCGTGGGTGGAATTCCCTGATCCGGCGGACGAGGAGCAGGTCTTCCGCTGTGATCTGACCTGGCTGACCTCTCGCTGGAACTGCATCTTCGGAAGCGGTTGCCAGGGCATCCAGGCGGGCCGCGCGGACGACGGCTGCTGCACGCTGGGGGCGCACTTCTCGGACGAGGACGACGAGAAGCGGGTCGCCGAGCATGTGGCGAGGCTCACACCGGAGATCTGGCAGCACCACGACGTGGGAATGGAGACCGGCTGGGTCTCGGAGGACGAGGACGGGGACCGCCAGACCCGCCCGTACCAGGGTTCGTGCATCTTCCAGAACCGGCCCGGATTCCCGGGCGGCGCGGGCTGCTCCCTGCACATCCTGGCGCTCAGGGAGGGCCGCGAGCCCCTGGAGACGAAGCCGGACGTGTGCTGGCAGCTGCCGGTCCGGCGGACGTACGACTGGATCGACCGGCCCGACGACACGCGGGTGCTCCAGATCTCCATCGGCGAGTACGACCGGCGCGGCTGGGGTCCGGGCGGCCACGACCTGCACTGGTGGTGCACCTCGGCGACCTCGGCGCACGGCGCGGGTGAGCCGGTGTACGTCTCGTACCGGCCGGAGCTGATCGAGCTGATGGGCAAGGCGGGGTACGACCGCCTGGTCGAGCTGTGCGAGGAGCGACTGGCCTCGCGGCTGCCGCTGGTGGCGGCGCATCCGGCGGATCCGACGGATTGAGCCGGACTGAGTACGGGACGGACTGAGTACGGGCCTATCGAGTACGGACGGATCGAGTACGGACGGATCGAGTACGGACGGATCGAGTACGGACTGACTGTGGTCGGCTGACGTCAACGGCGGTTGGCGGCGCGGGGGGGGGGGTCGGTCGTGCGCGGCCCCGACCGTGCTCGTTCCCGTCGCGTACGGCGGCCCCGTTCCCGTATGCGACGGGCTGCCCACGCGCGCGTCCTAGGGTCTGTCCGGCCCTGAACCGCCGGACAGACCCTAGG
>NZ_VJZE01000781.1 GCF_009377205.1 Streptomyces phyllanthi
CACCCGCGCCACCCGTCACCGCGCCCCACGGCACGAACCGCACGGGTACCGATCCCGAGTCGCGCGCGCCGCCGCCCGCCGTGACCGTCAGCCGTACGTCGACCGCGTCCAGCGCGGGCGGGTCGGGCCACGGTTCGCTGAGCCGCACCCGGCTGCCAGGACGCAGGTCGACCGGCAGGGTGCGCGGGGCACGGTCGAGGACCCGCCGGCCGAAGAGCCCCTCGGCGCGCACCGCGAGGCTCGGGGTCAGCGTGGTGGTACCCCGGTTGACCAGGTCGTACGAGATGCGCTCCCCGTGCACCGCGACGTGCTCCACGGTGAGCGCGGGCACCTCCGGCCCACCGACCCGGAGCCGGAGCCGTACGGTGGCGGACCGGCCGTCGGGGGAACGGGCCGTGAGAGTGTCCGTGTGGTCGCCCGGGGTGGCGCCGGCCGGGATGTTCACCGTGAAGGGCACCTCCGCGCGGGTGCGGGCGGGCACCTCGACCGAGACCGTGCGCGCCGGGGCGCCCCCGCGCGCGAACACCACCCAACTCCCGCCGCCGAGCCTGACCCTGACCGGCTCGGCGGCCGGGTTGCGCACCGACACCGTGTCCTGGAGGACCGCTCCGGGAGCGCCCTCCGCGTAGAAGGACGGCCGCCCGCCGCCCGACGGCACGACGGACCAGCCGTCGTCGGCCACGGCCGCGGGTGACATGACCGACAGCAACAGGGCGACGAGGAACAGGACACGCATCGGCGGCTCCAGCTGCGCGGGGCGTACGGCTCTCTACGGCTGCTCTATGCGGCTCCGGGGCTGTGGTTCTTCGGGGCTGTGATTCTTCGGGGCTGTGGCTTCTGAAGGGACGTGGGTCACGCGGCTTGCGGCTTGCGGCTTGCGGCTTGCGGCTTGCGGCTTGCGGCGACGGTCGTCCTCGTTCAGCGGCGTACCGTCTGGTGCCTGCGGGTCAGCCACAGCACGCCCGCCGTGCCCGCGAGCAGCACCGTGCCGCCGAGCGTGCCGAGGGCGATGGCCGAGTCCTCGGGGCCGGTCTGCGGAAGGGCGTTGCCGGAGCCCCCCGTGGACGTACCGCCCTGGGTCCCGCCCGACGACGAACCCGAACCCCCGTCGGCCGCCGTGACGTCGAGGGTCAGCGACTGCCCGGGGTTGTTGCCGGGCGTACAGGTCGTGGTCGTGCCGAGCGCCTTGATGGTGAGCACGCCCGCCGTGAAGGTGACCTTGCCGGTCGCCTTCGGGGTGTACGTGCCGCTCAGGTCGTTGATCTTGATGGGGGTGTCGGCGGGGATGGCCTCCGCGTTGGCGGGACCGGTCACGTTGAGCGTGCCGGTCTCGGCGCCGCCCAGCTTGATGGTGGCGCTCGGGTTCATCGAGCCCTTGCCCAGCTCCACCGGGCTGGACGAGACGCCCTTCTGCCACGACATGGTGATCTTGTAGCCGCTGCCGCTCTTGACGCCCTCGATGTCGATCGGCGAGACGGCGGACTTGTCGCCGATGGGCGTCTTGCAGTTGTACTCGACGTTCACGACCTTGGCCTGGGCGGCCGGGGCGGCCATCAGCACCGCCGAGCCGGCCAGTGCCGCGGCGAACGCGAGCGCGGCGGTTCGTTTCTGGTACGTCCGGTACGACACCTCGGGACCCCACATTCTGACGGCACATCAGATCGGGGGCTCAAGGTACGCCGGGGCCCTTGTCAAGGGAAGACAAAGTACGCGCGGGTTTCGTGGGGATCGCGTCTACCCGGGACCCGTTGAGGGGTGCGGGGCTGTGACGTCGTACGGCTCCGCCTCGTGGGCCCGGCCCAGCGCTCAGGCCGGGCCACCGACCTCCGCCCACACCGTCTTGCCCGCCACGCCGGGCGTCCGGATGACCCCCCAGTCCAGGCAGAGCCGCTGGACGATGAACATCCCGTGGCCGCCCGGGCGCCCGGCGCGGTGCGGGGTGCGCGGGGCGGGCTGACCCGTGCCGCGGTCGGAGACCTCGATACGGAGCACCTTGTTGTCCGAGGCGATCCACAGCTCGTCCGGGCCCTCGGCGTGCAGACAGGCGTTGGTGACGAGTTCGGAGACGACCAGCAGCACGTCCTCGGCCGCGGCCCTCTGGTCGGCGGTCGCGGCGGGCAGCCAGCCCCAGGCGTACAGCGCCTGGCGGGTGAAGTCACGGGCGAGCGGCACCACTCCGCTCTCGCCGCCGAGACTCAGCCGGCGGCTCCGGCGTCCGGCAGCGGACGTGGAGTCACGCGCGGGGTCGGACGCCGACGCAGGAGAAGGCGAAGCAGAAGCAGAAGGAGAAGGAGAAGGAGAAGGAGAAAGGGAAGGAGCAAAGGCAGGAGCAGGCGCGGGAGTAGGCGCGGGAGTAGGCGCAGACGCGGACGCGGAGCCGGGCGTGGCGGCAGGCGCGGAGCCGGATGCGGGCAGGGAACCGGGCGTGGCGGCAGGCGGGGACGCCGACGCGGGATCCGGCGGGGGCGCGGGGCCGGGCGCGGGATCGGGCGCGGGCGCACC
>NZ_VJZE01000782.1 GCF_009377205.1 Streptomyces phyllanthi
CCCCACGCCCCACGCCCCTCGGTCTTCCGGCCTTCCGGCGTGCAAGTCTGCGCACCGCGCCCTGGTCTTCGGCCCCCGGACGACACCATCGCGCTGCCCGCCGAATGTGACGCCGCCGTGGTCGCCGGGTGCCGCGCCGGCGCCCACATCCCCTGACGGCCGGATGGAAGCGGGCGCGGCAGCACCCGAGCGAAGGAACATGCCGGACTCGTCGAAGGCGGGATGGCCTTCGGCCGTGGTGACCTTGGTGAGGGCCCCGCCGGCCTCGACGCGGAAGCCGTCAACCGTGCCGGAGACGGCGTCGTCAGGCGCGGCCGAGCTCGGCGGCGCCGAAGGACACGTCGAAGCGGTCGCACCAGATGCTCACGCTGGAGTAACGGGACAGGTCGACATCGTTGGGCACGGCGTAGTTCTGGCTTCCCTTGTTGCCCTTGAGCTTGCCGAGGCTGACGTACTCGCCGTCGTCAAAGACGTGCCAGCCGGCCCGACCCTCCTTCACCGGCGCGTCGGTCAGCCACACCCGCAGGTCCGGTCCGTTGCTCGTGTCGAGGTTCTCCAGCCGGACGACATGCGAGCCGTCGTCCAACCGTACGAGCTTCACCGTGCCCGAGGTGGCGTGCTCATGGCTGATCAGCTCACCGCCGGCCAGCGTTTGGGGCCCGGCCGGGGAGGAGGGTACCGCGGTCGGCTCCGCCTCGGCGGCCCCCGGAGTCGTCGCCTGCTCCTCGTCGGCGGGCCCGGGCGTCACCTGGGCCGAGGGCAGGGCCTCCTCCACGGTCTGGTCCTGCCACAGCTTCCACGGCTGGAACCAGTACAGCCCGAAGCCGGCCGCGGCGACCGCCACCACCAGCATCCCGATGCCCAACGGCCCGCCCAGCAGCTTCCGTACGCGCGCCATGCCCGCCTCTCCTTTTTCGCGGTCAGTCCTTCGCCCACCCCATTCAACGGGCCGGGCGGCCGTTCCCGTACCCGAGGGAGATGACGAAACCCTTACGGCGCACCCCAAGCTGGAGAAGCGCGGCTTCGTCGAGCGCCGCCCGAGCCCTGCGGACCGCCGCGCCGCCCTGGTCACCGTCACACCCGCGGGGTGCGACGCGATCGACACCATGTTCCCCCGCCGGCTCGCGGCCGAGGCCGAGTTGCTCGACGGCCTCGGCGCCGACCGCGACCGGGTGGTGGACGCGCTGAACCTGCTGGAAAGGCCCTTCAGCAGCGGGCGGTGAGGCAACGCGCCTGACGCCCCCGGCCCGGCGCCCGGTCCGCGTGCGCAGTCGGGCACGCGGACGGGACCGCCGACGCCGAAGCGAGGCACGAGACGGAAGCGGGGCGACCGGGCAGGAGCAGGCCGGCAACGCCGCGCGCGCGTTGCCCAGCCAGGCGTACGCGGGGGGCGCAGGGCGTGCGAAAGGTTCGCGCCGACGTCGGTGGCGATCACCGAGACCGGGTGGACAGGTGTGTCCAGCCGATGTCGGTCACCGTCGTCACCAGGATGGATCTCACCCGGGGCGGCGCGACTCGCACTCATCGACCGTCGCCCCGCCCCGGGCGACGCCCTCGACAGCGCCCGGGGCCGGCGAGTTCGGCGTCGCCGCCGGGTCGCCGAGTGCCGTGACCCGCGCCATGTCGTCCCCCTACCCGCGCGTTGGGCCTGTGGGACGGGCTCACCTGCGAGGTCATGGGGAAGACGTGCGACTGATCCCTGCGGGGTGAACCCCTGGGTCAGGCCTGTTTTCGGACCTTCCAGCCAGGCTCCACGAGTCGATGAGCGTCACAAATGATCAGGCTTGTCCGCGCCTCCTCCATCAGCGCCAGGCCCGGCATCGCGGCATGCACCCGGACCCTTGGGGCGGTGGCGCTCGCCCTTGGACATGCCGCCGAACACCGACACGATCAAGTCGTGTGCCTCGTTGTCCGGGTCGATCGCCCGCCCGCCTCGGGCACCCGCAGCACCACGTCGTAGTGCAGGAACAGCGGGAAGTTGTTGTCGAACCGGGCGCCGCAGAAGGCCCGTTGCAGCTCGCCGATCACTCCCGCGCAGAAGCCGCGTCCCGGGAGCCGGGTGGGCCGCTGCAGCGCGCGGTGGCGCCAAGGCACCCGTAGGCGGTCACCAATCGATCGATCAAGTCTCAAAGCTTGACCACAAATTACACACATCCCCTCTTCAATACGGGCCCCGATGGTCTAGATTGACCGTGCTTCAGCTGTTCGAACACGAGGCGACCAGTAATGATCTATAGGTCCAGTGCTACGGAAAGGCAGCAGTCGCGTCCCCGGCACCAGACGTGGGGATGATCAATTCCTGGAGCCCGAGAGGGGGCCTTGGGTGTGGGGAGCACCCGAGGATTCAACGGGTTCCCGTGCGCCTCGAGAGGCCGGCAGGACATGCGAGTCCGCTGCCTCCAAGGTGGGTTGTTCAAGCAGCTCTTACATAGCCGGGATGTCATGCGCGGGAGGCGGGGGCCTTCTGCGGGGAGGAACAGCGCGGCGCGGGAG
>NZ_VJZE01000783.1 GCF_009377205.1 Streptomyces phyllanthi
CTCCGTCCCTGTGGACCCCACCCCGTCGTCCCCCCGACTGTGACGGGCCCCGATCGCCATGGCCGGATCCGGCCGCACGTCAGAGGCTCGGGGCACACCGTAACGGGTGATGTGCCGTTTTGTGGATGCGTTGTGCAGGAACGTCGCTGCAGAACTGTGGGCGATGCCTCGCCGGGGCCGGGCGGACCGCGCTGTCGGCGGCCCGGTCACGCGCCGTAGACTCCCTGGGTGACCGCCACCGCAACATCCGTGGGCGAGCCGGAACAGCTCGACCCCCAGTCCTCGCCCGCGTCACGGCCGGCCGGACTGGCGCGCCGCCTCGTTCCCGCCGCCGCCGCGGCGCTCTCCGGAGCGCTGCTGTACGTCAGTTTCCCCCCGCGCACCCTGTGGTGGCTGGCCCTGCCCGCCTTCGCGGTCCTCGGCTGGGTGCTGCGGGGCCGCACCTGGAGGGCGGGCTTCGGGCTCGGTTATCTCTTCGGGCTCGGATTCCTGCTGCCCCTGCTCGTGTGGACGGGTGTGGAGGTCGGGCCAGGGCCGTGGCTGGCGCTCGTCGTCATCGAGGCGGTGTTCGTCGGACTCGTCGGCGCGGGCGTCGCGGTGGTGTCACGGCTGCCCGGTGCGCCGGTGTGGGCGGCGGCCCTCTGGGTCGCGGGTGAGGCGGCACGCGCACGTGTACCGTTCGGCGGCTTCCCGTGGGGCAAGGTCGCCTTCGGGCAGGCCGACGGTGTGTTCCTGCCGCTCGCCGCGCTGGGCGGCACTCCCGTGCTCGGGTTCGCGCTCGTGCTGTGCGGTTTCGGGCTGTTCGAGATCGTGCGGCTGGGCGTCGAGGCACGTCGTACCCAGGCCATACGGCGCGGGGCCGCCGCCGTGGCCCTGCTGAGCGTGGCCGTACCCGTCGTGGGCGCTCTCGGGGCCCGCTCCCTGGTCAGTGACGCGGCCGAGGACGGCACGGCGACCGTCGCGGTCATCCAGGGCAACGTCCCGCGCGCGGGGCTCGACTTCAACTCGCAGCGGCGGGCCGTCCTCGACTACCACGCGCGCGAGACCGAGCGGCTGGCCGCAGAGGTCAAGGCGGGCAAGGTGCCCCAGCCGGACTTCGTCCTGTGGCCGGAGAACTCCTCCGACATCGACCCCTTCACCAACGCCGACGCGTACGCCGTCATCGAGGGCGCCGCCAAGGCCATCGGGGTCCCCGTGTCGGTCGGCGGCGTGGTCGCGAAGGACGGCAAGCTCTACAACGAGCAGATCCTGTGGGATCCGCGGAAGGGGCCCACCGATACCTACGACAAGCGGCAGATCCAGCCCTTCGGCGAGTACCTCCCGCTGCGGTCGATGATCGGCGCCATCAACGACGAGTGGACCTCGATGGTCCGCCAGGACTTCAGCAGGGGCAGCGAGCCGGGCGTGTTCACCATGGACGGTGCCAAGGTCGGCCTCGTCACCTGCTACGAGGCGGCCTTCGACTGGGCCGTGCGCTCCGAGGTCACGGACGGCGCGCAGATGATCTCGGTGCCGAGCAACAACGCCACGTTCGACCGCAGCGAGATGACCTACCAGCAGCTCGCCATGTCCCGTATCCGCGCCGTCGAGCACAGCCGTACCGTCACGGTGCCGGTGACCAGCGGGGTCAGTGCCGTGATCATGCCGGACGGGGAGATCACGCAGAAGACCGGCATGTTCGTCGCCGACTCGCTGGTCCAGAAGGTGCCCCTGCGCTCCTCCGAGACTCCCGCGACCCGCCTCGGGGTGCTGCCCGAGATACTCCTGCTGCTCGTCGCGGCCGGTGGGCTCGGATGGGCCGTGGGGACGGCAGTGCGCGGTCGGCGCGCCGGTGACGTGTAGCCATACGCCGGTCGTGCGCGTCCGGAACCGGCCAGGTGGAGGGGTACCGGGCCGTTAAGGTCCCCTCATGGCAACTCCTGACTTCATCCGCGAACTCCGGGCCTCCGTGGGCCACCAGCTGCTCTGGCTCCCCGGCATCACCGCCGTGGTCTTCGACGACGAGGGAAGAGTGCTGTTGAACCGCCGGTCGGACACGGGCCGGTGGGCGGTGATCGGCGGTATCCCGGAGCCGGGGGAGCAGCCGGCGGTCTGCGCCGTGCGGGAGGTCTTCGAGGAGACCGGGGTGCGGTGCGTGGCCGAGCGGGTCGTCCTCGTCCAGACCGGGGATCCCGTGCGGTACGACAACGGGGACGTCTGCCAGTACATGGACACCACGTTCCGCTGCCGTGCCGTCGGAGGGGAGGCGCGCGTCAACGACGACGAGTCGCTGGAGGTCGGCTGGTTCGACGTGGACGCGCTGCCGGAGCTGCACGAGTTCGGGCTGTTCCGGATCAAGCAGGCCATGTCCGATGGCCCCGCGTGGTTCGGCACCATGACCTGAGAGCAAGGTGTGGGGGCCGTCCATGGGGGCCAGGGCACCAGGGGTGCCCAGGGTCGGGCCATGAGCGTGCCCCCCGCCC
>NZ_VJZE01000784.1 GCF_009377205.1 Streptomyces phyllanthi
CACCCGCACCCGCACCCGCACCCGCCCACGGCACGCCCTCACCCGTCGGACGACGATCAGTAGCAGCCCTCTTGGAGCCGACCGGGTTGCGGGGTGACGACGCAGCGGTCACCTGCCTCATGGCCCCAGCCGGCCTCAGGAGCCACCGCCGTCGACAGTGGCCACCGGGTGAGCCATGATGAGGCGCCGGAACGTCGAGGCGGCGAGCGAACGGGGAGTGACATGGCGGGCGCCCTGATCTGGTCGCTGATCCTGGCACTGGCGTCCTGCGGCATCGTCGTCGCCGCCGTGCACACCTTCCGTCGGTACCGTGCGGGCCTGCGCCTGCAGGCATCGGGCACGGAAACGACCGGCCAGTGCACCTCGTTGTCATGGCGCCAGGACGACGTCTCCGTGCGCTTTTCCTATGCCCTTCCGGATGGCACGGAGTACGAGGCGGATTCGTTCCCCCTGGCACGCACGTCCGTCACACCGGGCAGCACGGTGTCGGTCGTGTACGACCCCGCCTCGCCGACAACGGCGGAACTGACGGAGTGCCTGGAGCGCGCCGTGCGTTCTCGCCGGCGCACCCTGCTGGCGATCACCCCCCTGCTCGTCATGTTCGCCGCCCTCGACGCGTGGACCGCCCTCGCGCTCTTCGTCTGACTATTCGGCGTCCTTTTCCACACTTGCCCCTGGCCGTGCCACGGCCAGGGGTATTTCGTCGGCCTGTTCCAGTCAAGGAGGATTCCCATGGCCTCGACCACACCGCCCTACGACCCGGACCAAGTCCGTCTCACAGCGGCTCAGCAGGCTCAGCGCACCACTGCTTCCGTACTCGCGGCGCAACTGCCGAAGCTCAAGGCGGAATGGATCAAAGACGTCCAGGCAACCGCCGTCAAGAGCGACTTCCAGGCCGCCGCCCTCAGCAGTCAGTTCTTCAAGATGGACCACTCGCTCTTCAAGTGGGACGAGAAGGGATTCACCTTCGCGGGCAAGCAGATCGGTCCCAACTTCTCACTCCAGGGCCTCATTCACGGCAGGAGCGACAAGGCTGAGAAAGCCGCGAAGAAAGTAAAGGACGCGCAGGAGGCGCAGGCTGCGGAAGAGGCACGGAAGAAGGAGAGGCAACGAGTCGAGAAGTTCGAGGACGAACTCAAGCGGCACGTCCGGAACGCCCAGACCACGGCTCGGCACGCGCAGGACGACGCACGGAAGGCGCAGGCGGACGCCCGGCGCGCGGACAACCTTCTGCGCAGTGCCAGCGGCAGCGCCCGGCTGGCGGCGGACAACGCCACCCGCGCCAATCAGGCCCTCACCTCGCTCGAGAAGCGGGTCAAGACACTGGAAGGCTCCCTCTGACCCGGCCGGCCAATCGCCTGCGCCGCACGCGATACCCAAGGAGATAACCGCATGTCCCTGATACAGAAACTGCGCACCGCCGACGGCGCCTTCGGGCGCTTCTCCGCGGCGGCCGGCCGGGCGAACACATCCGTCGGCCGCACGGCGGGAGGCATCGCCAAGTTCAACAGCACGCTGGGGAAGCTGCAGTCCTCTCTGGCGAAGAACGAGAGCGGGGCAGGGAAGTTCAAGAGCGCCCTCACCCAGGCAGACGGCTCGCTCGTCAAATCCAAGTCAGGCACGGACAGGCTCAAGTCCGCCCTCGACAAGCTCAGGTCCTCCGCCGACAAGACCAAGACCGCCCTCCGCGGAGTCAAGCAGCAGGCCGACGCCGTGGAGAAGTCGGTCGGCCGGGCCGGGAAGAACGCCGACAAGGGCGGGAAGTCCATGGGCAACCTGGGCAAGGGGCTCAAGGGTGCCTCGCTCGCTCAGCGAGGCCTGAACCTCGCCATGATGGCCAGTCCGTTCGGGCTGATCATGGCCCTTCTCGCGCCCCTCATCGCCCAGTTCGTCAACATGGACAAGGTCGCCTCAGTGGTCAAGCGCGGCCTCGTCGCCGCCTGGAGCGCCATCAAGAGCGCCTCCCAGTCGGCCGCGAGGATGCTCGGGCCGCTGTTCAAGGGCGTCGTCAACGGGTTCCTGCTGCCCTCGCGGATGCTGGTGCGCGGGCTCAACATGCTCATCGGCTCCCTGAACCGGGTGAAGATCAAGGTCCCCGACTGGGTGCCCGTCATCGGCGGCAAGGGCTTCGCGTTCAACCTGCCGACCATCCCCGTGCCGGCGCTCGCGCAGGGCGGCATCGTGCAGGCCCGTTCCGGCGGCACGCTCGCGCTGATCGGTGAGGCGGGCGAGCACGAGGCCGTCATCCCGCTGTCCAAGCTGGAGCGGATGCTGGGCTCGGGCAACGGGCTGCGCGCGCTCACCTCCGCCGTGGAGCGGCTCGCCGACCGGCCCGTCGTGGTCCAGGTCGACTCGCAGGAGATCGCCCGCGCCGTGTTCCTGGGGCAGCGGCAGCTCGCCAGGCGGTAGCAGCACCCCCGTTCACAGCAGTCGATGGCACCGGCTTCCCGCCGCCATCGGC
>NZ_VJZE01000785.1 GCF_009377205.1 Streptomyces phyllanthi
CCGCCTCCCCGTGCCCTTGACGGGCACCGCCGTCGTCACGGTGAGGTCACCCACGGCTCTCCACTGCTCCGTCGGTCGCGCTCTTGACCGCTTCGTCGTAGTCGCCCGCGGCCTTCTCCGGGGTCGCCTGACCGGTCGTCACCGCCTCCATCGCTTCCTGGATGGCGGTGGAGACCTGCGGGTAGACCGGCAGCGCCGGGCGGTAGTGGGTGTACTGGACCAGGCCGGTGAAGAAGTCGACCCCGGGCATGGACTTCTGGTACCGGGGATCGGCAGCGACGTCCTTGCGTACCGCGATGCCCGCGTTGCGGATGCAGTACTCGACAGCGTTGTCCTCGGTCTGCATCGTCTTGATGAAGTCGAAGGCCGTGTCGGGGTTCTTGGACTTGGCGGGGATCGCCCAGGTCCAGCCGCCGGACAGGGTCACCGTACCCGGGGCCTGGCCGTTCTGGGTCGGCATGGCCGTGGTGCCGAGCACCTTGTCCCATTCGGGCCAGGGCCTGGCGCCGGTCTCGATCCAGTTGTTGCCCATCCACGACCCGTCGAGGTCGATGGCGAGCTTGCCCGCCGGCAGCAGCTCGGTCGCCACCGTGCTGCCGAAGTTGGCGTCGAGGGCGTCCTCGACGTCGGGGCCCAGCTTCTCCCTGAACACCGTGTCCACGAAGCCGAGGGAGTCCTCGAAGCCCTTGCTGCCGGTGATCCACTTCTTCGACGAGGGGTCGTACAGCGGGTCCTCACCGGTGCCGTACAGCAGCATCTCGAAGCCCTGCATGGTGGCGGCCTCACCCGCGGCCTTCCCGGTGTAGACGTTGATCGGGGTGACGCCGGGAAGTTTCTTCTTGACGGTGCGGGCCGCGTCCAGCACGTCGTCCCAGGTCTTCGGCTTCCAGTCGGTGGGCAGCCCGGCCTTCGCGAAGAGCTGCTTGTTGTACCAGAGACCGCGGGTGTCGGTGCCGTCCGGAACGCCATACGTCTTGCCGTCCTGGCCCTTGGCGGCGGCCTTGGCGGTGTCGACGAACTGGCTCCAGTCCTTCCAGCCCTTCAGATACTCGTCGATCGGGAGGAGATAGCCGCTGGCGATGTCGGCGTTGATCAGGAAGGTGTCCTCGTAGACCAGGTCGGGCGCGGTGCGCGGGGAGCGCATCATCAGCTGGATCTTGGAGTAGTAGTCGTTCTCCGAGGCCTGGATGGGGACGAGCTCGACCTTCTTGCCCTTGTTGGCCTTCTCGAACTGCTTCTTCACCAGCGCCAGGTAGTTGTCCATGACCCGGGACTTGTTGTCGACCTGGCGCCAGTACGCGACCTTGACGGTGTCGCCCGAGCCGGCCCCGGAGGAGCCTCCGCAGGCGGTGAGTCCGATGGCGAGTGCCCCGCTCAGCGAGACGGCGAACAGTGCTCTGAGGTGCGCGTTCATGTGCTCCTCGCAAGGAGAAGGCCCTTGGCGTGCAAGGGAACCGGCGCGAACTGTGCGGCCGAAAGTACGGCCAGTTGATTGATAGAGTCAACTGGCCTGCACGGTATTGGTTGTTCAATTCACCATGTTCCCGCGCCGCGCCCTCTCCGGGGTGTGGGCCTCAGTCCCTCCTGAGGACGATGTCGAAGCTCGCCGAGGTCCATGTCCTGTCCGGACGGCTGCCGTCCGGAGCCCGTGTACCGGCCTCGTGGCGGTCGAAGGGACGGATGAGCGACTGCTTCACACCGAAGACGGAGTCGGAGCGCAGATACGGGTCGTCCGCGACGAAGATGTGCGTGATGAGCGGGCGGTGGCCGGGCGCCGTCACCTTGAAGTGCAGATGGGGTGCGCGCATCGGGGAGCGGCCGGCGTGTTCGAGGAGACGGCCGACGGGGCCGTCGTCCGGGATCGGGTACGGCGTGGGGGTGAGCCCCCAGAACCGGTAGCGTCCCTCGGCGTCGGTGAACAGATGCGCACGACCCGCGAGCGCGCCATCCTCGTACTGGACGTCGTACATGCCGTCGTCGTCGGCCTCCCACACCTCGATACGGGCCCCGGCGACCGGCGTGCCGTGGACGTCCGTGACCGTGCCGCTGATCCACGAGGGCTCGCCGGCCGCGCCCCGCGCGATGTCGCCGCCGGGCTCTATGCGGGGCGAGTCCTGGACGAAGAACGGGCCGAGCACCGTGGACTCCGTCGCGTCGCCGGTGGCCGGCTCGTTCACCGCCACGGTGAGCATGGAGATGCCGAGGACGTCCGAGAGCAGGACGAATTCCTGGCGGGTGTCGGTCGTGATGTGCCCGGCGGCCGTCAGGAACCCGATCGCCGCGTTCCACTCGTCCTCGGTGAGCCGGGTCTCGCGTACGAACGCGTGCGCGTGCCGTACGAGCGCCCGCATCAGCTCGCGGAACCGCTCGTCCTTCGCGGCGTCGAAGCTCGCGACGACCTGGTCCGTCACTTCCTGTTCGTCTGTCATCGCTGTGCTCTTTCGTTCGGGCGGGGGC
>NZ_VJZE01000786.1 GCF_009377205.1 Streptomyces phyllanthi
CCCCGTGCAGTGCCCGCAGTTCCGCCCCGGGGTCCGCCCCGAGCCGGTCCGCCAGCAGCTGCCGTACGTCCTCGTAGGCGGCCAGGGCCTCCGCCGGGCGGCCCGTGTCGCGCAGGGCTCGCAGCCGGAGGGCCTGGAGGGGCTCGTCCAGCGGATGGGCGTCGCAGAGGGCGGAGAGCTCGGGGAGGTACTGCTCGGCCTGGCCCAGGGCGAGGGCCGCGGTGAGGCGGGCGCGGCGGACGTCCAGATGGCGGGTCTCCCAGCGGGCCGCCTCGGCCGTACGGTCGGGGAGGTCGGCGAGGGGCGGGCCCTGCCAGAGGGCCAGGGCGTCGTCCAGGACCACGGCGGCCTTGGCCGCGTCGCCGTCGGCCAGGGCGCGCGTCCCCTCGCCGGCGAGGCGCTCGAAGCGGTGCAGGTCGATGTCGTCGGCGCTCGCGGCCAGCCGGTAGCCGCCGTCCAGCGAGGCGACCGCGTCCGGGCCGAGCGCCCTGCGCAGCCGCCCGACCAGCGCCTGCACCGCGCCCGGGGAGTCCGCGGGGGGATCGCCGGCCCACACCTCGTCGACCAGCACGGCCACGGGCACCGTACGTCCCGGTCGTAGCGCGAGAACGGTCAGCAGAGCACGCAGCCGCGCTCCGCCGACCGGAGCGGGGGTGCCGTCGGGGCGGAGCGCCTGGGTGGTGCCGAGGATGCGATAGCGCACGGGTCCATTGTCTCCGGTGGGAGTTCGCCGCAGGAATGCTGACGGGGGCTCAGGCGGGGGTGCCGGGTACGTCCAGGTCCACGAGGACACCGGCCGTGACCAGGCGGTGGGCCGCCCCCATCGCCGTACGGCCGTCCTCCTTGTCGGCGAACCACTTCGGGCAGCCCTCCACGGCTTCGAGGGACCGCTCGCCCGGCACCGGTTCCCAGTCGCGCGAGCCCCGCGCGGTCTCGGCATAGCCCTGGCGCACCAGGTGGACGGCGCGGACCCGCCCCGAGGTCTCGGGCCACCGCGCGCCGTGCCGCTCCACGGTGAGGACACCGACGGAACGGATCCACTGGTCGGGGCCGGGGCCGGACTCGTCCACGGGGTCCTCGTGCAGCGCGGCGACGAGCCCGTCGTCCGCGCGCAGCAGCCGGATCACACCCCCGTCGCTCACCCGCTCGACCTCCGACGAGAGTTCGCTGAGCTCGTGGTACCAGCCTCCTCCGAGCACGTCGTCGGAGTCCGTCAGCAGCAGCGGCCAGCTCACCTCGTCCCCCACCGAGAACGGCGTGCCGCAGCATTCCATCTGCCAGTCCGCGTAGAACACCCGCCACAACCCCATGTCCCCACCTTCTCCGGAACTCTGGGGTCTCCGCGAGACGTTTTCCGCATGAGCCCGGTACGGTCGGGCAGTCCCCGTGGCAGTCCCCTGCCCGAGCGAGCCCTGAGGGAGTCCCATGACCACCGCCGCGTCCCGCCGGAGTGACCGGAGGATCAGCCCCGTCTTCCTCGGCATCGTGGCCGTGATGGCGGTCACGGGCTGGGCCACGTGGACGGGCTTCGCGGAGCAGCCCGGAGTGGCCGTCTTCCTCTTCGTGACGGCGGCCTGGATCGTCTCCCTCTGCCTGCACGAGTACGCGCACGCGCGCACGGCCCTGCACAGCGGCGACATCTCGATCGGCGCGAAGGGGTATCTGACGCTCAACCCCCTCAAGTACACGCACGCGCTGCTGAGCATCGTGCTTCCCGTCCTGTTCGTGATCATGGGCGGGATCGGTCTCCCCGGCGGTGCCGTCTTCATCGAGCACGGGCGCATCCGGGGCCGCTGGAAGCACAGTCTGATCTCGGCGGCGGGACCGCTGACCAATGTGGCGTTCGCCGTGGTCTGCACGGCGCCGTTCTGGCTGGACGCGCTGGACGGCGTACCGGCCGACTTCCGGTTCGCCCTGGCCTTCCTCGCGCTGCTCCAGGTCACGGCCGCGATCCTGAACTTCCTGCCGGTGCCGGGCCTGGACGGCTACGGGGTGATAGAGCCCTGGCTGTCGCACAAGGCCCGCCGCCAGATGGAGCCCCTCGCGCCGTTCGGGCTGCTGCTCGTGTTCGCCGTGCTGTGGATCCCCGAGGTCAACGGCGTGTTCTTCGACGCGGTCGACGCGATCCTGCGCGGTCTCGGCGTCAGCGACCTGGAGACGTTCTGCGGCCAGGGCCTGTACCGCTTCTGGCAGGAGGACAGCGGGGTCTGCTCGGCCTTCTGAGCCCGGCGGCCCCTGGTCAGGCCTGGTGGCCCCCGGCGGAGCCGCCATGCGTCCTGCCGCGTCGGGCGTAGTACCACGTCATGTTGGACGCCAGCCCGGCCAGCAGCACCCAGATGATCCCCAGCCAGCTGCCCTGGGCGAAGGAGACCACGGCGGCGGCGACGGCGAGGAGGCAGACGGCGAGCGCGTAGAGGGCGAGTCGCCGCCGCCGTGGTC
>NZ_VJZE01000787.1 GCF_009377205.1 Streptomyces phyllanthi
GGACGGGTAGGGGCGGCGGGGGCGAGAACTTCTCCGTCCAGCCCCCGGCTCCGGACGGACCACACACCGCGCACCCACGGACAAACACCATTAGCTTGGCCGTATGGCCGACAACGCGGCGCGAGTCGAACCGTACGGCGAGGGCGTCCCCTGCTGGGTGGACGCCCAGTTGCCCGACGTCGAGGCGGGCAAGCGGTTCTACGGGGAGCTCTTCGGGTGGAGGTTCGAGGACGCGTACGGCACGTCCACCTGGGCGTACCGGGACAACGACCCCGTGGCGGCCCTGGCGCCCAAGGCGGACGGGCGGCTGCCGACCACGTGGACCCTTCACTTCGCGACCCCCGACGCCACCGCCCTCGCCGGGCGCATCGAGGCGGCCGGCGGCCAGGTCGTCACCGCTCCCGTCCCCGTCGGCCCCCTCGGCACCACCGCCCTCGTCACCGACCCGGAAGGCGCCGTCTTCGCCCTCTGGCAACCCGGCACCCACCACGGCTTCGCCCGCCGCCACGAACCGGGCACCTTCGCCTGGGCCGAGCTCTACGCCCGGGACACCAAGGTCGCCAACGACTTCTACGGCACCCTCTTCCACGACGCCCTCTTCGGCCCCGGCGCCTCCCCCGACTTCGGCCGTGCCGACCTCGCCGAGGTCTTCCCGCCCGAGATGCCGCCCCACTTCCTCGTCCACTTCGGCGCGGAGGACGCCGAGGACACGCTGGTGGCGGTCCGGCGCCTGGGCGGACGCGTGCAGGTCCCGCCGTTCGACGCCTCGTACGGCCGTGTGGCCGTGGTCACGGACGACCAGGGAGCGTCCTTCGCCCTGCTCCAGCGCTGAGCGCCTCGGTGAGTCTTCCGTGCCGTAACCGTTACCGTCACCGGCCCCGCGCCACAGAAACCGGCACCGTACGACCACTCTCGGCCACTCCCGATCACTCCAGGCCATCAGGGCTCGTCATCCGGCGCCCCACGGAACCGCCAAGAGCTCCCAGAAGCGCCCAGAATCCGTCCCACGATCCGGGCTGCCGCTTTCCTGAAGTGCGCTTCCCGTGCTTTTGTCCTGAGACACCCCGATCCGCCCCCGGGTTCGCAAGAGGGGGCCCGGGCAGGAAGAATCGGGGTGCGTGCGCCATGGCGGTGCCGTGGTGAGACGCTGCACGGGGTCGCGTACATGTGAGGGCGGCGCGGCCCGTACGGGGAGGTGGCAGGGCAAGTGGTGGATCAGCTGACGCAGCACGATCCTCGGCGGATCGGGCCCTTCGAGGTGCTGGGACGGCTGGGTGCCGGGGGCATGGGGCTGGTCTATCTCGCGCGGTCGGCATCCGGCCGGCGCGTGGCGATCAAGACGGTCCGGACGGAGCTCGCCGAGGACCAGCTGTTCCGGGTCCGCTTCACCCGCGAGGTCGAGGCGGCACGGGCCGTCTCCGGCTTCTACACGGCGGCCGTGGTCGACGCCGACCCGCGGGCGGCCGTGCCGTGGCTCGCGACCGCGTACGTCCCCGCTCCCTCGCTCGAGGAGATAGTGACCGACTGCGGGCCGCTCCCGGCCCAGGCGGTGCGCTGGCTCGCGGCGGGCGTCGCCGAGGCCCTGCAGTCGATCCACGGGGCCGGGCTCGTCCACCGGGACCTCAAGCCCTCCAACGTCCTCGTCGTCGAGGACGGGCCGCGGGTGATCGACTTCGGTATCGCCTCCGGGGTTTCGAACACGCGGCTGACCATGACCAACGTCGCCGTCGGCACACCCGCCTACATGTCGCCCGAGCAGGCGAAGGACTCGCGGAGCGTGACCGGCGCGAGCGATGTGTTCTCGCTGGGTTCGATGCTCGTCTTCGCGGCGACGGGGCATGCGCCGTACCACGGTGCCAATCCCGTCGAGACCGTGTTCATGCTGCTCAGGGAGGGCCCGGACATCTCCGGGCTCCCGGACGAGCTGCGGCCGCTGATCGAGTCCTGTATGCAGATGGACCCGACCGCGCGCCCCAACCCGGCCGATCTCCAGGCCCAGCTGGCGCCCCATCTCTTCGGCTCCGGCTCCGACGACAGCGGTACGGCCTCCGCGTGGCTGCCCGAGAAGGCGGTCACCCTCATCGAGGCCCGCCGTGGCGGCCGTCCCGGGGCGAAGCCCCAGCTCACGGCAGGAGGCCCCGGGGGTCCCGGAGGCCCCAGCGGGGGCGGGGGCGGCCGGCCCGCGGCGCCCGCGCTGCCGCCTCCGCCGTCGTACGACCCCGCGCCCGCGCCCGTCGGCGCCCCCGACACCGGTCCCGTACGGCTCGCGGGCGCCCCGGTGCCCATCGGGCCCGGTCCGCGTGTGGCCGACGCCCGTGCCGCCGCCGTGAAGGCGCCTCCTCCGGAGGCCGGTCTCGTGGCCTCCTGGTCGCGCCCCCGCGCCGGAGTGAACGGCGCCGACCCCGCGCCC
>NZ_VJZE01000788.1 GCF_009377205.1 Streptomyces phyllanthi
CTGGGGCTCGGGCTGGGGTGGCTGCTGCGGCCGCTCCACCGGTCGCCACCCCGGCGGCCGAGCCGGTCGCCACCCCTGCCGCCGAGCCACCGACGCCTCCGAGGAAGCCTCTTCTGGTGATGCCCTCGCACGTCTCGCTCATACCGCCCGCCTTTCATGGATGTGAATGACGTTCAGATGCGCATGGGACGTGAGCATGGCACGCACCGCCGGTGGACGTGAAGAGTCATGCACCAACTACACAGAGCAGCGACGACCGCTCAACGGCAGGAGGCTGTAGCGGAGAGTGCCTCAGTCGGCGTCGCGTTGGGTCAGATGTGTGAACGCGTCCAGATTGCGGGTCGACTCACCGCGGGACACGCGCCACGCGTACTCCTTGCGGATCGCGGACGCGAAACCGAGCTCCAGGAGCGTGTTGAAGGAACCGTCGGCGGCCTCCAGGACCGAGCCGAGGAGCCGGTCGATCTCGTCGGCGGTGACGGAGGACAGCGGAAGCTTGCCGGTCACGTACACGTCTCCGAGCGGGTCGATCGCGTAACTCACCCCGTAGAGCCTGAGGTTGCGCTCCAGGAGCCAGCGGTGGACGCCCTCCTCGTTCTCGTCCGGGTGGCGGATGACGAAGGCGTTCAGGGAGAGCGCGTGCCTGCCGACGATCAGCGAGACGGTCGTGGACAGCTTGCGGGTGCCGGGGAGCTTCGCGACGTAGTTGCCGGGCTCGGGGCTCTCCCACTCCAGCTCGGCCTCGGTGAGGACCTGCTCGATGATCGATGCTGCGTCAGCCATGGGGCGAGCGTACGGGATCGGCTTTCTCAGCCGTGGTGCGTGCGCAGCCCGCGGCGGTGGGTGTGCATCGCCGCCGTGTAGACGTCCGCCGTGGCGGCGGCGGCCGTGTCCCAGCCGAAGGACTCCGCGTGCCGGGCGGCGGCCGCGCCCATACGGGTCGGCAGTCCGGGATCGTCGGCGAACCCGCGCAGCACGCGCGCGTAGTCGGCGGGATCGTGCCCCTGGACGAGGAACCCGGTGTGCCCGTCGCGTACGGCGACGGGGAGCCCGCCGACCGCGGCCGCGAGCACCGGCGTACCGGCCGCCTGGGCCTCGATGGCGACGAGCCCGAAGGACTCGCTGTACGACGGCATGACCAGCACGGACGCCGCCCGGAACCAGTCCGCGAGCTGCTCCTGCCCCACGGGCGGCCGGAACCGCACCACGTCCGCGATACCGAGCCGCGCGGCCAGCTTCTGCAGCCCCTCCGGCTTGGCGAGCCCGCTGCCGCTGGGGCCGCCCACGACGGGTACGACGATGCGGGAGCGCAGCTCGGGACGCTCGTCCAGGAGGACGGCGACCGCGCGCAGCAGCACGTCCGGGGCCTTCAGGGGCTGTATGCGGCCCGCGAAGAGCGGGACGAGCGCGTCCTGCGGGAGGCCGAGACGGGCCCGGGCGGCGGCACGGCCGTCGGCGGGACGGAAGCGGTCGAGGTTCACGCCCGGGTGGACGACGGCGACCTTGTCCGGATCGGCCACGTAGTGCCGTACGAGTTCGTCGGCCTCCCCGGAGGTGTTGGCTATGAGCCGGTCGGCGGCGCGCACTATCTGGGTCTCGCCGATGACGCGGGCCGCGGGTTCGGGGGTGTCCCCATCGGCGAGCGCCGCGTTCTTGACCTTGGCCATGGTGTGCATGGCGTGCACGAGGGGCGCGCCCCAGCGCTCGGCGGCGAGCCAGCCGACGTGGCCCGAGAGCCAGTAGTGCGAGTGCACGAGGTCGTAGTAGCCGGGGCGGTGACCGGCCCAGGCCTGCATGACACCGTGCGTGAACGCGCACAGCTGGGCCGGCAGGTCCTCCTTGGCCAGCCCCTCGTAGGGCCCGGCGTCGACATGCCGTACGAGCACGCCCGGTGAGAGCTCGACGACCGGCGGGAGCGCGGCCGTGGTCGCCCTGGTGAAGATCTCGACCTCGATGTTGATCGCGGCGAGGCGCTGCGCGAGTTCCACGATGTAGACGTTCATACCGCCGGCGTCACCCGTGCCGGGCTGGTGCAGCGGTGAGGTGTGCACGGAGAGCATCGCGACCCGGCGGGGCTTCCGGTGGGGCAGCCTCAGTCGCGGGGGTGCCGCTGGGGAGCGCCGTCCGAGCCTGCTGACGTAGTGGCTCACGAGGCGTTCCTCCTTGGGGCGGGCGGCCGTACTGCGGACATGCGTACGAAGGGCCACCGGGGCCCTCTGGAGGGAGGCAACGCCGGAGGCGTCCGCTCCATTTCCGCTTTGCCGAATTATTACCGAGACTCGCTCAACCGTTCGGTCCGTTTCGGGGCGCGCTTCGGGGGCGCGCAACCGAAGGGGCACGGCGAACTGCGCGACCGGCCCGGGCGCCCGGGGGCTGCACCCCGCCCACTTACCCTCATACGC
>NZ_VJZE01000789.1 GCF_009377205.1 Streptomyces phyllanthi
GGGCGGGCGTGAGGGCGGAGGACGCGGACACGGAGGTGAGGGCCTTGACCGCGGGCCCGGTCGCCGCGCGCTCGTGCCCGTGGACCGTCTCGGCGCGTCCCTCGGCCCCGCCGTCCTTGTCCGCGCCGGCGGCGGACGCCGCATCGGCCTGCGCGGTCTGCTCCGAACCGGCCTGCTCCATAGCGGCTTCGGCGGAAACGGACCGCGGTGAACCGCCGTCCGGTGAACCGCCGTCCGGGGAGCCGCCGTCACGAGAGCCGCGGTCCGGGGGACCGCCGTCCGGAGAACCGCCCTTCGGGGAATCACCGTTCGGGAAGTCGCCCTTCGGCAGGTCGTCCTCGCGGGACTCGCCCTCGGGCGCGCTCTCGGCCACGGACTCGGCCTTCCCGGCGGTCGCCTCCTCGGCCAAGTCGCCCTTGATGAGCCGGTCCAGCGCCGAGCTGGCGGCCAGGTAGAGCGAGGAGCCGGCCGGGGAGAACGCACCGGGAGCCGCCTGCTCCTCGGCGGCCTGTCCCTCGGTCGTCTGCTCGTCGGACGCGGCGGCCGCGGCCTCCCGCTCGTTCGGCGTCCCGGCCGCGGGCAGCGCACGTGCCGACCCCGGGGCCGGCTCCGTCGAGGCCTCGATGGCCAGCAGGCGACGGCCTTCCAGCGCGCTGGCCCGCTCCGTCTCCGCGGTGGCGTACCGCCGGAGCAGCGCCGCGTGCTCGTTGCGCAGGCCCGCCAGCTCCGTCCGCTTGGCGCGCAGCTTGTGCTCCAGCTTCTGGCGCAGCTCGCGCGACTCCTCGAGGTCGGTCTCCAGTTCGGCGACCTGCTCCTCGTGCCGCCACTCGTCGCTCGCCCGCGCGCGCGCAAGGTCCGCGACGCGTTTGCCGGCCTCGACGTCCCAGCGGCGCATGACGGCCGCGCCCACGGCCGCGGTGGCCGCCGCGACCGCGGCCGACACCCGGAGCACCGATGGCTGGGTGAACACCCAGGGTCCGAGGGCGCAAACGAGCGAGACGCCTGCGATCGCGGACGGAGGCAGCAGCCTGTGCAGAGGCGGTGAATGGCGATGACGTCCACGTGGCATGGCCAGAAACTTACCGCGAGTAGAGGAATCGTGGTGCGCCGGGAGGTAAAAACACAGCCACTCCGAAGCCTCCACAGCCCCTCATGCCCCAACAAGGACACCAAGAACCCCGGTTCCGTTCCGACAGTCCCGGCGAAACCGTCCCGGTAAGCGTCGAGAGCCACTCCCCCGTGGCCCGACGAACCACTCCTCAGAAGCCTCGCGAGCGCTCTTGGGAAGACATGCGAAGCCGCCCTACTTCTTGATCAACCCCTTCGACTCCAGATAGTCCGCCGCGACATCGGCTTCCTTCTGGCGCTCCTCGTCCACCTTCCGGTTGAGTTCCACGAGATCGGCCGTCGTGAGTGTGTCGGTCAGCTTCCCGAGTACATCGGCGATCTCCTGGTCACCCGCGTCCTTCGCGTTCACCACCGGGAGTACGTTGTCCGCGTTCTGGAGCTTCTTGTCGTCCTCCAGGAGCACCAGGTCGAAGTTCTTCAGCGTGGCGTCCGTGGTCGTGGTCAGCACCAGTTGGTCCGTGCCGTTCTTCACCGCCTGTTTGGCCTGTGTCGTACCGACGCCCTTGGGGTCGATTCCGGCGACGTCGATGCCGTACGTCTTCTTCAGACCGGGCGCGCAGAAGGGCCGAGTCTCACACTCGTCACCGGCCGCGATCTTGACCTTGAGCCCCGACTCGCCCAGATCGGAAAGCGTCTTGAGGTTGTGCTCCTCGGCGAATTCCCGGCTCACCGCGAACGCGTTCTGGTCGACCGCCTCTCCGGCCGGCAGCACCTTCAGACCACGCGGCTCGGCGAGTTTCCTCAGCGCCGCGACCGTGGCGTCGACATCGCTGGAGGCGACCGGCTCGGCGTTCGGCCCGTTCTCCTCGGCGTTGAGGAATTCCGCCAGCGTCGCCGCGTATTCGGGTACGACGTCGATGGCGCCCTTCTCCAGCTGGGGCTCGTAGATCTCGCGGTTCTCGACGGTCTTCAGGGTGACGCCGTAACCGGCGCCCGTCAGCAGCTGCTTGTACAGCTCACCGAGGACCTTCGCCTCGGTGAACCCGGCCGCGCCCACGACGAGCGAGCCCTTGTCACCGCCGGATCCGCCGTCCGACGCCTTGTCCTCCAGGCTGTCCCCGCCGCACGCGGCAAGCGTCCCGGTCAGCGCGGCTACGGCCACGACCGCGACCGCCGTCCGACGCGTTCTGCTGTTCATCGTTACCCCCATCGGGAAGTTGACCAAGAAATCGGGAGGGCGGACGCCACCGCGTCGCCCGGACATCGCCGCTCCGCCCGCGGCCTCACCCCACGCCCCGCGGCCTCACCGCACCGCCCCGCGGCTCACCGCAC
>NZ_VJZE01000078.1 GCF_009377205.1 Streptomyces phyllanthi
CGAACGCCCCCTCCTCCTGCTCGACCCCGCTGCAGTCCGTCTGCGCCCTCTTCGACGAAGCGGCAGCGCCCTCGCACGGCTGGTCCCGGAACGCCGCCCACATCGACACCCACGCGATCTTCCTCTCCTCGGCGAACTCCCGTACCTGGGCGCCGTCCTCCAGGGTGAACGTCTCGGTCGCGACATCGTTCCGGCCGATCATCGACGTGAGGGCCAGCCCCTGCCAGGCCGCGGAGTCCGAGAGGTCGAAGATGTCGGCGAGCTGGTCGTGGACCGCCTCGGCGGACTGCTCGGCGTAGTCACCCATGTCACCGTCGTACGAACTGCCGTAGTTCATGGTCATGATGTTGACGGTGCGGACCTGGACGGAGTTGTCGTTCGCCGAGTCCAGCAGCGCCACGCTCTCGTCGCCGAGGCCGGAGGGCATGACGGGCAGCGTGAAGGAGACGGTGAGGTCGGGGCGTTCCTTCTGGAGCAGGGCTATCGCCTTCGAACGCAGCTCCACCGACTCGGAGTCCCGCAACGCGTCCCCCTCGACATCGAAGTCGGCCTCGGTGGCCCCGGCCGCGTCGAGCGCCTTCCCGTAGGCCGCCGCCAGCTCGGACGCGCTGTCACAGGTCTCGGCGAGCTCCGTGCCCGACGCCCCGCCGAAGGACACCCGCACCGTCGCACCCGAGTCCGCCAGCGCCGAGATCCGGGACTTCACCGCGGAATCGCCGATCTTCGCCCTTCCGTCCCAGGCCGGCGTGCAGTCGTCGCCGTCCGCGATCACGAACGCCAGGTTGTACGCCGACGCCGAGCCCGCCGAGTCGAGACCGGACGCGGTCGTCGCGCTCACATAGGGCGCGTACGCCGTCGCCGACTCCGCGCCCGTGCCGGTATCGCCAGTACCGCCCGTACCGCCGGTATCACCCGGTCCGCCGGTACTGCTCGGTTTCGGCTGGGCCTGCGCCGTGGACGCGGCGTCGGTGTCCTCCTCCGTGCCCGAGGAGCAGCCCGTGCCGGCCAGCGCCAGCAGGCAGACCAGTCCGGCGGCCGACCTCAGAAAACTCCGCATTTCGCGTGCACCCGCTCTCGTGATCGTTTCGTGATTGGCCGTGATGTGTGTCTCAGGGCGGAAACAAGAACTGTTTCCCCAGGGGAAATGAATCACACGTGTCTGTGCTTCATGAAGATCATTCGGGCGCAGGCGATTCATGGGAAAGATGGCCCGCACGTGGACAAGTCGGGCTATCGGATGGGAAATTACGGGTCATAAGCATCTCTGGTCACTCACACAGGCGTTCTTGGATTCTCTAAGGAAGGCCACAGGTTAAGGCGTTTCTCATGGGCTTCTCACATGGGAAACCGAGAACCCGCCACATAAAAGCTGCCTAATATCCGGGGAATGCAATACGAGTCCGCCATCGAAAACTCAGGCTCCGCGCACACCCCGGGAGCCGCTCCCGAGGCCGCCGCACCCGCCCGCGGCCGACGCCGCCGACGCGGTCAGGGAGCCGGGTCCGAAGAGGGCCCCGTGTTCGTCGACAACTCCGGCCGCAGGGCCCGGCTGCTGCGCCGGATCGGCATGCTCCTCGGCGTCGCGTCCCTCGGCTACGCCGTCGTGCTCGGCATGGCGTTCATGGGCTGGGGCATCTCGGCCTCCCCGACCGAGCTGTTCCCCTTCGGCGGTGGCGGCGGCCAGGCCGGCGCCCCGGCCGGTGGCCCGCAGCTCCAGGGCGGCCGGGGCGGTGTCGTCCCCTCGGGCGCCCCCGGCGGCACCCCGCCCTCGGGCGCCTCCACCGCCCCGTCCCCCGCTGTGTCCGCCGGCACGGCCTCCCCCGCCAACGCCGACTGACCGGAGCGCGGACACCCCGATGACTACGACGACACCCCCGCGCCGACGCCGGCGCGCCCCCTCCAGGATCGAGCGGGCCCGCGGCAAGGCAGCCGCTCTCCAGAAACCCCGTGCGATCCTCGCCCTGTTACTGCTGCTCGGACTGACCAGCGTGATGCTGCTCGACGGCTATCTGCGCGCCGAGGTCGGCGGCGACGAGCGCGTACGCACCGGAGCCGGCGCCGACGACGTACCCGACGACATCCTCGACGGCGGGCCCATCCTCACCTTCCGCGGCGGCCAGGCGCAGACCCGGTCCGTGCCGGACAGGACGATCGCGCTCACTTTCGACGACGGGCCGAACCCGACCTGGACCCCGAAGATCCTCGAGGTGCTCCAGAAGTACGACGTCCCGGCGACCTTCTTCGTCGTCGGCTCGATGGTCACGCGCTACCCGGACATCGCGAACGACATGGTCGACCAGGGCCACGAGATCGGCATCCACACGTTCACGCACGTCGACCTCTCGTACCAGAGCGACGCCCGCGTCACCCGTGAGATGACCCAGACCCAGCTCGCGCTCGCGGGTGCGGCCGGGATCACGACGACGCTGTTCCGCGCGCCGTACTCCTCCAAGGTCGACGCCATCGACAACTACAGCTGGCCCGTCTACCAGAGGCTCGGCGAGGAGGGCTACACCAGCGTCTTCGTCGACACCGACAGCGACGACTGGAAGAAGCCCGGCGTCAAGAAGATCGTCAAGTGGGCCACACCGGAGGACGGCGAGGGCGCGTCGGTCCTCATGCACGACGCGGGCGGCGACCGCTCGCAGACCGTGAAGGCGCTCGGTACGTACATCGAGAAGATGCAGGCGAAGGGCTACACCTTCACCACCGTCAGCGGCGCCATCGCGCAGCAGCGCGCGGAGGAGAGCGGGAACCAGAGCGAGGGCCAGGAGCAGGGCCAAGGCCAGGGCCAGGGCCAGGAGCAGGACCAGCAGGCGGCCACCCCGGGGACTGCCGGTCAGCAGCCGCCGGGCGCGGAGGACGCCCAGGGCGGTGTCCAGGGCGCTGAGGGCGCGCAGGGTGGTGCGCGAAGCGGCGACGGCGCCGGCGACCTCCAGGCCGCCCACCGCACAGCCACCGGCGCGACCCTCTACGAGGGCAAGGCGCTCGTCGCGGCCGTGTACGTCGCCGAGTGGACCGTACCGGCGCTCTCGGTCGGGCTCGCCGTCGTCGGCGTCGCCGTCATGGGCCGCTTCGGGATGATGCTGGTCCTCGCCCGCCGCCACCACCGGCAGCGCAACAAGCGCCGGTTCAGCTGGGGGGAGCCGATCACCGGCCCCGTGGCGGTGATCGTGCCCGCGTACAACGAGAAGGAGTGCATCGCCAACACCCTCGGCTCCCTCGCGCAGAGCACCCATCCGATCGAGATCATCGTCGTCGACGACGGCTCCACGGACGGTACGGCGGACATCGCGGCGGGCCTCGGCCTGCCCAACGTGCGGGTCATCCGCCAGGCCAACGCGGGCAAGCCCGCCGCCCTCAACAACGGCGTACGGAACGCCAGTTACGACATCGTCGTGATGATGGACGGCGACACGGTCTTCGAGCCCGACACCGTACGGCAGCTGGTGCAGCCCTTCGCCGACCCGGGCGTCGGCGCGGTCGCGGGCAACGCCAAGGTCGGCAACCGCAACACCATGATCGGCGCCTGGCAGCACATCGAGTACGTGATGGGCTTCAACCTCGACCGCCGCATGTACGACCTGCTGCGCTGCATGCCCACCATCCCCGGCGCGATCGGCGCGTTCCGCCGTGACGCCGTGCTGGAGGTCGGCGGGATGAGCGAGGACACCCTCGCCGAGGACACCGACATCACCATCGCCATGCACCGGGCCGGCTGGCGGGTCGTCTACCAGGAGCACGCCCGCGCCTGGACCGAGGCACCGGGCTCCCTCAAGCAGCTGTGGTCGCAGCGCTACCGCTGGTCGTACGGCACCATGCAGGCGCTGTGGAAGCACCGCAAGTCCCTCACGGACAAGGGCCCCTCGGGACGCTTCGGCCGTGTCGGCATGCCGCTCGTCGTCGTCTTCCAGATCCTCACACCGGTCTTCGCGCCACTGATCGATGTCTTCACGGCGTACGCCATGATCTTCGTCGACTTCCAGGCGTCCCTGCTCGCCTGGCTGGCCGTCCTCGGTGTGCAACTCGTGTGCGCGGCCTACGCGTTCAAGCTGGACAAGGAGAAGTACCGGTATCTGCTGATGCTTCCGCTCCAGCAGCTCGCGTACCGCCAGATGATGTATCTGGTCCTGATCCACTCCTGCATCACCGCCCTCACCGGCGGCCGGCTGCGCTGGCAGAAGCTGAAGAGGACGGGTGAGGTGGGGACCCCGGCGGGGGCGGGCTGATGGGCTCGCACCGCAGAGGCGGTCCCACGGTCGCCGCCCGCGCGCGTACGAGCGCCGCCGGAGCCCCGCCGCCGACCCCGGACCGGGCTCCGACCCCGGACCGGGCTCCGACCCCGGACCGGGCTCCGGCCTCGGACCGGGCTCCGGCCTCGGTCCCTGACCCGGCCAGGGCTCCGGCCCCGCCCCCGGGCGCCGGCCCGGCCAAGGCCCGACCGTCCGGGCGCGACCGCTACTTCGACACCCTCCGTGCCGTCGCCCTCGTCCGTGTCGTCACGTACCACACCTTCGGCTGGCCCTGGGCGGGCATGCTGTTCCCCTCCATGGGAGTCATGTTCGCCCTGGCCGGCACCCTGATGGCGAAGTCCCTGGAGCGCCCGGCACCGAAGGTGATCAGGGACCGGGTGCGCCGTCTGCTGCCGCCGTTCTGGTTCTGGGGCTTCTTCGTGGTCGTCGCGATGATGATCCACGACTGGATACCGGGCTGGCAGATCGTCTTCTGGGTGCTCCCGCTGGGCGACCCGCCGGGCAACGCCTGGGGCGAGCAGGCCTGGGACATCCTCTGGTACCTGCGGACGTATCTGTGGTTCGTGGTGCTGTCGCCGCTGCTGCTGAGGGTGTTCCGGCTCGCGCCCGTGCCGGTGCTGCTGCTCTCCCTCGCCCCGATCGCGGTCCTCCACTTCCTGTGGCGGCCACCGGACGACCGGTTCGGCAGCGCGCTGACCGACCTGGCCACGTTCCTCTTCTGCTGGATGCTCGGCTTCGCCCACCGCGACGGGGTCCTGCGGAGGCTGAGGCCGGGCCCGGTGGCCGCCGGCTCGCTCGCCGCGCTGGCGTACGGCGCCTGGTACGCGCTCACGCACCAGGCCGAGTACGGCACGTACGACCTCGACGACATCCCCCTCGCCCAGGCGTTCTTCTCGGCCGGGTTCGTGACGCTGCTGATGTACGCGAAGGAGCGGTTCGCGGTCGGCTTCTCCCGGCTCACTCGTCTCAGGCGGCTGGACCGGCTGGTGACGGTGTTCAACGCCCGCGCCGTCACCCTCTATCTCTGGCACGAGATCGCGCTGGTCCTGGCCGTCCCGCTGATCGACCGGTTCTGGGACGTCCCCGCCTTCGAGAGGTATCTGCCGCTGGAGAGCCAGTGGTTCATGTTCGGCGTCGGCTGGGTGCTGATCGCCGGCTTCGTGCTGCTGTGCGGGTGGGTGGAGGACGTGGCGGCACGGAGGAAGCCGAGACTCGTGCCGTAGGGAGACGTGTGGAGACGGGGCCGGTGCCGGTAGGGAGGCATGCGGAGACCGGGCCGGTGCCGCAGGGCGCGCGGACGGGCCGGGCGCGGGTGCGTCCGGCCCGTACTGCCACAATGGGCCCGTGACCCGCGCATCCCTGAACAAGCAGCCACACGAAGTCGCCTCGATGTTCGACGACGTCGCGGAGCGGTACGACCTCACGAACGACGTGCTGTCCCTGGGCCAGGACCGGCGATGGCGCAAGGAGGTCGCGAAGGCGGTGGACGCGCGCCCCGCGCAGAAGGTCCTCGACCTCGCCGCCGGTACGGCCACCTCCTCGCTGCCGTTCGCCCGGACCGGCGCGTACGTCGTACCGTGCGACTTCTCCCTAGGGATGCTCCGCGTCGGCAAGCAGCGGCACCCCTGGCTGCCCCTCACGGCGGGCGACGCGACGAAACTCCCGTTCAAGGACGACACCTTCGACGCGGTGACGATCTCCTTCGGGCTGCGCAACGTCCAGGACACGGACAGCGCGCTGCGCGAGATGCACCGGGTGACCAGGCCGGGCGGGCGGGTGGTGATCTGCGAGTTCTCCCATCCCACGTGGACGCCGTTCCGCACCGTCTACACCGAGTACCTGATGCGCGCCCTCCCGCCGGTGGCCCGCGCGGTCTCCTCCAACCCCGACGCGTACGTCTACCTCGCCGAGTCCATCCGTGCCTGGCCGGACCAGCCCGCCCTGGCCGAGCGGCTGCGCAAGGCGGGCTGGGAACAGGTGGCGTGGCGGAACCTGACGGGTGGTGTGGTGGCGCTCCACCGGGGGTTCAAGCAGCCGTAACCGGGCCGGCGCATCCCGTACCACCCCGGTACGGGGACGGGCGCCCCGTTCCTACCTCAGCACGGGGAACGGATCCCCCGGCTCGTCCAGCTCCCACTGCAAGCCGCCCGGCGGCGGCCCGCCCCGGCGCGGCTCACGCACGCCGGCGCCTCCACCGCCCTCACCCTCACCGAGGTCGAACCACACGGTGACCACCGCTCCGCGCGGCACCTCGGTCCCCGGTGACGGGTACTGGCGTACGACGTAGTCGACGACGGCCAGATGGAAGTCGGGGCGGTCGGGCGCGGCGAGCAGTACACCTCGCGCCTGAGCCGTCTCCCGCGCGTCCACGGCCATCAGACCGACGAGCCGCGGTACGCGCACTTCGGGTGTCTTGGGTGTTATGCGCACAGATGTCACCCCCAGCGGTACCGGCAGGGTAACCGCGGGGGCGTACCGGCCGGAAGCGGTCGGTGTCTATCTGTAGCGAACGGCTACCGTGGGTCACAGGGTGAGTCGGTATCGGTGGCCGACCCGCTGTGACTTCGGGGAGGTGAAGACCTGCTCCAGCTCCATGCCCAGGCGCTGGGTCACGGCGATGGACCGCTTGTTGTCGGCGACGACCATCGCGATGACGCTGGGAACACCCGCCCGGCGTACGCGGTCGAGTGTCTCGTGGGCGGCGGCGGTGGCGTACCCCTTGCCCCAGTACGGCCGGGCGAGGCGCCAGCCGATCTCGATCTCGCCCTTCGCGCCACCCCAGTCGTGCGGCCACGGCTGGGCGCCCGTGAAGCCCATGACCCGGCCCTCCGTGTCGAGCATGGTCCACAGGCAGAAGCCGTGCTCGGCGTCATGGCGTCGCTGACGGGCGGTGAGCTCCTCGTAGACGGACAGCTCGGCGGACCTGCCTCCGTGGAACTCCATGACCTCGGGGTCGTCGAAGATCCGGTGCCAGGCGACGGCGTCCTCGTCGGTGGGGACGCGCAGCCGTACGTCGGGGAGAGCTCTGTTCACAGGGGCAGCCCTTCAGCCGGGTGATCGGTACCGCTGAATAGACTGCCCATGTCCAGTGCCCGTCAGCACGTTGATTTCGAGTCTTCACCGGCTCGGATTCCGGCACGCTGATCCGAGACTCGGGGAGAACCCGCCGTGACCGAGCCCCAGCCCCTTACCGAACACACCGCCGATGTGATCGTCGTCGGGGCCGGACCAGCCGGTTCCACCACCGCCTACCACCTGGCCAAGTCCGGGCTCGACGTCCTGCTGCTGGAGAAGACCGCCTTCCCGCGCGAGAAGGTGTGCGGCGACGGTCTGACGCCGCGTGCGACGAAGCAGCTGGTCTCGATGGGCATCGACATCTCCGAGGAGGCCGGCTGGCTCCGCAACAAGGGGCTGCGCATCATCGGCGGCGGGGTCCGCCTCCAGCTCGACTGGCCGGAGCTCGCCTCGTACCCGGACTACGGCCTGGTCCGCAAGCGCGACGACTTCGACGAGCAACTCGCCCGGCAGGCCCAGAAGGCGGGCGCGCGGCTGTACGAGCGGTGCAACGTCAGCGGGCCGATCGTCGACGACCGGACGGGCCGTATCACGGGCGTGACGGCGAAGCTCGGTGACGCCGGGTCGGGCGACAAGCGAGAGGTCTCCTTCCACGCGCCGCTGGTGGTGGCGGCGGACGGCAACTCCACCCGCCTCTCCCTGGCGATGGGTCTGCACCGCCGAGAGGACCGCCCGATGGGCGTCGCGGTCCGTACGTACTTCACGAGCCCACGCCACGACGACGACTACCTGGAGTCCTGGCTGGAGCTCTGGGACCGCCGGGGCCCGGGCGAGGACCGTCTCCTCCCCGGCTACGGCTGGATCTTCGGCATGGGTGACGGCACGTCGAACGTCGGCCTGGGCGTCCTGAACACCTCGGACTCCTTCAAGGAACTGGACTGGCGCGAGGTCCTGAAGGCCTGGTGCGCCTCGATGCCGGAGGACTGGGGCTACACGCCGGACAACATGACCGGGCCGATCCGCGGCGCGGCCCTCCCCATGGCCTTCAACCGCCAGCCCCACTACACGAAGGGGCTGTTGCTGGTCGGCGACGCCGGTGGCCTGGTGAACCCCTTCAACGGCGAGGGCATCGCCTACGCCATGGAGTCCGGCCAGATCGCCGCCGACGTCATCGTCCAGGCCCACGCCCGGGCGACCCCGGCCCAGCGCGAGCTCGCCCTGCAGAGCTACCCCCGGATCCTGAAGGACACCTACGGCGGCTACTACACCCTGGGCCGCGCCTTCGTGAAGCTCATCGGCAACCCGAAGGTCATGAAGCTGGCGACCCAGCGCGGCCTCACGCACCCGCTTCTGATGAAGTTCACCCTCAAGCTCCTCGCCAACCTCACCGACCCGACGGGCGGCGACGCGATGGACCGCATCATCAACGGCCTGAGCAAGGTGGCGCCGAAGGCGTGAGCGGCGTCCGGCCTCTCGGGAGCCGAGAGGCCGAGCCGCGGCCGGGGCCGAGCGCCGGGTCTGAACGGCCCGTGCGTTCGGCCTCTTCGGGGGCGCAGGGTGAACTCACCGGCTGCGCCGCCCGGTCGCGGGAAGGCGTGGCTGAGGACCGGCGCCCGCACACCGGCAGGAGTTCATGCGCGTGAGTGAAACGGGCGCGCCTGCGAGCGGTACGTCCGTACGCCGGAGGGCACGCCGAGGAACGCCGGAGGGGCAGGCCGGGGGAACAGACCCCGGAAAGGGCCGACGGAGGGCCTGTGGGGCCCCTGCAACGGCGTGAGGGCTACCGCCCCGAGGCGGTAGCCCTCACCCTGCAGAAAGTGCTCAGAGACAGAAACTGCTCAGAGAACCCGCACCGCACCCGTCGCCGGGTAGCCGGAGAGGTCCTGGATCACGACGCCCTTGGAGGGGTTGGCCGCGTCGAGGTACTTACCGCCCCCGATGTAGACACCCGTGTGGTACGCGGAACCCTTCGCGCCCCAGTAGAGGATGTCGCCGACCTGCAGGTTGGAGAGCGAGACCTCCGTGCCGACGGTCGACTGGTCCTGCGAGACCCTGGGAAGGTCGACGCCGGCCTGCCTGAACGCGGCCTGGACGAGCGAGGAGCAGTCCCACGCGTTGGGGCCCGTGGCGCCCATGACGTAGGCGTCGCCCACCTGCGCCTTGAGGAAGCTGATGACCGTCGCGACACTGCCGCTGGCCGGGGCCGCAGCCTCGGTGGAGCCCGACGTCGAGGTCAGGGTGGTCCGCTCGGCGGAGCGCGTGGCGCGCTCGGCGGCGGCCCGCCGCTCGGCCTCGGCCTTCTTCTTGGCCTCCGCCTTCGCTTCCTTGAGGTCCGCCTCGGCCTGCTTGGCCGCCTTGGCGGCGGCCGCGTCACGCTCGGCCTGGAGCTCGTAGTTCGCCGCGGCCTGCTGCATCGTGTCCGCGGACTGGGCCACCTGAGCGGCCACGTCGGACGTGAGCGTGGGCAGTTCGATCGTCTGGGTCACGGGCTCCGCGGCGTTCGCCGACGCGGACGCACCGGCCACTGCCACGGTGCCGAGAATGCCACCGGCAACACCGGCGCGCATCGCGATCTTCGACGCGCTGCGGCGGGGTTTCCGGTGGCTGCGTATGTGAGCGGTGTGGGACATGGGTACAACCGGTACCAGGGGCTCCTCCATACCTTCAAGAAACGTGTGCTGCGCCACAGTTGTTCAATCCACCCCCTGAAAACCCTCCACGCGGCTCCTTATTGACGCCGTAACGGACATTGCGGACACTGTCGATCAAGCCTGTGATCATGGGCTTTCGTCGTTACGCCCGAATTGCTCTGGGCCTACCACTGGTCACGCCAGGTGGCCAAGCCCGGTTCTTTGGCGGCCCTCAGGGTGTGGCGCAGGTCACAGAAGCGTCACCGCGACGAGTGCGTTCTGTGCGTGAAGCGGGACCGCGCGGCGCTCGTGAACGCGTGCACGTGTCCATATCGCTGCCGCGCCTCCCTCGGAGGTGTGAGCGCACCCCTCTATCAAGCGCCCGCGTCCACGGCGAATTTGCATGCACGGGAAGCCTCTTGATATGGAGACGACCCTCGTGACCAGCGGCTACGATCGAGATTGTCACTTCTGGTGATCGCTCTGACGCTTCGGGTGTGAAGATCACCTCTCATCCGACTTCATGATCGTTCGTCAGGTGGTGGAGATCACAAAGTCCTTGGTGTACCCCGTGTCGCAGATCACAGACCGGCGGGCATAGGATGCGGGGCAGTTGGGCTTGTGACCTGCTTCACATGTTCTCGATCTTCGCCGGGGCGGGCGGGGCTCGTGGGACCGGTGGGGCCGGTGACAGGTCCGACGCAACCGCCAGCAGTCAGCGCCGACTGAGAGGAGCGAGGAGCGGTGAACGCGTATGCGCCCATCCTCGTACTGGGAGCCCTCGGGGCAGGCTTTGCGATCTTCTCCGTGGTCATGGCCACGCTGATCGGTCCGAAGCGTTACAACCGGGCCAAGCTCGAAGCCTACGAGTGCGGTATCGAGCCGACCCCCACGCCGGCCGGCGGCGGGCGTTTCCCCATCAAGTACTACCTGACGGCGATGCTTTTCATCGTCTTCGACATCGAGATCGTCTTCCTCTACCCCTGGGCCGTCACCTTCGACGCCCTGGGTGTTTTCGGGCTCGTGGAGATGCTGCTCTTCGTGCTCACCGTCTTCGTCGCGTACGCGTACGTATGGCGGCGCGGCGGCCTGGAATGGGACTGAGGAGCCTTATCAATCATGGGACTCGAAGAAAAACTGCCGAGCGGCTTCCTGCTGACCACCGTCGAGCAGGCCGCGGGCTGGGTGCGCAAGGCGTCCGTCTTCCCCGCCACCTTCGGCCTCGCCTGCTGTGCCATCGAGATGATGACCACGGGCGCGGGGCGCTATGACCTGGCCCGCTTCGGCATGGAGGTCTTCCGCGGCTCACCCCGCCAGGCGGACCTCATGATCGTCGCGGGCCGGGTCAGCCAGAAGATGGCGCCGGTACTGCGGCAGGTCTACGACCAGATGCCGAACCCCAAGTGGGTGATCTCCATGGGGGTCTGCGCCTCGTCGGGCGGCATGTTCAACAACTACGCCATCGTCCAGGGCGTCGACCACATCGTCCCGGTCGACATCTACCTCCCCGGCTGCCCGCCGCGGCCGGAGATGCTGATGGACGCGATCCTCAAGCTCCACCACAAGATCCAGAACTCCAAGCTCGGTGTGAACGCCGAGGAGGCGGCCCGCGAGGCCGAGGAAGCCGCGCTCAAGGCGCTCCCCACCATCGAGATGAAGGGGCTGCTGCGATGAGCGACGCGAACGGTACGAACGGGGTCAACCCCGAGAAGGACCTCGGTGCCTCCAACCTCCCCGGCCAGCGCGGCGAGGGCGGCGAGGAGATCCGTGTCCAGCGCGGGATGTTCGGCGCCAACAACGGCGGCGACACCTCCGGCTACGGCGGCCTGGTCCGCTCCGTCCGGCTGCCGGGCCCGGCCACCCGCCCCTACGGCGGCTGGTTCGACGAGGTCGCCGACGAACTCGAGGGCGCCCTGGAGGAACAGGGCCTCGTCCCCGAGAACGTCATCGACAGGACGGTCGTCGACCGCGGTGAGATGACCTTCCACATCGAGCGCGAGTACCTGGTCGCGGTCGCCCAGACCCTCCGCGACGACCCGGCCCTCCGCTTCGAGCTGTGCACCGGCGTCTCCGGCGTCCACTACCCGGGCGACAAGGGCCGCGAGCTGCACGCCGTCTACCACCTGCGCTCGATCACCCACAACCGGTTGATCCGCCTCGAGGTCTCCGCCCCCGACGCCGACCCGCACATCCCGTCGCTCGTCTCCGTCTACCCGACGAACGACTGGCACGAGCGCGAGACGTACGACTTCTTCGGCATCGTCTTCGACGGCCACCCGGCGCTGACGCGGATCATGATGCCGGACGACTGGCAGGGCTTCCCGCAGCGCAAGGACTATCCCCTCGGCGGTATCCCCGTCGAGTACAAGGGCGCCCAGATCCCGGCTCCGGACCAGCGGAGGTCGTACTCATGAGCACTCCCAACCCGTCACCCGGCCACCACCCCTCATCGAGTCCCTTCGGGACCACCTCTTCGATGGCAGCCGCACGGGAAACCACCGAGGGCGCCGTATACACGGTCACCGGTGGCGACTGGGACGAGGTCGTCGAGACCGCGGCCAGGGCCGACGACGAGCGCCTGATCGTCAACATGGGCCCGCAGCACCCGTCCACCCACGGCGTGCTCCGGCTCATCCTGGAGATGGACGGCGAGACCGTCACCGAGGCCCGCTGCGGCATCGGCTACCTCCACACGGGCATCGAGAAGAACCTCGAGTACCGCACCTGGACCCAGGGCACGACCTTCGTGACCCGCATGGACTACCTGACGCCGTTCTTCAACGAGACGGCGTACTGCCTCGCCGTCGAGAAGCTCCTCGGCATCGAGGACCAGGTTCCGGACCGCGCCTCGATCATCCGTGTGCTCCTGATGGAGCTGAACCGTCTCTCCTCCCACCTGGTGTGCATCGCCACCGGCGGTATGGAGCTGGGCGCCACCACGATCATGATCTACGGCTTCCGCGATCGTGAACTCATTCTCGACATCTACGAGCTGATCACCGGCCTCAGGATGAACCACGCGTACATCCGGCCCGGCGGACTCGCCCAGGACCTGCCGCCGGGCGCGGTGGACCAGATCCGCGAGTTCGTGAAGAAGATGAAGAAGAACCTCCCCGAGTACGACAAGCTCGCCACCGGGAACCCCATCTTCAAGGCCCGTATGCAGGACGTCGGCTACCTCGACCTGGCCGGCTGCATGGCCCTCGGCGCCACCGGCCCGATCCTCCGCTCGGCGGGCCTGCCCCACGACCTGCGCAAGGCGCAGCCGTACTGCGGATACGAGACGTACGACTTCGACGTCCCGACCGCCGACAGCTGCGACTCCTACGGCCGCTTCCTGATCCGCCTGGAGGAGATGCGCCAGTCGCTCCGGATCATCGAGCAGTGCCTCGACCGGCTGCAGCCCGGCCCGGTCATGGTCGCCGACAAGAAGATCGCGTGGCCCGCGCAGCTCGCCCTGGGACCGGACGGACTGGGCAACTCCCTGGACCACATCAAGAAGATCATGGGCACCTCCATGGAGGCCCTGATCCACCACTTCAAGCTGGTGACCGAGGGCTTCCGCGTCCCGCCGGGACAGGCGTACGCGGCGGTCGAGTCGCCCAAGGGCGAACTCGGGGTGCACGTCGTCTCCGACGGAGGCACCCGCCCCTTCCGGGTCCACTTCCGCGACCCGTCCTTCACCAACCTGCAGACCATGGCGGCGATGTGCGAGGGCGGCCAGGTCGCCGACGTCATCGTCGCCGTCGCGTCCATCGACCCCGTGATGGGAGGCGTCGACCGGTGACCACCACCCCCGAAGGCGTCAGCCTGGGCATGCCCCAGCTGCCCGCGCCCGACTACCCGGACGACGTGCGGGCCCGGCTGGAGCGGGACGCGGCGGAAGTCGTCGCCCGCTACCCGGACTCCCGCTCGGCCCTGCTGCCACTGCTGCATCTCGTGCAGTCGGAGGAGGGCCACGTCACCCGCACCGGCATGCGCTTCTGCGCCGAGGTGCTCGGCCTGACCACGGCCGAGGTCACCGCGGTGGCCACCTTCTACACCATGTACCGGCGCAAGCCGAGCGGTGACTACCAGGTGGGCGTCTGCACCAACACCCTGTGCGCGGTGATGGGCGGGGACGCGATCTTCGAGTCGCTCCAGGAGCACCTGGGCGTCGGCAACGGCGAGACCACCGACGACGGCAAGGTCACCCTGGAGCACATCGAGTGCAACGCGGCCTGCGACTTCGCGCCGGTCGTGATGGTCAACTGGGAGTTCTTCGACAACCAGACCGTGGACAGCGCGAAGCAGCTCGTCGACGACCTGCGTGAGGGGGTGCAGGTCGAGCCCACCCGAGGCGCCCCCCTGTGCACCTTCAAGGAGACCGCGCGGATCCTGGCGGGCTTCCCCGACCAGCGGGAGGGCGCCGTCGAGGCCAGTGGCAGCGCCGGACCCGCCTCGCTGATCGGCCTCCGCCTGGCCAAGGGAGAGGCCACACCCGCGCGCGTGGTGCATCCGCGGGACGGCGGACCCCACGACGAGCCGCAGGACAGGGCGCCCCGGGACGCGACGCCGCACGAGCCGTCGCCCGCCGAGCACGCCAGCTCGCACGACGCGCCGCACGACACGTCGGCCTCCGACCCGGCCCACCCGGCGGGTCCTGTCGCAGAGGAGGGGGAGTGATGACGTTGGCACCCGAGGTCAGGGGCACCAGCCCCGAGAAGCTGCTCGCACCCGTGCTGTCGGCCTTCTGGGACGAGGACAGGTCCTGGTCGCTGGACGTCTACCGACGACACGACGGGTACCAGGGGCTCCACAAGGCGCTCGCGATGTCACCGGACGAGGTGATCGCGTACGTCAAGGAATCCGGGCTGCGCGGCCGAGGCGGCGCGGGATTCCCCACGGGAATGAAATGGCAGTTCATTCCCCAGGGGGATGGAAAACCGCACTATCTAGTTGTCAACGCCGACGAGTCGGAGCCCGGGACGTGCAAGGACATCCCGCTCCTCTTCGCGAACCCGCACAGCCTCATCGAGGGCATCGTCATCGCCTGTTATGCCATCAGGTCTTCGCATGCCTTCATCTATCTGCGTGGTGAAGTCGTCCCCGTGCTGCGGCGGTTGCACGAGGCCGTCCGTGAGGCCTACGCGGCGGGCTACCTCGGCACGAACATCCTGGGCAGCGGACTCGACCTCGAACTCACCGTGCACGCGGGCGCGGGCGCGTACATCTGCGGTGAGGAGACCGCACTGCTGGACTCGCTCGAAGGCCGCCGTGGACAACCGCGGCTCCGTCCCCCCTTCCCTGCCGTCGCGGGCCTCTACGCGTGCCCGACTGTTGTGAACAACGTCGAGTCGATCGCGTCGGTTCCCGCCATTCTGAACAACGGCAAGGAATGGTTCAGGTCGATGGGCAGCGAGAAGTCGCCGGGCTTCACGCTCTACTCGCTCAGCGGCCACGTCGCCCAGCCCGGCCAGTACGAGGCCCCGCTCGGCGTCACGCTCCGCCAGCTCCTCGACATGAGCGGCGGGATGCGGCCGGGCCACCGCCTCAAGTTCTGGACGCCGGGCGGCTCCTCGACCCCGATGTTCACCGACGAACACCTCGACGTCCCCCTCGACTACGAGGGCGTCGGCGCGGCCGGTTCCATGCTCGGCACCAAGGCCCTGCAGTGCTTCGACGAGACCACGTGCGTCGTCCGGGCCGTCACCCGCTGGACCGAGTTCTACGCCCACGAGTCCTGCGGCAAGTGCACGCCCTGCCGCGAAGGCACGTACTGGCTCGTGCAGTTGCTGCGCGACATCGAGGCCGGCAAGGGCGCCATGTCCGACCTCGACAAGCTGAACGACATCGCCGACAACATCAACGGCAAGTCCTTCTGCGCCCTCGGCGACGGCGCCGCCTCGCCGATCTTCTCCTCCCTGAAGTACTTCCGAGAGGAGTACGAGGAGCACATCACGGGCCGGGGCTGCCCCTTCGACCCGGCCAGGTCCACCGCCTGGGCCGACCAGGACAAGCACGCGGAGGTGAACGCATGACAGTGACCACCAGCGCTCCCTCCGGAGGGGGAGAGGCGGCGGTCCCGCCGGAGGATCTCGTCTCGCTGACGATCGACGGCGCCGAGATCAGCGTGCCCAAGGGCACCCTGGTCATCCGGGCCGCCGAACAGCTCGGCATCGAGATCCCCCGGTTCTGCGACCACCCGCTGCTCGACCCGGCCGGCGCCTGCCGCCAGTGCATCGTCGAGGTCGAGGGCCAGCGCAAGCCCATGGCGTCCTGCACGATCACCTGCACCGACGGGATGGTCGTCAAGACCCACCTCACCTCCGCCGTCGCCGAGAAGGCCCAGAAGGGTGTGATGGAGCTCCTGCTCATCAACCACCCGCTGGACTGCCCGGTCTGCGACAAGGGCGGCGAGTGCCCGCTGCAGAACCAGGCCATGTCGCACGGCCACTCCGAGTCCCGCTTCGAAGGCAGGAAGCGCACGTACGAGAAGCCCGTGCCGATCTCCACGCAGGTGCTGCTCGACCGCGAGCGGTGCGTGCTCTGCGCCCGCTGCACCCGGTTCTCCAACCAGGTCGCCGGCGACCCGATGATCGAGCTCATCGAGCGGGGCGCGCTCCAGCAGGTCGGTACCGGCGAGGGCGACCCCTTCGAGTCGTACTTCTCCGGGAACACCATCCAGATCTGCCCGGTCGGCGCGCTGACCTCCGCGGCGTACCGCTTCCGCTCCCGTCCCTTCGACCTCGTCTCGTCGCCCTCCGTGTGCGAGCACTGCTCCGGCGGCTGCGCCACGCGTACGGACCACCGGCGCGGCAAGGTCATGAGGCGGCTCGCCGCCCACGACCCCGAGGTCAATGAGGAGTGGATGTGCGACAAGGGGCGGTTCGGCTTCCGGTACGCGCAGCGTCCGGACCGGCTGACGACCCCGCTCGTCCGCGGCGAGTCCGGTGAACTGGAGCCCGCGTCCTGGCCGGAGGCCCTGGCGGCCGCCGCCCAGGGGCTGCTCGCGGCGCGGGGCCGCGCCGGTGTCCTGACCGGTGGCCGCCTGACCGTCGAGGACGCGTACGCGTACAGCAAGTTCGCGCGCGTGGCCCTCGACACGAACGACATCGACTTCCGCGCGCGCGTGCACAGCAGCGAGGAGGCCGACTTCCTGGCCACCCGGGTCGCGGCCCGCGGACACGACCTCGACGGTACGGGCGTCACGTACGCCTCCCTGGAGAAGGCGCCCGCGGTGCTGCTGGTCGGGTTCGAGGCCGAGGAGGAGGCGCCCGGCGTCTTCCTGAGGCTGCGCAAGGCCTGGCGGGGACACGGACAGAAGGTGTTCTCGCTGGCCACATACGCGACCCGGGGCCTGGAGAAGGCCGGCGGCATGCTGCTGCCCGCCGCTCCCGGCACCGAGACCGAGTGGCTGGACGCTCTCGCGAGCCGGGTCGGTCTGAGTGAGGACGGGGCGAAGGCCGCCGACGCGCTGCGCACCGAAGGCGCGGTGATCGTCGTCGGCGAGCGGCTCGCCGGAGTGGAGGGCGGGTTCACCGCCGCCGTACGGGCCGCGTCCGCGACCGGTGCCGAACTGGTGTGGATTCCGCGCCGGGCCGGGGAGCGCGGCGCGATCGAGGCGGGCGCGATGCCGTCACTGCTGCCCGGCGGCCGCCCGGCCACCGACCCGCGTGCGCAGGACGAGGTCGCCCGAGTGTGGGGCGTCGCCGTACTCCCGCACCGCTACGGACGTGACACCGGACAGATCATCGAGGCCGCCGCCGGCGGCAAGCTCGGCGCGCTGGTGGTGGCGGGCGTGGAGGTCACTGACCTTCCCGATCCGGCACGCGCGCGTGAGGCACTCTCCGGGGTGGACTTCCTGGTGTCGCTGGAACTGCGCCCCGGTGACGTCACCGAGCACGCGGACGTGGTCCTCCCCGTGGCAGCCGTCGCCGAGAAGCCGGGCAGCTTCGTCAACTGGGAGGGCCGGGTACGCCCCTTCGAGGCATCCCTCAAGCCCGACCAGATGACCCGCCGCCTCGCGCCCACCGACGGCCGCGTGCTCCAGATGCTGGCCGACGCCATGGACGTCCACCTGGGGCTGCCCGATCTGCGCACCACGCGCGCGGAGATCGACCGCCTCGGGAAGTGGGACGGGCCGCGGGCCTCCGAACCCCTGGCGTCCTCCGGTCAGTCGCCCCGCCCCGCCGCCGGTGAGGCGGTCCTGGCCGGGCACCGGCTGCTGCTCGACCAGGGCAGGCTCCAGGAGGGCGACGAGGCGCTCGCCGGGACACGGCACGCCGCACGCGCACGCGTGTCGGCCGCCACGGCCGCCGAGGCGGGCGTCAAGGACGGCGACGCCCTGGCGGTGACCGGCCCGGCCGGGTCCGTCGCGTTCCCGCTGCAGATCACCGAGATGCCCGACCGCGTGGTGTGGCTCCCACTGAACTCCGCCGAGGCGGGTGTCGCCTCCGACACCGGGGCACTGCCCGGCGCACTCGTCCGCATCGGCCCCGCGACGCTCGCCGCCGAGGCCCCCGAGGAGGTGGAGGCATGAGCCCCTTTCTCGCCGCTGAAGACCTCTCCATGTTCGGCCGCGACCCATGGTGGCTGGTCGTCATCAAGGCGGTGTTCTGCTTCGCCTTCCTGATGCTGACCGTGCTCTTCTCCATCGTGTGGGAGCGCAAGGTCGTCGCCTGGATGCAGCTGCGCATCGGCCCCAACCGGCACGGCCCCTGGGGCATGCTCCAGTCGCTCGCCGACGGCATCAAGCTGATGCTCAAGGAAGACGTCATCGTCAAGCGCGCGGACAAGGTGGTCTACGTCCTCGCACCGATCGTCGCGGCCATCCCGGCCTTCATGGCGATCGCGGTGATCCCCTTCGGACCGGCCGGCAACGAGATCTCGATCTTCGGCCAGCGCACCACGATGCAGCTCACCGACCTGCCGATCGCGATGCTGTACGTCCTCGCGGTCGCCTCGGTCGGCATCTACGGCATCGTGCTGGCGGGCTGGAGCTCCGGTTCCACGTACCCGCTGCTCGGCGGTCTGCGCTCCTGCGCGCAGATGATCTCGTACGAGATCGCCATGGGCGCCGCCTTCGCCTCCGTGTTCCTCTACTCGGGGTCGATGTCGACGTCGGCGATCGTCGAGGCCCAGGAGGACCGCTGGTACATCGTGCTGCTGCCGGTCTCGTTCCTGATCTACATCGTCACGATGGTCGGCGAGACCAACCGCGCCCCCTTCGACATGCCGGAGTCCGAGGGCGACCTCGTCGGCGGCTTCAACACCGAGTACTCGTCGATCAAGTTCGCGATGTTCATGCTCGCCGAGTACGTGAACATGGTGACGGTCTCGGCCGTGTCGGTGACGCTCTTCCTCGGCGGCTGGCGGGCCCCGTGGCCCATCAGCACCTTCTGGGAGGGCGCCAACCACGGCTGGTGGCCGATGCTCTGGTTCGTGGTGAAGGTGCAGCTGCTGCTGTTCTTCTTCATCTGGCTGCGCGGCACGCTTCCGCGCGTCCGCTACGACCAGCTGATGAAGCTCGGCTGGAAGGTCCTCATCCCGGTCTCCGTGGTCTGGCTGATGCTGGTCGCGACCGTGCGGACTCTGCGCAACGAGAACTACGACTTCACCGAGATCGCGCTGTACGTCGGCGCGGGCGTCCTCGCCCTGTTCCTGATCTCGTCCGCGGCGGACATGTTCATCAACCGGCGCGAGGCGGAGCAGAAGCCCGCCGAACCCGCCGCCTTCGACCCCATGGCCGGCGGATTCCCCGTACCGCCGCTGCCCGGACAGACCCCGTCACCGGTGCCGCGGAGGCGTCCGCGCAGTGAGCGGGAGCTGATTGTCAGTGGCGGGTCCGATACTGACAGTGACGGATCTTCGAGTGGAAGGGAGGCGTCCGATGGCTGAGAAGCCGAAGGAGACCAAGCCGGGTTTCCAGAACCCCGTCGCCGGCTTCGGCGTGACCTTCAAGGCCATGTTCAAGAAGCGGCTGACCGAGCAGTATCCGGAGCAGCAGAAGACCACGGCCCCCCGGTTCCACGGCCGGCACCAGCTCAACCGCCATCCGGACGGCCTGGAGAAGTGCGTCGGCTGCGAGCTGTGCGCCTGGGCCTGCCCCGCCGACGCCATCTACGTGGAGGGCGCGGACAACACGGACGAGGAGCGCTACTCACCGGGTGAGCGGTACGGCCGCGTCTACCAGATCAACTACGCCCGCTGCATCCTGTGCGGCCTGTGCATCGAGGCGTGCCCCACGCGCGCGCTGACGATGACCAACGAGTTCGAGCTGGCCGACTCCAGCCGCGCCAACCTCATCTACACCAAGGAACAGCTGCTCGCAGGCCTCGAAGAGGGCATGGTCGACTCCCCACACGCGATCTACCCCGGTATGGACGAGCAGGACTACTACCGGGGGCTCGTCACCGAGGCCGCGCCCGGTACGGAGCCTCAGGTCGCCCTTTCCAAGGGCGAGGTCCCCCAGGAGGGCGCCTCCACCTTCGGTGAGGACGAGCCGGCGTCGAAGAAGGTGATCGGCTGATGACGCAGTTCGCCGCCTACACCACCTCCACCGGTGAGGCGTTCCAGTTCTGGGTGCTCGGCACGATCGCCGTGATCGGCGCCCTGTGCACCGTGTTCATGAAGAAGGCCGTGCACAGCGCGCTCTGCCTCGCCGGCACCATGATCGTCCTGGCGGTGTTCTACCTCGCCAACGGCGCCTACTTCCTGGGCATCGTGCAGATCGTCGTCTACACCGGCGCGATCATGATGCTGTTCCTGTTCGTGGTGATGCTTGTCGGTGTCACCGCGGCGGACTCCCTGAAGGAGACCATCAAGGGCCAGCGCTGGCTGGCCCTTCTCTGCGGCCTCGGCTTCGGCATCCTGCTCATCGCGGGCATCGGCAACGCCTCGCTGAAGGAGTTCGACGGCCTGGGCCAGGCGAACGCGAACGGCAATGTGGAGGGCCTCGCCGCCCTCATCTTCACGAAGTACGTGTTCGCCTTCGAGCTCACCGGCGCCCTGCTCATCACGGCCGCCGTCGGCGCCATGGTGCTCACGCACCGTGAGCGCACCGAGCGCGCCAAGACCCAGCGCGAGCTGGCCGAGCAGCGTGTCCGCGAGGGCAAGCACCTACCGCCGCTGCCGGCGCCCGGTGTGTACGCCCGGCACAACGCGGTGGACATCGCGGGCCTGCTCCCGGACGGCACCGCGTCCGACCTCACCGTCAGCAAGACGCTGCGCGACCGCGGCCAGATCCGTGACGTGTCGGCCCAGGCGCTGAGCGACCTCAAGGCCCTGGAGCAGCGCGCCGAGGACCGCCTGGAGCGCACGAACAGCGGGGAGGGATCGAAGTGAACCCCGTCAACTACCTGTATCTCGCCGCGCTGTTGTTCACGATCGGCGCCACCGGTGTGCTGATCAGGCGGAACGCGATCGTGGTGTTCATGTGCGTCGAGCTCATGCTCAACGCCTGCAACCTCGCGCTCGTCGCCTTCTCCCGGATGCACGGCAACCTCGACGGCCAGATCATCGCGTTCTTCACGATGGTCGTCGCCGCAGCGGAGGTCGTGGTCGGACTCGCGATCATCGTGTCGGTGTTCCGCGCCCGCCACTCGGCCTCGGTCGACGACGCCAGCCTGATGAAGCTGTAAGGGGTCGGAAGAATCGTGGAGAACCTGATTGCGCTGCTGGTGGCGGCGCCCCTGCTCGGAGCGGCCGTCCTGCTGTGCGGCGGCCGGCGCCTCGACGCCGTCGGCCACTGGATCGGCACCGTCCTGGCGGCCCTGTCCTTCGTGTTCGGCGCGGTCCTCTTCGCCGACATGCTCGGCAAGGACCCCGAACACCGGGAGATGAGTCAGCACCTGTTCAGCTGGATCCCCGTCGAGGGCTTCCAGGCGGACGTCGCCTTCCAGCTGGACCAGCTGTCGATGACGTTCGTGCTGCTGATCAGCGGCGTCGGCTCGCTCATCCACGTGTACTCGATCGGGTACATGGAGCACGACGAGCGCAGGCGCCGCTTCTTCGGCTATCTGAACCTGTTCCTCGCGGCGATGCTGCTGCTCGTCCTCGCCGACAACTACCTGCTGCTGTACGTCGGCTGGGAGGGCGTCGGCCTCGCCTCGTACCTGCTGATCGGCTTCTGGCAGCACAAGCCCAGCGCCGCGACCGCCGCGAAGAAGGCCTTCCTGGTCAACCGCGTCGGCGACGTGGGCCTGTCGATCGCGATCATGCTGATGTTCACCACCTTCGGGACCTTCGCCTTCGGGCCGGTCCTTGCGTCCGCCGGTGACAGCGGCGAGGGCACGCTCACCGCCATCGGCCTGATGCTGCTGCTCGCCGCCTGCGGCAAGTCCGCCCAGGTGCCGCTGCAGTCCTGGCTCGGGGACGCGATGGAGGGCCCGACCCCGGTCTCGGCCCTCATCCACGCCGCGACCATGGTGACCGCGGGCGTCTACCTGATCGTCCGCTCCGCGGCGATCTTCAACGGCGCACCGGACGCGCAGCTGGTCACCACGGTGGTCGGCGCGGTCACGCTCCTCTTCGGTGCGATCGTCGGTTGCGCGAAGGACGACATCAAGAAGGCCCTCGCCGGGTCGACCATGTCGCAGATCGGCTACATGGTGCTGGCCGCGGGTCTCGGCCCCATCGGCTACGTCTTCGCGATCATGCACCTGGTGACGCACGGCTTCTTCAAGGCCGGGCTGTTCCTCGGCGCCGGCTCGGTCATGCACGGCATGAACGACGAGGTCGACATGCGCAAGTACGGCGGCCTGCGCAAGTACATGCCGGTCACCTTCGTCACCTTCGGTCTCGGCTACCTCGCCATCATCGGCTTCCCCGGCCTGTCCGGCTTCTTCTCCAAGGACATGATCATCGAGGCGGCGTTCGCCAAGGGCGGCACGGAGGGCTGGATCCTCGGCGGCGTGGCCCTGCTGGGTGCGGCCATCACGGCGTTCTACATGACGCGCGTGATGCTGATGACGTTCTTCGGGGAGGAGCGCTGGAAGAGCCGGCCGACCGCCTCCCCGGAGGAGCCGAGCGCGGAGCCTGCGGCCGAGCACCACGGCGCCCACGCCGAACCCCACCCTCACGAGTCGCCCAAGGTCATGACGATCCCCATGATCGTGCTGGCGGTCGGGTCGGTCTTCGGAGGCGCGTTCTTCAGCATCGGCGACCGGTTCGTCCACTGGCTGGAGCCCGTGACCGGCCACACGCACGGGCACCCGCCGGTCAGTGCGCTGACGGTCACGGTCGCCACGGTGACCGTGATGGTCCTCGGCGTCGGCCTCGCCTACCTCCAGTACGGGCGCCGTCCCGTGCCCGTCGTCGCCCCGCGCGGGTCCCTGCTCACCAGGGCCGCCCGGCGCGACCTCCTCCAGGACGACTTCAACCACGTCGTCCTGGTCCGCGGCGGCGAGCACCTCACCCGGTCCCTGGTGTACGTCGACCACACGCTGGTGGACGGCGTCGTCAACGGCACGGCGGCCTCCATGGGCGGCCTCTCCGGACGGCTGCGCAGGCTGCAGAACGGCTTCGCGCGGTCGTACGCGGTCTCGATGTTCGGCGGTGCGGCGGTCCTCATCGCCGCGACCCTGCTGATGAGGGCGGTCTGATACCGATGTCCTTTCCTCTGCTGACAGCGACGGCGGCGCTCCCCGCCCTCGGAGCGATCGCCACGGCAGCCGTACCGGCCGCCAAGCGCACCGCCGCCAAGTGGCTGGCGCTGATCGTCTCGCTCGCCACGCTCGCGCTCGCCGTCACCGTGCTCGTGCGCTTCGACCCGGGCGGCGACCGCTACCAGCTCACCGAGTCCCACTCCTGGATCGCGGACTTCGGGGTGCGGTACGAGCTGGGCGTGGACGGCATCGCGGTGGCGCTGATCGCGCTCACGGCCCTGCTCATCCCGTTCATCATCCTCGCGGGCTGGCACGACGCCGACCCGCTGGAGACCGGCAACAAGCGGTGGCGGCCCACACAGGGCTTCTTCGCCCTGATCCTGGCCGTCGAGGCGATGGTGATCATCTCCTTCGAGGCCACCGACGTCTTCCTCTTCTACATCTTCTTCGAAGCCATGCTCATCCCGATGTACTTCCTCATCGGCGGCTTCGGGGACCGGGCCCACGAGCACGGCGAGGAGACGGCGGCGACGCAACGGTCGTACGCGGCCGTGAAGTTCCTCCTCTACAACCTGGTCGGCGGCCTCATCATGCTGGCCGCGGTCATCGGCCTGTACGTGGTGGCGGGGAACTTCTCGCTCACGGAGATCGCCGAGGCCCGCGCCAACGGCTCACTGGACATGGCGACCAGCACCGAGCGCTGGCTGTTCCTCGGCTTCTTCTTCGCGTTCGCGGTGAAGGCGCCCCTGTGGCCCCTGCACACCTGGCTGCCGAACGCGATGGGGGAGGCCACCGCCCCGGTCGCCGTCCTGATCACGGCGGTCGTCGACAAGGTGGGCACCTTCGCGATGCTGCGCTTCTGTCTCCAGCTGTTCCCGGAGGCCAGCACATGGGCGACGCCGGTCGTCCTCGTCCTGGCGCTCGTCAGCATCATCTACGGGGCGCTGCTCGCCGTCGGCCAGCGGGACATCAAGCGGCTGGTGGCGTACGCGTCGATCTCACACTTCGGCTTCATCATCATGGGCATCTTCGCGATGACCAGCCAGGGCCAGTCGGGCGCCACGCTCTACATGGTCAACCACGGGATCTCGACCGCCGCCCTGATGCTGGTGGCGGGCTTCCTGATCTCGCGGCGCGGGTCGCGGCTCATCGCCGACTACGGAGGCGTGCAGAAGGTCGCGCCGGTGCTCGCCGGCACGTTCCTGATCGGCGGCCTGGCGACCCTCTCCCTCCCGGGACTGGCACCGTTCGTCAGTGAGTTCCTGGTCCTGGTCGGCACGTTCGCGCGCTATCCCGTGATCGGGATCATCGCCACCGTCGGCATCGTCCTCGCCGCGCTCTACGTCCTCGTCCTCTACCAGCGGACGATGACGGGCCCGGTGAAGGCGGAGGTCGCCAAGATGCCCGACCTCAGGGTGCGCGAACTCGTGGTGGTCGCACCGCTGATCGTGCTTCTGGTCTTCCTGGGTGTCTACCCGAAGCCGCTCACCGACATCGTCAACCCGGCGGTGGAGCAGACCATGTCCGACGTCCAGAAGAAGGACCCCCAGCCCGAGGTGGAGGCGGCCAAGTGAGCGCATCAGCCGTCCACAGCCTGTGGACAACGGCGGCCGAGCCGATCAGCAAGATCGACCCGCCGAAGATCGAGTACGGGCAGTTGTCGCCCACCCTGATCGTCATCGGGGCGGCGATCGTCGGGGTGCTGATCGAGGCCTTTGTGCCGCGTAAATCCCGTTACTACACCCAGGTGTTCGTCTCCGTCGTCGCGCTCGTGGCCTCATTCGCCGCGGTCATCGGACTCGCGGCGGGCGGATACGGCACCACCAAGGCCGGCATCGCGGCGATGGGCGCCATCGCCGTCGACGGACCGTCCCTGTTCCTGCAGGGCACGATCCTGCTGGCCGGACTGCTCGGCGTGTTCACCTTCGCCGAGCGGCGCCTGGACCCGGCGGCGCACGGCAACCGGGTCGACTCGTTCGCCGCGCAGGCCGCGTCCGTGCCCGGCAGCGACAGCGAGAAGGCCGCGGTGAAGGCGGGGTTCACCACCACCGAGGTGTTCCCGCTGCTGCTCTTCGCGATCGGCGGCATGCTGATCTTCCCCTCGGCGAACGACCTGCTGACCCTGTTCATCGCCCTGGAGGTCTTCTCCCTGCCGCTGTACCTGCTGTGCGCCGTGGCCCGCCGCAAGCGGCTCATGTCGCAGGAGGCCGCGGTCAAGTACTTCCTCCTCGGCGCCTTCGCCTCCGCTTTCACCCTGTTCGGCATCGCCCTGCTGTACGGGTACGCGGGCTCCGTGTCGTACGCGACGATCGCCCAGGTCGTCGACGGCACCGTCCCGCAGATCACCCCGGCGCTCGCCGACACCATGGGCAACGACGCGCTGCTGCTCGTCGGCGCCGCCATGGTCGTCATGGGCCTGCTGTTCAAGGTGGGCGCGGTGCCGTTCCACATGTGGACGCCGGACGTCTACCAGGGCGCGCCGACCCCGGTCACCGGATTCATGGCGGCGGCGACCAAGGTGGCCGCCTTCGGCGCGCTGCTCAGGCTCCTGTACGTCGTCCTGCCCGGCCTGCGCTGGGACTGGCGGCCGGTCATGTGGGCGGTCGCGATCGTCACCATGCTGGGTGGCGCCATCGTCGCGATCACCCAGACCGACATCAAGCGGCTGCTGGCGTACTCGTCGATCGCGCACGCGGGGTTCATCCTCGCGGGTGTCATCGCGACCTCGCCCGACGGTGTCTCGTCGGTGCTGTTCTACCTGGGTGCCTACTCGTTCGTGACGATCGGCGCGTTCGCGGTGGTCACGCTCGTACGGGACGCGGGCGGCGAGGCGACCCACCTGTCCAAGTGGGCGGGGCTCGGGCGCAGGTCGCCGCTGGTGGCGGCCGTGTTCGCGGTGTTCCTGCTGGCCTTCGCGGGCATTCCGCTGACCTCCGGGTTCGCCGGCAAGTTCGCGGTGTTCAAGGCGGCGGCCGAGGCCGGGGCGGGCGCGATCGTCGTGGTCGGTGTGATCTCGTCGGCCATCGCGGCGTTCTTCTACATCCGTGTGATCGTGCTCATGTTCTTCAGCGAGCCACGCCCCGAGGGGCCGACGGTCGCCGTGCCGTCGCTGCTGACCATGACGGCGATCGGAGTCGGCGTGGCGGTCACGCTGGTGCTCGGTGTGGCGCCTCAGTACTTCCTGGATCTGGCGGGGCAGGCGGGAGTGTTCGTGCGGTGACGCTCCGCTGAGCGGCGGATGCGGGTGGGACCCGGTCTCCTGAGGAGGCCGGGTCCCGTCGTATGAGAGCCGGTTCCCGTCGGGTGAGGGCGGCTCTCGAAGACGCAGCCTGTGGATAACTCCGAAGCTGTCAGTCCGGACCCCTATCGTGGCAAGGGCTGGAGGAACAGCGGATGACGCACGGGGGACGGGTGACGACCGGGATGGGCGGGACGGGTGTGATGGCGGAAGTGGACGAGGCAGCCATGGGTGCGGGGCGCCCGGCCGACAGTGAGGCGCTGGCCACGCTGCACCGGGTCTTCGGATATGACGCCTTCCGCGGTGAGCAGGAAGCGATCATCGAGCATGTGATCACGGGTGGCGACGCCGTCGTGCTCATGCCGACCGGAGGCGGCAAGTCACTCTGCTACCAGATCCCCGCGCTGGTCAGACCGGGGACGGGCGTGGTCGTCTCCCCGCTCATCGCGCTGATGCAGGACCAGGTGGACGCGCTGCGGGCGCTGGGAGTACGCGCCGGGTTCATCAACTCCACGCAGGACTTCGACGAGCGGCGCGTGGTGGAGGCGGAGTTCCTCGCGGGCGAGCTCGACCTGCTGTATCTGGCCCCGGAGCGGCTGCGGCTCGACGGGACGTCGGCCCTGCTCGGGCGGGGCAAGATCTCGCTGTTCGCGATCGACGAGGCGCACTGCGTGTCGCAGTGGGGCCACGACTTCCGCCCCGACTATCTGGCGCTGTCACTGCTGGGCGAGCGCTGGCCGGACGTCCCGCGGGTCGCGCTGACCGCCACGGCCACGCACGCCACGCACCGCGAGATCACCGAGCGGCTGGTCATGCCGAGGGCCCGCCACTTCGAGGCGAGCTTCGACCGGCCCAACATCCAGTACCGCATCGTGCCCAAGGCCGACCCCAGGAAGCAGCTGCTGTCCTTCCTGCGGGAGGAGCACGCGGGCGACGCGGGGATCGTGTACTGCCTGTCGCGGAACTCGGTGGAGAAGACCGCGGAGTTCCTGTCGCGGAACGGGATCGAGGCCGTGCCGTACCACGCCGGCCTGGACGCGGGCACCCGCGCGGCACACCAGGCGCGGTTCCTGCGGGAGGAAGGGCTGGTCGTCGTGGCGACCATCGCCTTCGGGATGGGGATCGACAAGCCGGACGTACGGTTCGTCGCTCATCTCGACCTGCCGAAGTCCGTCGAGGGGTACTACCAGGAGACGGGCCGTGCCGGGCGTGACGGGCTGCCGTCCACCGCGTGGATGGCGTACGGGCTCCAGGACGTGGTCCAGCAGCGGAAGCTGATCCAGAGCGGAGAGGGCGACGAGGCGTTCCGCCGCCGGGCCGCCGCCCACCTGGACTCGATGCTGGCGCTGTGCGAGACGGCACAGTGCCGGCGAGGACAGCTGCTGGCCTACTTCGGGCAGGAGCCGACGCCGGGCGGCTGCGGCAACTGCGACACGTGCCTGACCCCGCCGGAGACCTGGGACGGGACCATCGCCGCGCAGAAACTGCTGTCCACGGTGGTGCGCTTGCAGCGGGAGCGCGGGCAGAAGTTCGGGGCCGTGCAGATCATCGACATCCTGCTGGGGAAGCGCACCGGCAAGGTCATCCAGTTCGACCACGACCAGCTGTCCGTCTTCGGGATCGGCGAGGAGCTCAGCGAGGGCGAATGGCGCGGTGTCGTACGGCAGTTGCTGGCGCAGGGGTTGCTGGCGGTCGAGGGCGAGTACGGGACGCTGGTGCTGACCGAGGCGAGCGGGACCGTGCTGCGGCGGGAGCGGGAGGTGCCGCTGCGGAAGGAGCCGAAGAAGGCGGTGGCCTCGCGGGCGGGTTCGTCGGGCTCGGCGGGTTCGTCGGGCTCCGGGCGGGGCGAGCGCAAGCCGAAGGCCGCGGTGGCCGAGCTGCCCGAGGAACTGCTCCCCGTGTTCGAGGCACTGCGCGCCTGGCGTGCCGAGCAGGCGCGTGAGCAGGGCGTTCCGGCCTACGTCATCTTCCATGACGCGACACTCCGGGAGATCGCGACGGTGCGGCCGACGTCGGTGGCGCAGTTGGGCGGTATCAGCGGGGTCGGGGAGAAGAAGCTGACGACGTACGGGGAG
>NZ_VJZE01000790.1 GCF_009377205.1 Streptomyces phyllanthi
AACCCACCCCGTCCCGCGGGGCGGCCACCCGCGGACCACCGCCCGCTCGCCGGACCGGCGCCCGCTCCGGAACCCGTGTGCGAGCATGAAGTGCGAGCATGAAGAGAGACCCGAAGGGAAATCCGCTGGGCGCGGAATGAATCCGCGGTCCCGCCGGTTGCACTCGTCGGCAAGCAGTCTCCGTACAACCCGGGAGAGATGTAGATGTCCGTATCGGACGAGACCACCACCGTCAGCGACGGCATCATCCTGACCGACGCCGCCGCGGGCAAGGTCAAGGCGCTGCTCGACCAGGAGGGCCGTGACGACCTCGCGCTGCGCGTCGCCGTCCAGCCCGGCGGCTGCTCAGGCCTGCGCTACCAGCTCTTCTTCGACGAGCGTTCCCTCGACGGCGATGTGGAGAAGGACTTCGACGGGGTCAAGGTCGTCACCGACCGCATGAGCGCCCCGTACCTCGGCGGCGCCACCATCGACTTCGTGGACACCATCGAGAAGCAGGGCTTCACCATCGACAACCCGAACGCGACGGGCTCCTGCGCCTGCGGCGACTCCTTCAGCTGAGCACGCCCCACCAGGTTCGGTACACGTACGACGGCGGCGTCCCCCTCGCGGATCTCGATCTCGAAGGGGGACGCCGCCGTCGTGTACGCACGGCCCGCCGGGACGGGCTGGAAGGGCTACTGAATGGGCTACTGGGCGGGCTGGTCGTCCGGGAGCCGGTCCTTGAGGCTTCCCTTCGGGATCTCCTCGCCCTTCGTGTCGACGACCTCGCGGTCCCCGAGCGGCTTGTCCAGGTCCACCGTCCGCTCCATGGCCTTGGCGATCAGGATGCAGACCTTGCCCGACGGCTTCTCGGTCACGGTGACCGTCACCTCGCCGTTCTTCTCGTCCGCCGACGCCGAGTACTCACTGCACACCCCGCCCCAGAAGCTCACGGTCAGCTTGTCGTCCTTCACCGTGTAGCCCTCGATGGTGACCTCGCTCGTCTCGGGCGCCGAGGACGGGGGGTCGCCCGGGTCGGCCGGCCGCGTGGTCTCCGACGGCTCGGGTGCGGTCAGGTACTTCGGGTCGACCGCCGGGTGCGTCACGGTGAAGCTCCCGTCGGCGCCCTCCGGCCGTACCTCGAACAGCCAGGACGGTACGAGCGTCTGCTCGCCGTCCACGAAGTGCGAGGCCAGCCCGAAGACGGCGTCCTCGACGACCACCGGCTCCGGGGACGGAGCCACGGTCGACACCTCGCACGGCGCCTCGTTCCGGTCCTTCAGGGGTACGGGGCTGGCGCAGCCGCCGATGCCCTTGCGCCCGTCGCCGGTGCCGTTCTCCGCGCCGGTCTCCGCCCCGGCCCCCGTCCCGTTCATCAGGCCCAGCGCCTTCTCCGCGCCGATGACGGGGTACGTGTCCCCCTTGGCCGGAGCCTTCACGTTGCCGCTCCCGCCGACCACCTGGCCGTCGGCGCCCACCTGGATGCCGGTCGTCCAGCCGTACGTGGGGAGCCCGCCGACCTCGGGATCGGCGTTCACCGTCCGGACCGCGCCCGCGACCTGGGTGGCGTCCAGCTTGGCCGCGTCCTGGCCGACGGCCTTCAGGACCGGCGCGGCGGCCCGCTTCGCGACGGCCTCGCTCACCGGGTCGCCCACCGGCGTCGTAACCGAGGCGCAGACGTCGGCCTTCCGGCAGTTGTCCGTGCCGGGCGCGTACCGGCTGAACGTCCAGGTGCCCGGCGCGCCCTTGTTCACCTGGAGGCGCGGCCCCGAACCGTCCGTCGCACCGCCCACCCTCCACAAGTCGCCCTCGGCCGTGGGCTTGCCCTCGACACCGAGGGCCTTCGCGAGGCGGGCCACGTCGGCCGAGGTCACGTCGCCGGCCGACCGGTAGACGGGCGCGGAGTCCGGGCCTTCGGGGAGGTCGCCGTCCGCGCGATAGGTCACGCCGGCGGGGTTGGGCTCGCCGGGGGCGATGCCGTGCGTACCGCCCTCGGTGTAGCCGTCCAGGGCCAGCGGCGGGGGAGTGTCGTCGGCCGGGGCGCCGGAGTCGCTGCCGGAGCCACCGGAGCCGCTGGTGGCGCTCGTGGCGAGGTAGGCCCCGCCGCCTCCGACGAGCAGCACCGCGGCCGCCACCGCCGCGGCGACCAGGGACGAACGCCTACGGTGCGGCCTGGACTCCGCGCCGCTCCCGGGACTCACGTCCCCCTCAGGGCTGACGTCGTCGCCGGGGTGTACGCCATCCTCGGCGCTCTCCGGGCTTTCAGCGGCCTCCGGGCGCTCGGCGCTCTCCGGGCTTTCAGCGGCCTCCGGGCTTTCAGCGCTCTCCGCGCCCTTGCTGCCATCGGCGCTCTCGGCACCATCGTCCCCCGAGGCCCCCTCGGCCTCCACGGCCCCCTCGGCCCCCTC
>NZ_VJZE01000791.1 GCF_009377205.1 Streptomyces phyllanthi
CCGTCAGCTCGGCCACTCCGGGGCGGGGCACGGCCGGTGGGGGCAGGAGGGCCACGCCCAGGCCGGCGGCGACCAGGCCCCTCAGGGTCTCGGCCTCCTCGCCCTCGAAGGCGATGCGGGGCTTGAAGCCCGCCTGCCGGCACAGGTCGTCGGTGATACGGCGCATGCCGTAGCCGGGTTCCAGGGTCACGAAGGTCTCCTCGGCGGCCTCGGCGAGGCGTACGCGCTTGCGGGAGGCGAGGCGGTGGTCGGCCGGGACGACGAGGCGCAGCTTCTGTTCGTCGAGGCGGCGGGCTACCAGGTCGGGGGCGTCCGGGACGGGGGATGTCAGGCACAGGTCCAGTTCGCCCGACCGCAGCCGTTCGATCATCGCCTCGCCGTAGTTCTGGACGAGGCTGAAGCGGACGCGCGGATGGTCGGCGCGGAAGGCGCGGATGAGCCCGGGGACCGTCTCCGACCCCATGGTGTGCAGAAAGCCGAACGCGACCTTGCCGGTGGCGGGGTCGGCGTCGGCGCGCACCTCGTCGGCCGCGCGTTCGATCTCCGCGAGGGCGCGCTCCACGGAGCCGAGGAACGTACGGCCTGCGGGGGTGAGGGAGACCGTGCGCCCCCGGCGGGCGAACAGGTCGACGCCCAGGTCCTGTTCGAGCCGGACCATGGCCCGGGACAGCGTCGACTGCGGGACCTGCATCTCCTGCGCGGCCCTGGTGACATGTTCGGTGCGGGCGACGCCGGCGAAGTACGCGAGACGCGGGGCGAGCATCGCCACGATGTCTTCTGTGTCACTGGACGGTGACAGGTGAGCCTCTGACCTCTGCTGATGCACCATGGGAACGATTATGACGGTTCCATGCATTGGACGGATGAGTGGTGGGGTTCGTACGTTCGAGGCATGCCTTCCGTCAGTACCGAGGCGCCTGCCACCGCGGGCGCCGAAGCAGTCGTTCCCACCGGTTCCTCGGCGTCGACCACGTCGATGACCTCTTCCGCGCCTTCCGCATCGTCCATGTCTTCCGCGTCTTCCGTGGCTTCCGTGTCCTCCGCGGCTTCCGTGTCCTCCGCGTCTTCCGCGTCGGCAACTTCTCCTGTCGCCCCGTGCGCGTCCTCCGCCTCCGCCTCCTCCGGTGACACGCGGATGGCTCCGGGCGGGCCCGGCTACCGCCGGATGAGTCTGGCCCTCTTCCTCGCGGGTGTCGCGACCTTCGCACTGCTCTACTCCACGCAGGCGCTCCTGCCCCTGGTCTCGGGGGACTTCGGGGCGACCGCGAGTACGGCGAGCTGGACGGTGTCGGCCGCGACGGGTGCGCTGGCGCTGTTCGTGCTGCCGATGAGCGCGCTGTCGGAGCGGTTCGGGCGGCGTACGGTGATGACGGCGTCGCTGGCGGTCGCGGTGACGGTCGGGCTGCTGATCCCCTTCGCCCCGAACCTGAGTGCCCTGGTGGCGCTGCGGGCGGTGCAGGGCGCGGCGCTGGCGGGGGTGCCTGCTTCGGCGACGGCGTATCTGGCGGAGGAGGTCCGCCCGAGGGCGCTCATCACCGCGATCGGGCTGTTCGTCGCGGGCAACAGCGTCGGCGGTATGAGCGGTCGGGTCATCACCGGCTGGGTCGCGCAGGAGTGGGGCTGGAGGGTCGCGCTCGGTGTGCTCGGTGTCGTGGCGGTGGGATGCGCGGTGGCCTTCCGGCTGCTGCTGCCGGCGCCGAGGCACTTCACTCCGGGTTCGCTGCGGCCGCGGGTCCTGGCGGGTACGGTCCGGGCGCATCTGGCGAACCCGCTGCTGCGTCGGCTGTACGCGATCGGGGCGCTGTTCATGACGGTGTTCGGCGGCGTCTACACGGTGATCGGCTACCGGCTGAGCGAGGCCCCCTTCTCGCTTCCGCAGGGCATCGTCGGCTCGATCTTCCTGGTGTACCTGGTGGGTACGGTGTCGGCCTCCGCCGCCGGGAAGCTGGTCGGGCGGCTGGGTCGGCGCGGGGCACTGTACCTGGCGGGCGGTACGACGACGTCGGGGCTGGTCCTGTCCCTGGCCGGCTCACTGCCGCTGGTGCTGCTCGGGCTGGTCCTGATCACGGCGGGCTTCTTCGCGGGGCACGCGGTGGCGTCCTCGGCGGTGAGCCACACGGCCCGGCACGGGCGCGCCCAGGCTTCCGCGCTGTACCAGTCCGCGTACTACGTGGGCTCCAGCGTGGGGAGCACGCTCGGTGCGGTGGCGTTCCACTCGGGGGGCTGGAGCGGGACGGTGTCGATGGGGCTGCTGGCGGTGGCCGGCGTGGTGGCGATCACGGTGGCGGGGTCGCGGGCGGCTCGGGTTGAGGCTCGGCGGGGATTGGTGCCGGTGCGCTGAGGGAGCGCGTGGTGGGATGCCGCCCCCGCCGCCCCCACC
>NZ_VJZE01000792.1 GCF_009377205.1 Streptomyces phyllanthi
CCTCAAGTCCCCGAACTCCCGAGCCCCCGAGCCCCCGAGCCTCAGATCTCGATGCACGTACGCAGCGCCGTGCCCGTCCTCATCTGGTCCAGCGCCTCGTTGATGTCGGCCAGCGGCACCCGGTGGGTGATCAGGCCCGACAGGTCGATACGCCCGGCGCGCCACAGCGCGATCGTGCGCTCGTACGACCGCAAAACGTCCCCACCGCCGTACATCGAGGGCAGGATGCGCTTCTCGTCGAAGAACAGCTCGAACATGTTGAGCTGGAGGAAGTCGTCCATGGCGCCCGCGCCGACGATGACGAGCGTGCCGCCGCGCCGCGTGTTCTCGTACGCCGTGCGGGCCGTGGCCGACTTGCCGACGACCTCGAAGACGTAGTCGAAGCCCTCGCCGCCCGTGACCGACTGCTTGGCGTCGGCCAGTTCCTCCGGCGCCACCGCCTTCGTGGCGCCGAACTTGAGCGCGGACTCGCGTCGTGAGGCGACCGGGTCCACGGCGACGATCTCGGCGGCGCCCTTGAGTCGTGCCCCCTGGATCGCGGAGATGCCGACACCGCCGCAGCCGACCACGGCGACCGACGAACCGGCCTCCACGTTCGCCGTGTTGAGCGCGGCCCCGAGCCCGGTGGTGACACCGCAGCCGATGAGGGCGGCGATGTCGAAGGGCACGTCGTCGGGGATGGGCACCGCGCAGCCCGCGTCCACGACGACCTCCTCGGCGAAGGTGCCGGTGCCCGCGAAGCCGAACACGTCTGAGTCCGGGCGCTTGAAGTTGGGCGTGCCCGCGTTCAGGAAGCCGGCGAGACAGAGCTGCGTCTGGCCGCGTTTGCAGGCGGGGCACACACCGCAGGCCGGGAGCCAGCAGACCACGACCCGGTCGCCGGCCTTCAGGTGGCCGACGCCCTCACCGACTTCGAGGATCTCGCCCGCCCCCTCGTGGCCGGGTATGAAGGGCGCGGGCTGCGGCAGGACCCCGGCCATGGCGGACAGGTCGGAGTGACACAGCCCCGTGGCCCGTACCCGGATCCTGACCTTGCCGGGCCCGAAGCCCACCGCCTCGACGCCGTCGAGGACGTCGAGCTTGTCCTGGCCGATCTCGTGCAGTACGGCTGCGCGCATGGTGCGGCTCCCCTCAGAAGTACTGAAGTGCTGGTCGTACCGGAGTACTGGTCGTACCGACGTGCCGGTGGCGTACCGACGTGCCGGTGGCGAACCGACGTGCCGGGCTGCTCAGGAGTGTTCGACGAGGGTGTCGGCCAGCACCGGGGCGTCCTCCCGCTCGACGGCCGTCACCGAGACCCGGACGGTGGCGTCGCCCTGCCGCCACATCCGGATGCGCAGGGTCTCGCCCGGGAAGACGACCCCGGCGAAGCGTGTGCCGTACGCCCGGACCCGGCCCACGTCGCCGCCGAGCAGCGTGTCGACGACCGCCTTCAGCGTGATCCCGTACGTGCACAGCCCGTGCAGGATCGGCCGGTCGAACCCGGCGCGCTTGGCGAACTCGGGGTCGGCGTGCAAAGGGTTCCAGTCGCCGGAGAGCCGGTAGAGGAGCGCCTGGTCCTCGCGGACCGTGCGCTCCACGGTCCTGTCCGGCTCTCCGGACGGGGGGTCGAGGCGGGTGGACGGACCCCGGTCGCCGCCCCAGCCGCCTTCGCCGCGTACGAAGATCTGGGCGTCGTTCGTCCACAACGGGCCCTCGGCGTCGGCGACTTCGGTGCGCAGGACCAGGATCGCCGCCTTGCCCTTGTCGTACACGGCGGCGACGCGCGCGGTGGCGGTCGCCGTGCCCTCGGTGGGGATCGGGCGGTGCAGGGCGAGGCTCTGGCCGCCGTGCAGCACACGCGCCAGGTCGACGTCGACGCCGGGCATCGACAGTCCGCTGATCACACCCGGCGAGCCCGCGCCCGCGACGGTGGCGAAGCTGGGCAGGACGTGCAGCCGGGACTCCAGGGTGTAACGCAGCTCGTCGGGGTCGGTCGCGGGGCTGCGCCTGTCAGGATTCGCGCCGGCGCCCACACCGAGGTGGTAGAGCTGGACGTCCTTCGGAGTCCAGGAGATCTCCGCGGACCGGGGCTCGGCCGCGAGGGCCTTGGCTGCGTCGATGGGCATGGGGCTCCTGACTCACGACGACGAAGACCTCGATGCGGCCGTCCGCACCGTCGGCCGCACCGAGGTCGTCACGGGGGCCGGGTCGCGGAACCCGCTCACTTTAGAACGCGTTCCAGTCCGGCGACCCCTGTATAACCCAGCCGCCTGTACTTGTGAATACTCCTGACGGTACGTCAGAACGGAAGCCCGACCGCAAGCCCTACCGCAAGCCTGACCGCGCTCCGCCGCAAGCCCGACCGCGCCCAGCCGCAAGCCCGCCCGCGACCCCAC
>NZ_VJZE01000793.1 GCF_009377205.1 Streptomyces phyllanthi
CCCGCCCCCCGACACCCAGGCCCCGGGCTGCCCGCGCCGGGTCACTTCGTCAGCCCGTGCTGCTCGGCGTACGCGTTCGCCACGTCCTCCGGGTCCTTCTTGTCCTTGTCCACCTGGCGGTTGAGCTCGGTGAGGTCATCCGTCGTCAGGACGTTGCCGAGTTCGGCGAGGGCCTTGCGGACCGGGGTGTCGGCCTTGCGGTCGGCTATCAGGGGGACGACGTGCTGGCCGGGGATGAGGTTCTTCGGGTCGGTGAGGACCACCCAGTCGTCGGTCTTGAGGTCGGTGTCGGTGGTGAAGAGGTTCGCCACGTCCACGTCGCCCTTCCTCAGGGCGCCTTTGACGAGCGGCCCCGAGGAGTCGAGCGACTTGAACTCCTTGAACTCCACCCCGTACACCTCCCTGAGGCCGACCACGCCGACCTGGCGCGTCTTCATCTCCGGTGCCGCGCCGAGGACCAGCTTTCCGTTCTGCTTCGCGAGGTCGGCGAGGGTGGTCAGACCGTACTTCTCGGCCGTCTCCCGGGTGACGGCGAAGGCGTCGGAGTCCTCGGCCAGGCCGTACGGCAGGACCTGGAGGCCGGACGGGAGCGCGATCGTGAGGGCGTTCTGCATCTCGCCCTCCTCCGTGGCCGTCGACTTCGGGTCGAGATGGTGGAGCAGGGCGCCCTGGTACTCGGGGAGCAGGTCGATGTCACCGCTCTTCAGCGCGGGGAAGACGATCTCGCGGGTGCCGAGGTTGGGGCGGACGGTGGTCTTCACACCGGCCGCTTCGAGGACGGCCGCGTAGAGGTACCCGAGGACCTGGTTCTCGGTGAAGTTGGCGGTGCCGATGGTGAGGCCGCCCTTGCTGGAGCCGGTGCCCGAGCCCAGGCCGCCCTCCCCTTCGAGGGAGGTGATGCCGCCGCTGCACGCGGCGAGGGCGGGGACGGAGACGGCCGCTCCGGCGAGGCCGCCGAGGAGGGTGCGTCGGTTCATGCGAGGGGATTCCTTGCGGAGGGGGGATTCCTTGGGCACGGGGGTTCCTTACGCCGGGCGGTTGCGGAAGAGGGCGCGCTGGAGTGCGGCGAGCGCGAGGTCGAGGACCACGGCCACCACGGCCACCAGGACGGCGCCGCCGAGCACCTGGACGAGGTCGCGCTGGGCGAGGCCGTCGAAGACGTAGCGGCCCAGTCCGCCGAAGGAGACGTACGCGGCGATCGTGGCCGTGGCGACCACCTGGATCAGGGCCAGCCGCAGGCCCGTCATGATCAGGGGGAACGCGAGGGGCAGCTCGACCCGGAACAGCACCTGATGGGCACGCATGCCCTGGCCGCGGGCGGCGTCCTTCACCTCCCCGTCCACGGCCCTCATGCCCGCGTACGTGTTGGTGACGATCGACGGGACCGCGAGGGCGACCAGAGCGACGTACACCGGCCACATCGACAGGCCGCTGGCCAGGAAGACCAGGACGACCAGGCCGACGGTGGGCAGGGCGCGGCCGAAGGACGCGAGGTTGATGGCGAGGAAGGCGCCCCTGCCGGTGTGACCGATGAGCAGGCCGAGTGGGAGGCCGATGGCCGCTCCGATGAGCGTGGCCAGGAGGGAGTACTCGAGGTGCTCGGCGAGGCGGTGGGCGATGCCGTCGGGTCCTGACCACTGCTCGCCGCTGGTCAGCCACATGCCGAGGTTCTCGAAGAGTTCGTACACGGTGTCAGGCACCCCGCTTCCGGGTCCACGGAGTGAGGACGTGCTGGACGGCGACCAGCAGCGCGTCCGCCACCAGTGCGAGGAGGAGGGTGAGGACGACACCGGCGATCACCGGGGTCGGGAAGTTGCGCTGGAAGCCGTCCGTGAAGAGCTGGCCGAGACCGCCGTCGCCGATGTACGTGGCGACCGAGACCAGCGAGATCGACATGACCGTTGCGATCCGGAGCCCCGCCATGATCACCGGGAGGGCGAGGGGGAGTTCGACGGTGAGGAGGGTGCGCAGGGGGCGCGTACCCATCGCCCGCGCGGCCTCCTTCGTCTTCGCGGGGACGGAGTCGAGACCCTCGACCGTGTTCCGCAGCAGGACGACCAGGGTGTAGATCGTCAGGCCGATGACGGTCGTGGTGCGGGTCAGACCGCTCACCGGCAGGAGCAGGACGAAGACCGCGATCGACGGGATCGTGAACAGGATGTTGGAGAGGCCGAGGAGGAGGCCGCGCAGGGGGCGGATCCGGTGCGCGATCACGGCCAGGGGGAGCGAGATCAGCAGCCCGGCGAGGACGGCGGAGAGGGCGGCCTGGAGGTGGGAGAGGGAGAGGGAGGCCAGGTCGTCGGTGTGGTCGCCGATCCACGACCAGTCGACGGTCATGCGGGGCGCTCCGCGGGGCTGGTGGGGGCGGCGGAGTCC
>NZ_VJZE01000794.1 GCF_009377205.1 Streptomyces phyllanthi
GGGGTGTGGGTCGACTCGGCGTTGCGGCCCGCCCGAGTGCAGGGGCGCCCGGCACAGGAGCGCCCCCGTACACAGTGCGGGGATGCTCCGTGTACAGGGGCGACGGGGTGCACGGAAGGCCCGCCTTGGGGAGGTCGTCGGCGGGTCGGTGGTTCAGCGGTAGGCGCCTGCTCGGTGCCTGCGGCGGTTACGGAAGGCCGCGTCGATCGAGAGGACCGGGGCGCCGGCGAGGACGATGGGAAGCCAGGCCATGAGGTAGGGAAGGTCGTTGCCGTAGTAGTAGGGGCTGGCGGCCCAGCTCACCGTCAGCCAGAGGCTGAGGGAGATCAGGACGCCGCCGAACGCCGCGAGGCGGGAGAGGATACCGAGCAGGGTGCCGATGCCTACGGCGAGTTCACCGAAGGCGATGGCGTAGCCGAAGCCGACGGGGTTCTTCAGGGAGAGGTCGACGAGGGCCGGGATCGCCGAGGAGTCGCGGACCGCGCGCATCATGTCGCCGATCGAGCCGGCGCCGGCTTCGGACATGAACGCGCTGTCGGTGAGTTTGTCCAGGCCGGCGTAGATGAAGGTGACGCCGAGGAAGACCCTCAGCGGCAGCAGGGCGTAGCGGGTGGCGGTGTCCCGCCAGTCCCGGTCGCCATCGAGATAGGGGGCCTGCGTGTCCGAACGAATACTGTGAGTCATGACTCTTCGCCGCCTCTCGCCGCGTGCCGTTGACCCCTCAACAGACCATACGTACGAAAGGGGGGTGCCGCTCAATGAGTCACCCCTGGTTTTTCTGTAAAGCTTGCCTTTCGTGGCGCCTTTGGGGGCCTTTATCAGTACTTCTCTGGCGGCTTCCGTACAGCTCAGGCCGCTCTGGACTCGGTGAACCCGTGGTTCAGTCGGTCACCTCGATGGCGTACCGGTTGGTCTCCGCCCCCGCGGCGGTCACCACCTGGACCTCCACCCGGCCGGGCTCCACATCGGCGGGGACCGGCACGGTGAGGACGGCGTCCGTGGGGTTGCTGAAGCCGCCGACGACGGGGACGAGCGGAACGTGGACATGGACGGCGCCGATACGGACGACCATCCGGGAGAGGCGGTCCGCGGCCTGGGCGCCCGGCGGGACGAAGCCGGCGCCGCGGATCTCGATGTCGTCGCCGGTGCGGATGGGCGCGTCGAGGTCGCCGGCTTCGCGGGCCCGGACCACGGAGAGGATCACCGGTCGACCGCCCTCCGCGTACTTGCCGGCGAGGTATGTGGCCGCCGAGACCAGGACGAGCAGGGCCAGTCCCCAGGGCAGGTCGGGGAGTTGGTCGGGGCGACGGGCCAGGCGTACGGCCGCGAAGACCAGTGCGACGGTGCTGACCACCACGTACTGGATATCGGTGAAGCTGCCCCGGCCGGAGTCGTCGGTCAGAAGGTCGGCAGCACGGGGGCGGTACGCGCCGACCTTCTGCAGGCGCTGGCCGAGGACGCGCAGACCGACCACCCGCCGTACCAGTACGGCGATCCCGCACACCACCGCAAGGACGGTGACGATGCCGGCGCCCCGGGCGAGTTCGAGCCCGGCGATCAGCGCGTCCCGGTCGTCGTGGTCCGAGGCGGCGGCCAGTTGCCCGACCAGTACGAGGACGGCGTATCCGGCGAGCAGTACCCAGCTCGCGGCGACCGCACGGGAGGTGGACAGCCGGTTGTCCTCGCCGATCACCGGTGCCGGCGCACCGCCCCGCGCGCGGTGCAGATACCCGGCGCCTGTCAGGGCCAGGCCCGTCAGCAGCGCGGCCAGCAGTCCGGCCGTGCGCGCCACCGTCCAGCCCGCACCGATCGCGGTGAGCACCTGGACCAGGAACAGAAGCAGGACGGCGCTCCATACGACGTATGCGGTACGGAGCCACAGGCGCTGCAGCCAGGCCTCGCCCTCCGCCCGGCCGCGTTCGGCGACGAGGGCGGCGGACTGGGTGAGTTCGTCGGAGACCCACTGGCGGGACGCCGACGCGGAGTGCGCGACCGCCGCGGGCAGCCCCTGCCCGGATGCGAACTCCTCGCGTTTGAGCAGGAACGCGGCGACCGCGCGCCGGTGTCCCTCACGTGCCCCGTGCGGGCAGTCCCCGCACGTGCAGCCGCCTTCGTGGGCGCCCGCGCCCTGTCTCGCCTCCTGCACCGCCACGCCCGAGCCCGCCCTTTCCCGCGCCGCTTCCGCCCCGTACGCCTGCGCCCTGCGACAGCCGTACCACTACCGTGCGATGAGAGCGCATTGTGCCGTACGGAACACAGCACCCGTCCGGCAGGTCCGGTCAGCACCGGGTGAAGGCCGGGGGGCCGGGTTGACCAGGGCGGCAGCGCCCAGGACCGAGTCCCGGGAGGGGAAACGGGG
>NZ_VJZE01000795.1 GCF_009377205.1 Streptomyces phyllanthi
GGGCAGGGGCTCGTGATCGCCCGCGGCCCCCGCGGCGGGGGCGCTGACCGAGGTCAGGTCGCCACGCCAGGTGCCCGTCGTGCCTTCCAGCGGAGCGCCCCTCGTGCCGAGGTACTGCTCCGCCGCCGACGCGACCTGCCTCATGAGGGTGACCGACTCGACGGGATAGGTACCGAACGCGGTCTCGCCCGACAGCATGACACCGGCGGCGCCGTCGAGGACGGCGTTGGTGATGTCGGTGATCTCGGCCTTGGTCGGGTAGGGCCGCTCGATCATCGTCTCCAGCATCTCCGTCGCCACGATGACCGGCTTCTCGAACTCGGTGGCCCGGGAGAGGATCTCCTTCTGCAGCACACCGATCTGCTTCAGATCCGTCTCGGCCGACAGATCGCCGCGATCGATCATGACGGCGTCCGAACTGTCGATGATCTCCTCCAGGTTCCGCACGGCGCGCGGGGTCTCGATCTTCGCGACGATGCCGGGGCGCCCGCCGGGCAGCTGCTCCCGGACCAGCGCGACATGCCGGGCCGACTCGACGAAGCTGATCCCGACCAGGTCGACGCCGGTCTCACGGGCGAAGGCCAGCATCTCGCGGTCACGCTCGCCGACCAGCTCCCCGCCGAGCTCCACCCCCGGAACGTTGATGCCCTTCCTGCTGCGGAGCCGGCCGGCCACCTCGGCCCGGCAGTGGATGTCGGGGCCGGTGACGTCGATGACCGTGAACCGCAGCTTGCCGTCGTCAGCCAGCAGCGTGTCTCCGGGGGAGACGTCCAGGTGCAGCCGCCGTGAGCCGACCGTCACCTTCTGCCGGCCGTCGTGTCCCTCCTCCGTCGTGAGGGTGATCAGGTCACCGACGGCGAAGACGGGCTCATGCGCCAGGTGGGCGGTGCGGATCTTGCGCCCCGGCACGTCCAGCAGGACGGGGGTCGTGGGAAGCACCCGCTTGATCAGGTCGATCGTGTCCCGGTGCCATGCCAGCGCATTGTGTGAGGCGTTGAGCCGCACGATGCTCATGCCCGCCTCGGCCAGGGAGATCAGCATCTCCGCGGAGCTTGTCGCAGGTCCGATGGTGGCGATGATGCGCGTACGGCTCACGGGGGTCCCCTCGCTGGAGAGCGGCGAATACAACACAGTGTGTTCAAAACACTACTGCACGTAGTCAAGCGGTGCCAGGCCGATACCGGTCCGCATGGTGCGCCCGGCTCGGGCACGCGCCCACCCGGGGCGCCGCTGCTCCTGTCGCTGTGGCTGCTCCTGTCGCTGTGGCCGTAGCCGCGCCGAGCGGGTTACGCCGCGGAACCTCCGCGCACCGTCCCCGCGATGGCCGTGATCGCCTCCGGCCCCACCCGGCAGCACCCGCCGATCAGCCGTGCCCCCGCCCGCTGCCAGCCGGTGACCTGCGCGGTGGTGAACCTGGAGCGGCCGGTCCACGCGCGGGCCCCGGCGTCCCAGACCTCACCGCTGTTCGGATACACGACGACCGGCTTGCCGGTGACCCGGGCCGCCGTCCCGATGGCGCCCTCCACGTCCTCGGGGGCGCAGCAGTTCACGCCCACCGCGACGATCTCGTCCACGTCGGCGGCCGGGGCGAACGCCTCCTCCAGGGGCTGTCCGGCGCGGGTGCGGTCACCGGCCACCGTGTACGACAGCCACGCGGGCACGCCGAGGCCGCGCACCGCCCGGAGCAGTGCCTCGGCCTCGTCGCTGTCCGGGATCGTCTCCAGGGCGAGGACGTCCGGGCGGGCGGCGGCCAGGACCTCCAGGCGCGGGCGGTGGAACGCCTCCAGCTCGGCGACCGTGAGCCCGTAGCGGCCGCGGTACTCGGAGCCGTCCGCGAGCATCGCGCCGTACGGGCCGACGGACGCGGCCACCCAGAGGGGCCGCGAGGAGTCCTTGACCTGCCGGGCCGCCTCGCGCGCCGACTCCACGCTCAGGGTGAGGAGTTCGGCCGCCCGTTCGCGGCCGGTCCCGCGCCGGGCGAAGCCCTCGAACGTCGCCTGGTAGCTGGAGGTGATCGCCACGTCCGCGCCCGCCTCGTAGTAGGCGAGATGGGCCTCGGTGATCGCCTCGGGGCGCTCGGCGAGCAGCCGGGCCGACCAGAGGCCGTCGCTCAGGTCGTGGCCCGCGGACTCCAGCTGGTTGGACATGCCGCCGTCGAGGACGAGCGGGCCGGAGGCGAGGGCGTCGGCGAGGGTGCGGGTGGTGTCGCTGGTCATGTCCTGACGCTAGTCGACATGGGTCGCCGCACCGGATTGTGTCCAGTTGGTGAACAGATCGACCACCATGTGGGACGGCGGGATACGATCGGCCTCCTTCCCGCCCCGCACCCCGCACCCGGCGCGTCGTCCTCCCGGGGG
>NZ_VJZE01000796.1 GCF_009377205.1 Streptomyces phyllanthi
GACGAAGGGGGCAGGGATGGGCGGCAGTGCGGTGGTCGTCGGCGGGGGAATCGGAGGGCTGTCCGCCGCGGTCGGTCTGCGCATGACCGGCTGGGAGGTGACGGTCGTCGAACGCGCGCCCGTCCTCTCCGACGTGGGCGGGGGCATCTCCCTGCACGCCAACGGTGTCCGCGCCCTGGACGCCCTCGGCGTCGGCGAGGCGGTACGCGCCGCCGGGCGGCCCCAGTACACCGGGGGCACCCGGATCCCCGGTGGTGGCTGGCTGACCCGGCTGGACGGAACCGCGCTGGAGCGCAAGCTGGGGGCGCCGCTCCTCGGCATGCTCCGGGCCGACCTGCACCGGCTGCTGCGCGCGGCGCTGCCACCCGAGTGCCTGGTCGTCGGGACGGAGGTGACGACCATCGACGACTCCGACCCGAACCGGGTCCGCGTACCGGTCGGAGACGGCGTCGTGGAAGCGGACCTGGCCGTGGCCGCGGACGGCGTCAACAGCCGTATACGCACCCAGCTGTTCCCCCGCCATCCCGGCGCCGTGTACAGCGGATCGACCGTGGTACGCGCCCTCACCGAGCACCCGGTCGAGTTGCGCGACGACCTGGAACTGACCTGGGGGAGGGGCGTCGAGTTCGGCCACATGGCGTTCGTCGACGGCCGGGCCGAGTGGCACGCCGTACTCAACTCACCGCCCGGTGTACGCCACGAGGATCCCCTCGCCGCGATGCGCGATCGGTTCGGCGACTGGCACGATCCGATCCCCACCCTGCTGGACGCGACCCGTCCCGACGCCGTCCTGCACCACGACATCCACGAACTGGTCACCCCCCTGCCCGCCTTCACCGCGGGCCGGATCGCCCTCCTCGGGGACGCGGCCCACGCCATGACCCCGAACCTCGGCCAGGGCGTCAGTCAGGCCCTGGAGGACGCGGCCACGCTGGCCGCCGTACTCGCCACCGGGCCCACGATCGAAACGGCACTGGCCCGTTACGACACCGAACGGCGCCGCCGCACCCAGTCCATCGCCCGCGCCGCCCGCCAGATCGGCCGGATGGGCCAGCGACTGAGCCACCCCGTGGCCGTCGCAGCCCGCAACACGGCTCTCCGGCTGGCTCCGTCCCGGGCGACGATCCGCACGGTCCTGCGGCACGCGGCCTGGACACCGCCGAGCCTGGGCGGGGCATGAGGGAGGCTCGGCTGTGCCGGACCAGGCGCTGTCAGTGGCCGCCCCTAGCGTGGGCCCATGACCGACCACCAGCCCCTGCCCGCCGAGCTCAGCCGGCTCTTGCCGGCCGGCGGCGCTGACGGGCGCACCCTGTCGGTGAGGCTGCCCTCGGGCCACCTCCTCTCCCCACCACCCCCTGAGCGGGGCCGGTGGGGCAGGCAGCTGTTCGGATCCGGCAAGGGTGGCGCGGCGCCGCCGGTGATGTGGGTGAGCGACGGTTCGGCACCGCCCGGCCTGTGGGAGGCCCTGCACAACGAGCGGGCACGGTCCGGCCTGACCCCACTACTCCTGCTTCCCTTGGAGGCGGGGGCGGCCTTCCGCCCCTGGGAGTCCCGAGAGCTGTACCCGCAACGCATGTCGTCTCCGGACGAGCACGACGCCGCAGCCCTTCTGCGCCTCTGGTGGGAGCGAGTGGCCGTCTCCCACGAGGACGACCCACCGGAGGACGTGGAGGAACTACGAGCCGTCACGGCCCCGTTCGGCCCCACCTGGCCGGGCCTGGCGTCGCCTCCCGCGTCGGATGGCACCAGGGCTGATCCGGACACGTCGGCGTGCGAGTACGCGGCCCGCCTGCTGAGGGACCGTCCGGAGGCGAGACTTGGGCTGGTCGCAGCGGAAAGCGGCGCCGCCGCACTGGTCACCTGCGGATGGGCCGGCCCGACCAACCACACCACCGACACGGGACAGATCGCGGCGGTACTGCACAGCTGGGGACAACGCTTCGGCACCCGGGTGGTCGGCGTGGGTTTCGACACCCTGTACGCAAGCGTGGCCACCCCTCCCACCACCATGGACCAGGCCCTGCTGCTCGCCGCCGAGCACTTCGCGTTCTGCCCGGACAACGTGCGTCAGGGCAGTGGCACGCTGGCGGCCTACGCGGAGGAAGGACTAGTCGGCGACGGGGCTCAGGACGGCTGGTGCTTCTGGTGGGACTGACGCGAACAGCCCCCGGGGCCCGGCGACTTCACAATGGCTTTCGCAACACAGCACAAGGCCGCCCGAGTTGCAGATCCTCACGCTGATCGATGACCTCGTACCCGAGGCTCGTCCAGAAGGCGAGGGCGCGAGGATTGTTGTCGAGCACGGCCAGCCGTACGGCGCTCCGCCCACCCGCCCGAAAC
>NZ_VJZE01000797.1 GCF_009377205.1 Streptomyces phyllanthi
GAGCTGGGCGGGTGGGCGCCTCCGGCTGGTGGATCGACTCGCGGCCCGCGGGGGAGAAGACGGCGGAGGCTCAGCGCGAACGATTCGACTACGTCGTCGTCGCCAGCGGGGCTCATCACCATGCCCACCTGCCCGAGTTACCCGGGCGTGAGTCGTTCCGCGGGACCGTGCTGCATTCCAACGAGGTGAGGGCCGGGACATGTGCCGGTCGGCGCGTGGTCGTCGTGGGCGGCGGCAAGTCCGCGTTGGATCTGATCACCCGCGCCGCACACGAGGCGACCTCGGCCACCCTTGTGCAGCGCAAGGTGAACTGGATGGTCCCCGAGCGGCTCCTGCTCGGTCTGGTCGGCTACAAGTGGATCCTGTTCACCCGGTTCGGCGAGGCACTCCTGCCCCGCTACCACGATCCGGCCTGCATCCGTTCGATCGACCGCATCGACGAGCGGGTAAAACGGGCTCTGTGGTGGCTCATCACCCGCGACATGCTGTTCTCCACCGGGCTCTACCGGCTGCCGAAGCATCTGCGGCCCGCCCGAGCGCTCCCCTTCCACCTGGCCCATGCGGGCGTGATGCCACGAGGCTACGTGCGGGCCGTTCGCCGTGGCCTGATCGCCCCCAAGGTCAGTGCGGTCGAGGCGTACACCGAACAGGGACTGCGACTGGTGACCGGCGAGGAAGTGGCCGCGGACGTCATCGTGTTCGCCACGGGTCACCACAAGGTCTTCCCGTTCCTGGATCCGAGAGTGCCGGTGCACGATTCCGCCGGGCGGCTGCGGCTCTACCGAGGCATCGTGCCACCGGACGCCGACCGGCTGGCATTCGTCGGTTTCCGGCAGGTCTTCAACAACATCATGGGCATGGAACTCACCGCACACTGGCTGACCCGCCATTTCCGGACCACGCTGCGCACCACCCCGAGCGAGCAGGAGATGCGGGAAGCCATCGACGCCCGCCTGGCCTGGCAGGAACAGGTCCTGCCGGGCTCCGGCGGCTACGACTTCGGCCCCTACGACATCCACTGCGCCGACGAGCTCCTGCACGACATGGGGTTGCCGTCCCACCGCGCAGGCAACCTACTGGCCGAATACCTGCTCCCCGGCGGACTCGCTCACCGCTACGCCGGCCTGACTCGATCGAATGGAGTTGCTGGTCGCGGCACGACCTGACCCCGGGGCCTCGTCGCCCCGCACCGGCCGTCCCCTCGAGGGTCGGGTCGGGCGGCGTGCTCAACTGTCGAAGTCGACGGTGAGCGTGTCGGAGGCGGTACGGGTCTGGCAGGTGAGGACGTAGCCCGCCAGGACCTCCGCCGGTTCCAGCGCGTAGTTGCGGCGCATGTCGGCGGCGCCTTCGGTGACGAGGGCGCGACAGGTGCCGCAGACGCCGCCCTTGCATGCGAACGGCAGGTCGGGGCGGGCCTGTTGAGCACTGTCGAGGACGCTGCTGTGGCGTGACGCGGTGAACGTGGTGGCCCGGCCTTCGAGGATCACGGTGATCTCGCTCGTCGGGCCCCGGTCGGTGGCGTCGTCGCGGTCGGCGAGGGGTGTCGTGGGCGGTTCCTCGTCCGCGTGGAACAGTTCCTGGTGGACACGGTCCGCCGGGACGCCGAGTCCGGTGAGGAGCGCGCGGGCATCGCGCACCATGCCGTGCGGGCCGCACAGCCACCAGTGGGCGACGTCCCGGACATCGAGGAGGGCGTCCAGCAACGCGGTGAGCCGCTCGGTGTCGAGCCGGCCGGAGAGCAGCTCGGCCTCGCGCGGCTCGCGGGACAGGACGTGGGCGAGCTGAAAGCGGGCCGGGTACCGGTCCTTGAGGTCGGCGAGTTCGTCCGCGAACATCACTGTGCCGGTGCGCCGGTTGCCGTACAGGAGCGTGACGCGCGCGCCCTCGTCCGCGGCGAGGACGGACGCGGCGATGGACATCATCGGTGTGACGCCGGACCCGGCGGCGATGAGCGCATGGTGGGCCGGGCCGCCGGGAGAGGTGAGGTCGGGGCTGAACGCACCCGCCGGGGCCATGACCTGCAGGATGTCACCGGGGCGTACGCCGTGTACCAGCCAGGAGGAGAACAGCCCGCCCGGTACCACGCGAACGCCGATGCGCGGCGCCGTACCGGCCGGTGAACAGATCGAGTACGAGCGCCGCTCGTCGCGGCCGTCGATCTCGCGGCGCACGGTGAGGCACTGACCGGGACGGAACGCGAACTCGTCGGCCAGGCCCGCCTGCTGTACTCCCGCGCCGGGCAGGTCGACGGCACCGGGCGCGGCGAGGACGCGTACGCCTACTTCCGCGACGCCGACGACTTCCGCAACGTCCGCCTCGCCGAACTCCCGTG
>NZ_VJZE01000798.1 GCF_009377205.1 Streptomyces phyllanthi
CCGGATGGCTGACCGTCCCGTCCCACCAGGAGACGATCGCCCCTCATCTCCACCCCCTCTCCTCCGTCACGCTCCACATGCCCTTCGACGTGGCGGACTACGTCGACTTCTACGCCTCCGAGAACCACGCCCGGAACGTCGGCCAGATCTTCCGCCCGGACGCCGCGGACTCCCTGACGCCCAACTGGAAGCATCTGCCGATCGGTTACCACGGCCGGTCCGGCACCGTCGTGGTGTCGGGCACCGGCATCGTGCGTCCCGCGGGCCAGCGCAAGCCCCCCACGGACGCCACTCCCACCTTCGGCCCCTCCACCCGCCTGGACATCGAGGCGGAGGTCGGATTCGTCGTGGGAGTCCCCTCCCCCATGGGCACCCCGGTCCCCCTCTCTTCCTTCCGTGACCACGTCTTCGGCCTCTGCCTGCTGAACGACTGGTCGGCGCGGGACGTCCAGGCCTGGGAGTACGTCCCGCTCGGCCCCTTCCTCGGCAAGTCCTTCGCCACCTCCGTCTCGGCGTGGATCACTCCGCTGGACGCCCTGGAGGAAGCCCGCGTGGCTCCTCCGGAGCGGACACACGGCTTGTTGCCCTACCTGGACGACACCTCCGAGGACCCCGGCGGCTACGACCTGCGCATCTCGGTGGCGATCAACGGCCACGTGGTCTCCGAACCACCGTTCTCGACCATGTACTGGACCGCCGCCCAGCAGCTGGCTCACATGACGGTGAACGGTGCGTCGCTGCGTACGGGCGATCTGTACGGCTCGGGAACGGTGAGCGGGCCCTCGGTGCGGGAACGCGGGTCCCTCCTCGAACTGACCTGGAACGGCCGCGACCCCCTTGACCTCCCCACCGGCAAGCGCACGTTCCTGGAGGACGGCGACGAGGTCTCCCTCACGGCCTGGGCCCCGGGACCCCACGGCACGCGCGTGGGCCTGGGCGAGGTGACCGGCCGCGTCGCCCCTTCAGGGGTGTAGCCGGGTACCTCGCGTACGTCGCGTCTGCCGGGTTCCTGTCGGCGGTCGGGTGCGGGTTCGTGGTGGCTTGTCGCGCAGTTCCCCGCGCCCCGAAAGACACGCACCCGGCGCCACGACCTGCCCGGCAGACACGTACGCACGGAACCCAGCTGCTCTCCTCGGCTGGAGCCGTTAACGTGCCGCCATGACCGCACACGCGGAGGGCCCGCTGCTCTTCCTGGACGTCGACGGAACTCTCCTCCCCTACGGTGGAACCCGGATTCCGCCGACTCACTGGGAACGGGACGGCTGGCAGGAGCCGTCGAATCCGCAGCTGGCCAAGCTCGACCCCGCGCACGGTCCGCGTCTGCTGGCGCTGCCCTGTGCCCTGATGTGGGCCACCGCGTGGATGGACGACGCCAACGAGGTGCTGTCCCCGCTCCTCGGCCTGCCCGAGCTTCCGGTGACGGACCTGCCGGAGGCGTCGGAGGAGGACGAGGCAGGCCTCCTGCACTGGAAGACCCGTGCCCTCGTCGAAGCGGCGGCCGGGCGCCCGTTCATATGGGTCGATGACGAGATCGGCGAGCGGGATCGAGTCTGGGTGTCGGCGAACCATCCAGGGCCCGCGCTTCTCCATCGCGTGGACTCCACGACCGGTCTCACCGACGCGGACTTCGCCGCACTCGAAGCCTGGCTCCGTCCGGCTCCGTGAAACGCCGGGGCGAGCAGGTGCCTACACCTCGGGTATCCCGGGTATCCCGGGCAGTACCCGCTCGAAGAACTCCCGGTCCTCGGCGAAGGTCGGCTCCAGCGCCAGGAACTCCGCCACCGTGACCCACCTCGCGTCACTCACCTCGCCCGGCTGCATGACGACCTCTCCCTCCTCCACGTCCGCGGTCCACCAGTGCAGCCGGAACCGCCGGTCGTCCGTCTCCGACTCCCACACCTTCGCCAGCGGGGACACCGTCAGCCCGACCTCTTCACCGACCTCCCGGACCAGCGCCTCCTCCTGGCTCTCCCCCGGCTCGACCTTCCCACTGAGCGGCGCCCAGTAGCCCGACCGCCTGGCCTCGGGACCGCGCTCTATGACGAGCACGCGGTCGCCCCTCCGCAGCACGGCGACGATGGCGTCCCGCTGACCCATCACGTGTCCCCCTACGCCCAGTCGTCCGGCTCGGGCTCCGGCTCCACGTCCGGCCAGTCGAAGTCCCCGCCGCCGTCCACGTCCGTCGCTCCGTGCCCGTCGTTCACCCCACGTGCCCTGCCGCTCGACCCGCTCGGCCCGCTCGACCCGCTCGCACCCTCGGAGCCCGAAGGCTCCTCCGGGGCGGCCCCGCCCAGAGAGGCGAGCACTCCCAGCACCC
>NZ_VJZE01000799.1 GCF_009377205.1 Streptomyces phyllanthi
CCCTCGGCACCCCCGTGCCCCGCCCGCATCCGCTCCAGGCAGACACGCGCCCCGGCGGTGTCCCCGAGGTCCAGCAGAACCCCGGTCAGGAATGCCCGGCACTGCGGAGCTCCGGGCGTGATCCCCCACGCACCGAACTGTTCGAGCGCGGTGCCGAGTGAGCGGCGTGCCCGGTGCAGTTCGCCGTGCCGCCACTCGGTGAACCCCTTCCACAGGTGCGCCGACAGCGAGCCGATCAGCGACCCTCGCTGCCCCGTGTACGTCAGCGTCTCGTCCCACAGCAGCGTGACGTCCTCGTCCGCGAGGTGCAGCACGACAGCCGCCGTGCACCAGGAGAGCACCTCGCCGCTGTGCAGCAGCACCCGGTCGGTGAGGGCGAACCGGGCGGAGGCGACGGCGGCGGCGCGGTCGAACCCCTTCATGGTGGCCTCTCGCGCCGCGTCGGCGGCCAGCATCCGGGCGCCGGGGCCGTCTCCGACGGGGATCGCGACCGGGGCGTCCACGCTGTCGGTACTCATGTCCTGGAGCCCGTGCGCGAACGCGCCGAGCCGCGCCAGGGCCAGCAGTCCCTGCCGTTCGTCGTCCGTACTGGCCGTACTGGCCGTACTGGCCGTACTGGCCGACCCGGGCAGCTCCGCCGCGGCGTGTGCCGCCAGTTCGGCCGCCTCGCCCGGCCTGCCGGTGTAGATCAGTGTCTGCGCGAGCAGGCGCGCGACGCTCGCACGCAACGGCGACGTCGTATACGCCTCCCGAAGGTGTCGGGCTGCTGCCGGCCCGTCCACGAGTGCTTCGGCCCGGCCCAGTTCCAGCAGCACCTCGGGGCGTACGTCGCGGGCGGGCGGCTCGAGCAGCGCCCGGGTGAGCAGGGTGGCGGCCACGTCGTTCGCACCGTGGGCGGTCGCGCGGGCCGCGGCGGCGCGCAGAACCGCGACGACCCAGGGGTCGCCCCGGTAAGGGACCAGGAGCAGATGCGCGGCGGTCTCCTCCGGATCGGCACCCACACCGTCGAGGAGTCTGGCCGCCCGTTCGTGCAGCTCCGGGCGTTCCTGAGCCGGCACCGTCCGCAGGACGGCCTCGCCGGCCAGGGGATGCACGAAGGCCAACGGGTACTGGTCACGGACCACCTCCGCCCGTGCGAGCACCGCCGTCGCCGTCACCACGTCCTGCTCGGAGAGCCCCGTGAAGGCCGCGACCACCGGCAGCGCGGCCCCGCCGACACCGCCGGAATCGCCGACACGGCCGGAATCGCCGTCGCCGCCGTCGCCGACGCCGTCGAGGACGGCGATCGCCCGTGCGACGGCCGTGGCTGCGGACGGCAGCCGCTCCAGCCGTGCGAGCACGAGTCCCGAGACGGCACGGATGCCCGACTCCGCGACGGCGCGCGCGTCCACACCGTGCGCCCCCTCCAGTGCCCGCAGCTGCCTCGTCAGCAGCAGAGGCAGTCCCGCCGAGGCCCGGTGAAACGCACCGGCCAACTCCTCGTCCACCGCTGCCCGCATCCGTCGGCGTACGAGTCCGGCGACGCCGACCGCGCTCAGCGGACCGGGACGGATGTGCACCACCGCCGGGTCTCGCGCGATGTCGGCCAGCAACTGCTCGTTCTCGTAGGGGATATGGGGTTCCCCGGTGCGCAGCGCGGTGACGACGAGGAGCGGCATGGTCTGAAGACGCGGCACGAGATAGGCCAGGAAGGTGAGGGATGGCGCATCGCACGCCTGGAGATCGTCCACGAGGAGGAGCAGGGGCCGCCGCACACGGTGGTGGTGGCGGGTGGCGAGGCGTTCGGTGAGTCGGTAGAGCCCGTGGAGGACGGCGAAGTCGTCAGGCCCCGCGGGGTCGGCGGGATCAGCGGGATCGGCACGATTGGCGGGATCGGCGGGCCCGCCAGGTCCGGCTGCCGCCTGCCCGTCGAACACCGGCGCTGCCGCACCGGCCGACAGTGCGCCACCGAGCCCTGCGACCGCCGGGCCGAGCAACCGCCGTACGACGTCGAAGCGGTCGCTGTCGTGGCCGTCGCAGCCGTCGCTGTCGTGGCCGTCGCAGCCGTCGTGCGGGCGGCTGCTCGTCGCGCTCGACGTGCCCTCCGCGCCCAGCACCCGCGCCCCCCACTCACTGCCCAGCAGCCGTACCTCGTCGAGCAGCGCGCTCCGACCGATCCCGGCCGGGCCCTGAACACACACCAGCCCACCGCGCCCCGCGGCCGCGTCCGACAAGCACATCCGCAGCTCGGCCAACTCCCGTTCACGTTCGACGAGTTCACCGGACACCGGTGCGGATGAAGCCGCACGGACGGACACTCGCGCGGGCGGCGGC
>NZ_VJZE01000079.1 GCF_009377205.1 Streptomyces phyllanthi
CCCCCTGGCCCGCCGAGGCCCGCGAGCAGCTCGTCACGCTGCTCGGCTCCGGCCGGCCGACCGTCGATGTCTGGGAGGCGCTGGAGGCGGAGGGCCTGATCACCCAGCTGCTGCCCGACTGGGAGCGGGTGCGCTGCCGTCCGCAGCGCAACGCCGTGCACCTGTGGACCGTGGACCGGCATCTGATCGAGACGGCCGTACGCGCCTCCGAGTTCACGCGCCGGGTCCACCGCCCCGACCTGCTGCTGGTCGCCGCGCTGCTGCATGACATCGGCAAGGGCTGGCCGGGCGACCACTCCGTGGCGGGCGAGATCATCGCCAAGGACGTGGCCGCGCGCATCGGCTTCGACCGCGACGACGTGGCCGTGCTCGCCACGCTCGTACGCCACCACCTGCTGCTCGTGGAGACGGCCACCCGGCGCGACCTGGAGGACCCCGCGACGGTCCGCTCGGTCGCCGAGGCGGTCGGCTCGCAGGGCACCCTGGAGCTGCTGCACGCCCTGACCGAGGCCGACGCGCTGGCCACCGGGCCCGCCGCCTGGTCCTCCTGGCGCGCCTCCCTCGTCGCCGACCTGGTCAAGCGGGTCGCGGCCGTGCTCTCCGGCGACGCCCCCGACGAGTTCGAGGCCGACGCCGAGGCGCCCACGGCCGAGCAGGAACGACTCGCCATCGAGGCGTTCCGCACCGGAAGCCCGGTCCTGGCCCTGCGCGCCCAGACCGAGCCGCCGGGCGAGAACGAGGAGAAGTCCTCCGGCGAGCCCGAGCCCCTCGGTGTGGAACTGCTCATCGCGGTACCGGACCGGCCGGGCCTCCTGCCCGCCGTGGCCGGTGTCCTGGCCGTGCACCGCCTGTCCGTCCGCACGGCGGAGCTGCGGGCCCTGGAGCTGCCCGACGCCGTCGAGGGCTCGGTGCTGCTGCTGAACTGGCGGGTGGCCGCGGAGTACGGCTCCCTGCCCCAGGCGGCCCGGCTGCGCGCCGACCTGGTCCGGGCGCTGGACGGTTCGCTGGACATCGCCTCCCGCCTCGCCGAGCGCGACGCGGCCTACCCCAGGCGCCGGGGTGTCGTCGCACCCCCGCCCCGGGTGACGGTCGCCCCGGCCGCCTCCCGCCACGCCACGGTGATCGAGGTACGGGCCCAGGATGCGCCCGGGTTGCTGTTCCGCATCGGACGGGCACTGGAGGACGCGGAGGTACGGGTGCGCAGCGCCCACGTCAGCACCTTGGGCGCGAACGCGGTGGACGCCTTCTACGTGACCGGTGCGAAGGGGGCGCCGCTGCCGGGGGAGGAGGCAGCCACGGTGGCGCGGTCTCTGGAGGAGGCGCTGAGGGGCTAGGGCCCTTCTGCAAGGGCGCCCCCGGTTCCGTACGAGAACGGGTGGAGCCCCTACCGCACCCGGCCCGATACCCTGGAGGGCAACCCACACTGCCCCCGACTCCGAGGACCGACGCCGCCGTGTTCGATACTCTCTCCGATCGCCTCTCAGCGACCTTCAAGAACTTGCGCGGCAAGGGGCGCTTGAGCGAAGCGGACATCGACGCCACGGCGCGCGAGATCCGCATCGCCCTCCTCGAAGCCGACGTCGCGCTGCCCGTCGTCCGCTCGTTCATCAAGAACGTCAAGGAGCGTGCGCTCGGCGCCGAGGTCTCCCGGGCGCTCAACCCCGCCCAGCAGGTTCTCAAGATCGTCAACGAGGAGCTCGTCCAGATCCTCGGTGGCGAGACCCGGCGCCTGCGCTTCGCCAAGCAGCCGCCGACCGTGATCATGCTGGCGGGTCTGCAGGGTGCCGGTAAGACGACCCTCGCGGGCAAGCTCGCCAAGTGGCTCAAGGAGCAGGGCCACTCCCCGCTGCTGGTCGCCGCCGACCTCCAGCGTCCGAACGCGGTCAACCAGCTCAGCGTGGTCGCCGAGCGCGCGGGCGTGGCCGTCTACGCGCCGGAGCCCGGCAACGGCGTGGGCGACCCGATCAAGGTGGCCAAGGACTCCATCGACCACGCGAAGTCGAAGGTCCACGACATCGTGATCGTCGACACCGCGGGCCGCCTCGGCATCGACCAGGAGATGATGCAGCAGGCCGCGGACATCCGGGACGCGGTCAGCCCCGACGAGATCCTCTTCGTCGTCGACGCGATGATCGGTCAGGACGCGGTCAACACGGCGGAGGCGTTCCGCGACGGCGTCGGCTTCGACGGCGTGGTCCTCTCCAAGCTCGACGGTGACGCCCGCGGTGGTGCCGCCCTCTCGATCACGTCGGTCACCGGCAAGCCGATCATGTTCGCGTCGAACGGCGAGAAGCTCGACGACTTCGACCAGTTCCACCCGGAGCGGATGGCCTCCCGCATCCTCGACATGGGTGACCTGCTCACCCTGATCGAGCAGGCGGAGAAGACCTTCTCCCAGGCCGAAGCCCAGCAGATGGCCGAGAAGCTGGCCTCCAAGAAGGGCCAGGACTTCACCCTCGACGACTTCCTGGCCCAGATGGAGCAGGTCAGGAAGATGGGCTCCATCTCGAAGCTCCTCGGCATGCTCCCGGGTATGGGCCAGATCAAGGACCAGATCAACAACCTCGACGAGCGGGACGTCGACCGCACGGCCGCGATCATCAAGTCGATGACCCCGGGCGAGCGCCAGGACCCGAACATCATCAACGGCTCGCGGCGCGCCCGTATCGCCAAGGGCTCCGGTGTCGAGGTCAGCGCGGTGAAGAACCTCGTCGAGCGGTTCTTCGAGGCCCGCAAGATGATGTCGCGCATGGCTCAGGGCGGCGGTATGCCGGGGATGCCCGGGATGCCGGGCATGGGCGGCGGCCCCGGCCGGACGAAGAAGCAGCCGAAGAAGGCCAAGGGCAAGCAGCGCTCCGGCAACCCCATGAAGCGCAAGCAGCAGGAGCAGGAGGAGGCCGCCCGCCGCGCCGCCGCGGCCCAGGGTGGTGCGCCGGGCGGCGCCTTCGGCCTGCCGGGCCAGCAGAGCGGTCAGGACTTCGAACTTCCCGACGAGTTCAAGAAGTTCATGGGCTGAGGCCCGTCCGGTACGACGCCCTCCCTGCCGCGGGCCCGGCTCGCGGCAGGGATCTCAGGGCGTGCGGGCGACGAGGTAGCGGAAGACGTTGGGCATCCAGACCGTGCCGTCCCGGCGCCGGTGCGTGTGCAGGACCTCGGCCAGCTCCTTCTCGACCTGGTCCCGGTCCGTGGCGATGATGGCCGCGTCGAACAGCCCGGTGGACAGCAGGCCCCGTACGGCGCTGTCGATGTCGGCGTATCCGAAGGGGCACGCCACCCGCCCGGAGCCGTCGGGCCGCAGACCGGCCCGCTGGGCGACCTCCTCCAGGTCGTCCCGCAGGGCGGGGCGCCAGCTCGCCGCGGTACGTACCGGGTCCGCCAGCCTGGTGGCCACACGGAGCACCGACGAGGTCGTGCAGCGTTCCGGGGGACCCCAGCCGACCAGCACCACGGGCGTGCCGTGCGCGACGAGCGGCGTCGTCTCGGCGAGCAGCTCGGCCAGGCCCTCGGAGTCACCGGCCATGCAGCCGATCGGCTCGAACGCGGTCACGAGGTTGTACGCGGCCTCGCCGGGCGCGCGTGCCGCGTCCCCGGGGTCGCCGTCGATGACCCGCGTGGCCGCACACGCGCGCGTGCCCCGCGCCTCCGGGAGCAGCCGTTCCCGCGCCAGACGCACCCGCTCCGGTGAGCCCGGGTCGACGCCGGTGACCGTGGCGCCCCGTGAGGCCGCCATCAGCAGCGCGAGCCCGGAACCACAGCCAAGCCCCAGTAACCGCGTACCGGAACCCACTTCGAGTCGCTCGTAGACGGCCTCGTAGAGCGGGACCAGCATCCGCTCCTGGATCTCGGCCCAGTCACGCGCGCGTGTGTCCTGGTCCACGCGGGGCACTGCCCCCGCGCGAGGCAGGTACTGCCGCACGAGCGTAGATGTCATATCGAAAGCGCCCCAATCCGCCGAGAGTTGCTGCCCGATCCTTGGCCCCCGTGCAGTGCGCCGACACTCCCCCGTACATCCCCCGTATGACAGGAAACTCCCCACCCGACGCCTCGTCCAGTGGCCGCGGGCACCGGCTTGCGCGCCACCTGCGCGGGGACAGAAGAATTCACATCCCGGCAACGTGCCCCCGCGCCCGCGATCTGCCGTGCTGATCAACCGGCGGGCGAACGTGGTGCGGGGGGAGCTCCGGCCCCGCCTGTTCCTGCGCACGACCGAATTCAGCGATGTGTCGACGTACGGTGTCTGGTCGCCGAGGACGGGTCGGTGCCCGACGCCGACGACGCACCGGGTAACGTCGCCGTCGTGGGGCGCGCTTACCAGAGCAGCCCCTTCCGGTGCGATCGCGGCCGAAAGGTCTCTTGTGCGCCCGGTGGCCCCAGGTGCCCCGGCGCGCGGACACCTTGTACGCGCCGGCGAGACGGGTGTGCGTACGTGTGGCTACGTACCGCCTTGGTACGAGGTGTGAGGCTTCTCCGTAGAACAGCGCACCCGCCCTCGTCAGGTCGCATCAGGGGCAACTGACGGGTACGTGCAAATTATTTGAGATGCCCCGGAATAGGAACACAGCGGGACGCAGGCTCGTTGTCATTACGTGAGCACGACACAGACACCACCCGTCCTCGCCGCAGAGCTGGCGCAGGCGTGGGCCGACATTCAGCGGCACCACCCCGAGCTGCCGGATCTTGCCGCTCCCGAGTCCCTGATCGGAGAGTCGTCGTCCGCCTGCGGACACGAGCTCTCCTTCGAGCGACTGCTCCATGAGGCAGTCCACGGCATCGCCGCCGCGCGCGGAGTCCGCGACACCTCGCGCGCCGGCCGATACCACAACCGCAGATTCCTCGCGATCGCCGAGGAGCTGGGCCTGGACCACCCCGAGGAACCGCACCCCAGCAGCGGCTTCTCGCTGGTCACGCTCAACCCCGAGGCGAAGCGGCGCTACCGCCCGACGATCGAGCGGCTCCAGCGCGCGCTCAAGGCACACTCCGCGGCGACCGCGGCCGACACGGCCCGCTCCTTCCGCGGCCCGGCCGCCCGCCACGGCTCCTCCGGGGGCGGTGTCCGGGTGAAGGCGGTGTGCGACTGCGGGCGCAACGTCCGGGTCGTCCCGTCGGTCCTGGCCCAGGCGCCGATCGTGTGCGGTGGGTGCGGAAAGCCGTTCCGCATTCCGGAAGTGGTGGGCGCGGCGGCGAGCTGACCCGTCGGGACCGACCGAGCGGACGGCTACTCGTGGAAGCCGTACACGGCTCGTGTCCCGGAGCTGATCGTCGTGACCGCACCCATCGGGCGCAGCGGCACCAGTGAGCGCGGGCGCCCCCATTGAGGGGCCCCGCGCCGGGTGCCGCTCAGCCATGCCCCGGCGCACCCTCGCGGCAGAGGGCCCCCCGGGGTGTGGCACAATGACTAGCTGTACTCGACAGCCGCACAGGACCCCTCTCTCCTCCGGCTGACGCGTCCATCGGGCACTCGGGTACCGCAACCCCACGCGGCATCCCGTTGTGCCCAACCACGTCAAACCAGGAGAACCCACTCCCGTGGCAGTCAAGATCAAGCTGAAGCGTCTGGGCAAGATCCGTTCGCCTCACTACCGCATCGTCGTCGCCGACTCCCGCACCCGCCGTGACGGCCGGGCCATCGAGGAGATCGGCAAGTACCACCCGACGTACCACCCGTCGGTGATCGAGGTCGACGCCGATCGTGTCGCGTACTGGCTGGGTGTCGGCGCGCAGCCGACCGAGCCCGTGCTCGCGATCCTCAAGAAGACCGGCGACTGGCAGAAGTTCAAGGGCGAGCCCGCCCCGGCGCCGCTGCTCGTCGCCGAGGCGAAGTCCTCGCGTCCGTCGTTCGAGTCCCTCAGCGGCGACGACGAGGGCAAGGGTGAGGCGATCACCCAGAAGAAGAAGGCCGAGAAGAAGGACGAGGCTTCGGCTGAGTCCGAGTCGACCGAGGCCTGAGCATGCTCGAGGAGGCTCTCGAGCACCTCGTGAAGGGCATCGTGGACAACCCTGACGATGTGCAGGTCGCCTCGCGCAACCTGCGCCGCGGGCGTGTGCTCGAGGTCCGGGTCCACCCCGACGACCTCGGCAAGGTGATCGGTCGCAACGGCCGCACCGCGCGCGCCCTGCGCACCGTCGTGGGCGCCATCGGCGGCCGCGGCGTCCGCGTCGACCTCGTCGACGTGGACCAAGTCCGCTGACGCAACGCAGCACCGGCTCGGGCCGGGGAGGGCCTACTGGGCCGTCCCCGGCCCGTAGTCGTACCGACAGGAGAACGAGAAACAGTGCAGCTGGTAGTCGCTCGCGTCGGCCGCGCCCACGGCATCAAGGGCGAGGTCACCGTCGAGGTACGTACCGACGAGCCGGAGCTGCGGCTCGCGCCGGGCGCAGTCCTGGCCACCGACCCGGCCTCCGCCGGACCGCTGACCATCGAGACCGGTCGTGTGCACAGCGGGCGGCTGCTGCTGCGCTTCGAGGGTGTGCGTGACCGCAACGGGGCCGAGGCGCTGCGCAACATCCTGCTGATCGCGGAGATCGACCCCGAGGAACTGCCCGAGGGCGAGGACGAGTACTACGACCACCAGCTGATCGACCTGGACGTCGTCACCAAGGACGGTGTGGAGGTCGGGCGGATCACCGAGATCTCGCATCTGCCGTCGCAGGACCTGTTCATCGTGGAACGCCCCGACGGGACGGAGGTGATGATCCCGTTCGTCGAGGAGATCGTCACCGAGATCGACCTGGAGGAGCAGCGCGCGGTCATCGACCCGCCGCCCGGACTGATCGACGAGCGAGCCGAGGTCGCCTCCACGCGGGACGCGTCCGGGGACGAGGCGTGATGCGGCTCGACGTCGTCACGATCTTCCCCGAGTACCTCGAACCCCTGAACGTCTCGCTCGTCGGCAAGGCACGCGCGCGTGGGCAGCTGAACGTGCACGTGCACGATCTGCGCGCCTGGACGTACGACCGCCACAACACGGTCGACGACACCCCGTACGGCGGCGGCCCCGGCATGGTCATGAAGACCGGGCCCTGGGGAGACGCGCTGGACTCCGTGCTGGCCGACGGCTACGAGACGGGCTCCCGCGGACCGGCCCTCATCGTCCCCACGCCGAGCGGCCGCCCCTTCACCCAGACGCTCGCCGTCGAACTCTCCGAGCGCCCCTGGCTGATCTTCACGCCCGCCCGCTACGAGGGCATCGACCGCCGGGTCATCGACGAGTACGCGACCCGGATGCCCGTGTACGAGGTGTCCATCGGCGACTACGTCCTCGCCGGCGGTGAGGCGGCCGTCCTCGTCGTCACGGAGGCCGTGGCCCGGCTGCTGCCCGGAGTCCTGGGCAACGCCGAGTCGCACCGGGACGACTCCTTCGCCCCCGGAGCCATGGCGAACCTCCTGGAGGGCCCGGTCTACACGAAGCCGCCCCAGTGGCGCGGCCGGGACATCCCCGACGTGCTGCTCAGCGGCCACCACGGAAAGATCGCGCGCTGGCGCCGCGACGAGGCGCTCCGGCGTACGACGGTCAACCGGCCCGATCTCATAGAGCGCTGCGACCCCAAGGCGTTCGACAAGAAGGACCGCGAGATGCTCTCCATCCTGGGCTGGTCGCCGGACCCCGAAGGCGAGCCCCACGGCCGATTTTGGCGCAGGACCGCAGGCGTGGGAGAATAGACCGCTGTTGTGCGTCGTCCGGCGCGCGCCCCTGCCACAGGGGGACACGACGCCCGCCCCGACACGGACAGCAAACCTCCGAACAACCCACTTCCCGCCGATGACCTGTGGCATTGGCGAAGAAAGCAGACGAAATGTCTCACCTGCTCGACACCGTCGACGCCGCGTCGCTGCGCAGCGACGTCCCGGCCTTCCGCCCGGGCGACACCGTCAACGTCCACGTCCGCGTCATCGAGGGCAACCGCTCCCGTGTGCAGCAGTTCAAGGGCGTTGTGATCCGCCGTCAGGGCGCCGGTGTCCGCGAGACCTTCACGGTCCGCAAGGTCTCGTTCTCCGTCGGCGTCGAGCGCACCTTCCCGGTGCACACCCCGATCGTCGAGAAGATCGAGCTCGTCACCCGCGGTGACGTCCGCCGCGCCAAGCTGTACTACCTGCGCGAGCTGCGCGGCAAGGCGGCGAAGATCAAGGAGAAGCGCGAGAACTGAGCGCGCGCTCAGGTGTCACACAGCGGGGCCGGATAGCATTCGGCCCCGATGGACACCGAAGCACAGCACGAGGAGCGCGACCGCTCCTCCCGCCCTTCCGATGCCGAGATGAACTCGGACGACTCCGGCCCGACGCCGGACGGGTCCGAGGAGATCCCGGACACGGTGGAGCCGGAGGGGCGGTCGCGTTTCACGTTGGCCGAGCGGGTCGCCGACCGGGTCGCCGACCGGGTTCCGGGTGGGCGGATCACCCTGACCGCGCTGATCTGTCTGCTTTTTCTGTTGTTGCTCAGCACCTTCGTGGTCCAGCCGTTCCAGATTCCCAGCAGCTCCATGGAGAGCGGATTGAGGATCGGGGACCGCGTTCTCGTAAATAAGTTGGCGTACCGTTTCGGTTCCGAGCCGCGACGGGGTGACGTCGTCGTGTTCGACGGCACCGGCTACTTCGGGAACGCCGACTACATCAAGCGCGTTGTCGGCGTGGGGGGAGACCGAGTGGTCTGCTGCGACAGGGAGGGGAGGCTTGAGGTGAACGGCCGGTCGGTCGACGAGTCGGCGTTTCTGCACCCGGGTGACAGCCCGTCGGACGTGCCCTTCGATGTGGTCGTGCCCGACGGGACCCTCTTCGTCCTCGGCGACCACCGCAGCGACTCCAGTGACTCCCGTGACCACCTCGGGTCACCGGGCGGCGGCATGGTCCCCGTCGACAGAGTGATCGGCAGAGCCAACTGGATCGTCTGGCCGGCCGGCCACTGGAAGGACCTGGACCGCCCCGGCGCCTACGCGCACGTGCCCGCCGCCTCCAGCGCGGACGGTGGCCATGGGTAACCGCGGCAAACCACGCGGGGTCGTCACCAGCCCCGCCCAGAACCTGCTGCCCACCGGTGCCCGACGGGCCGGCGGAGCGGCCCGGCCCAGCCGTGTCGAGCGGCGCAAGCTCGCCCGCAAGATCAAGCGCCGCAGGCGCCGCTCGGCGCTCAAGGAGATTCCGCTCCTCGTGGGCGTCGCCGTGGTCATCGCCCTGGTCCTGAAGACGTTCCTGGTCCAGGCGTTCGTGATCCCGTCGGGCTCGATGGAGAACACGATCCAGATCGGTGACCGCGTCCTCGTCGACAAGCTCACCCCGTGGTTCGGCTCCAAGCCGCAGCGCGGAGACGTCGTCGTGTTCAAGGACCCCGGCGGCTGGCTGGAGGACGAGCAGACGACGGTGCAGCAGGACGACCCCGTGGTGATCAAGCAGATCAAGGAGGGCCTGCAGTTCATAGGCCTGCTGCCGTCCGACAACGAACGGGACCTGATCAAGCGGGTCGTCGCGGTCGGCGGCGACACGGTCAAGTGCTGCGACACCCAGGGGCGCGTCACCGTGAACGGCATGCCGCTGAACGAGCAGTACGTCCACCCGGGCAACGCGCCGTCGTCCATCAAGTTCTCCGTGACCGTGCCGCAGGGCCGGCTCTGGGTCATGGGCGACCACCGCGCCAACTCCGCCGACTCGCGCTACCACCGCACCGAGCAGTACAGCGGCACGGTCTCCGAGGAATCCGTCGTGGGCCGCGCCGTGGTCATCGCCTGGCCCATAGGCAACTGGAGCCAGCTGGAGGAACCGGACACGTACGCCTCCGTGCCGGGCGGGTCGACCACCGCCCTCGGAGCGTCGCATAGGCTGGTTACCGCGGATCAGAACGGATTGATCCCGCTCCCGAGCCCTGCGGAACTCCCGCTCGTTATGGGAGTGGTGGGCCTGCACTGGATACGGCGCGGGCGGCGGTACGGCGTGAGGAGTGGATGTGGGGGATGTGGCAGTCGGCGCACGGTCCGGGCACGGTGGTCCCGAGGAACCGGAGCGGCCCGACGAGGCGGCTTCCCCGGCCGCGGAGGACACGATGATCCTTGGGCGGGCCGCGGGCGCCGGGAGTCCGGACGGCTCCGGCGGCAATGGGAGTGACTCCCCGGAGGCCGCGGACGCGGAGGGCACCACGGAGGGCGCGCAGACCTCGGACGACGAGGAGGGCCGCAAGCCCAAGAGGAAGCAGCGCTCCTTCTGGAAGGAGCTCCCGCTTCTCATCGGCATCGCCCTGATCCTGGCGCTGCTGATCAAGACGTTCCTGGTGCAGGCGTTCTCGATCCCCTCCGACTCGATGCAGAACACCCTCCAGCAGGGTGACCGGGTCCTGGTCGACAAGCTCACCCCGTGGTTCGGCTCGGAGCCCGAGCGCGGCGAGGTCGTCGTCTTCGGCGACCCCGACAACTGGCTCGCGGGCGAGCCGACCCCCGACCCCAACCCCGTGCAGCGCGTGCTCGGCTGGATCGGCCTGATGCCCTCCGCCGACGAGAAGGACCTCATCAAGCGCGTCGTCGGCGTCGCGGGCGACACCATCGAGTGCGACAACACCGGCCCGTTGAAGGTCAACGGCAAGGCGCTGAACGAGCCGTACGTCTATCCCGGGAACACGCCGTGCACGGTCGACGACCAGGGCGGCCAGTTCAAGCTGAAGGTACCCGAGGGCAAAATCTGGGTCATGGGTGACCACCGGCAGAACTCGCTGGACTCCCGCTACCACCAGAACGACAAGAACAAGGGCTTCGTCCCCGTGGACAACGTGGTGGGCCGGGCCATCGTGGTCGCCTGGCCGCCCACTCGCTGGGACACGCTGCCGGTTCCCGACACCTTCGACCAGGGTCTGAGTGCCGCGGCGCCCGGCGCGCTCGGCCTCGCGGGCGCCGTTCCGCTGGTCCTGTGGCGCCGCCGCCGTCTCCTTACCGGCGGAAACCCCAGGGTTTCTGGCGGCGGTACCGCCGGGTAGGGTGCCGTCCCAGATCGCCGGTCCTCCGTGGTCGCGGGCATCGTGCCGCGGCCGCGAGACCGATTCTCCGAGCAGGGGAGCACTGGGATGAGCGGGACGACACGTCGTACGGACGAGGGCCGTGGCCGGCTCGGCAGCACGCTGTCGGGACTGGCCATGGCCCTCGGCTGTGTGCTTTTCCTCGGCGGCTTCGCCTGGGGTGCCGTCCTCTACCAGCCGTACACCGTGCCCACCGACTCGATGGCGCCCACCATCACGGCCGGGGACCGGGTCCTCGCCCAGCGGATCGACGGCGGCCAGGTCAGGCGCGGGGACGTCGTCGTGTTCCGGCAGAAGAGCTGGGGCGACATGCCCATGGTCAAGCGGGTCGTCGCGGTCGGCGGTGACAAGGTCGCCTGCTGCACGGAGGGCAAGCTGACCGTCAACGGCAAGAAGATCGACGAGGGGTATCTCCCCGAGGGCCAGGACGCCGAGGCGATGGGGATTCCGGAGGTCACGGTGCCCAAGGGGCGGCTGTTCCTCCTCGGCGACGAGCGCAGCGGTTCCCTGGACTCCACGGCCCACCTCACGGAGGCCGGCAGCGGTACGGTGCCGCGTACCTCGGTGGACGCGCGGGTCGACGCCGTGGTGTGGCCCATGGACGGCATGCTGGCCCGCCCCACGGGCTTCGAGACGCTCGGCTCGCTCTCCACGCCGGGGCCGCTGCGGCTGATCACGACCGCGATCGCGGTGGGCGCCGTGCTCGTCCTCGGTGGCGGGGCGTACGGGCCGATCGCGGGGCGCATGGGCAGGCGCGGCCGCACGACGACACCGGAGCCGGCCGGTGCCCACTGAGCCGCCGTACGAGGGCGGAGCCGCCGGCCAGGAGGACGGCGAGGGCGGCCCGCGCAAGGTGGCCAGAGTCGTGCTGCTCGACCCGCAGGAGCGCGTCCTGCTGCTGCACGGGCACGAGCCGGACGATCCGTCGGACGACTGGTGGTTCACGCCCGGCGGCGGCCTGGAGGGCGACGAGACGCGCGAGGAGGCCGCACTGCGGGAACTCGTGGAGGAGACCGGCATCACCGACGTCGAGCTCGGCCCGGTGCTGTGGCGGCGCAGGTGCTCCTTTCCGTTCGCGGGGCGCCGGTGGGAACAGGACGAGTGGTACTACCTGGCCCGGACGCGTCAGACCGCGATCGAGGCGGCCGGGCTGACCGAACTGGAACGCCGCAGCGTCGCTGGAGCGCGCTGGTGGTCGTGTCAGGAACTGACCGAAGCACATGAGACGGTGTATCCGACCAGATTCGCCGAGCTGTTGTGCAGACTGCTCGACGAAGGTCCCCCGGCCAGGCCCGAGGTCCTCGACACGGAAATCGTCTAGGGGCTCACGGGGCTGGCGCACAATGGGGGGACGCACGGCTGAAGGGGAACATGCCATGAGCGCCGAGGACCTCGAGAAGTACGAGACCGAGATGGAGCTGAAGCTCTACCGGGAGTACCGCGATGTCGTCGGTCTGTTCAAATACGTGATCGAGACGGAGCGCCGCTTCTATCTGACCAACGACTACGAGATGCAGGTGCACTCGGTCCAGGGTGAGGTGTTCTTCGAGGTCTCGATGGCGGATGCCTGGGTGTGGGACATGTACCGGCCGGCTCGTTTCGTCAAGCAGGTGCGTGTCCTGACGTTCAAGGACGTGAACATCGAGGAGCTGAACAAGAGCGACCTGGAGCTCCCGAGCGGGTGAGGCCCGGAACGCACCGACGCTCGCGCCACCCGGGCGGGTGACGGAGTTGTCCACAGCCGCCGAGTTGTCCACCAAGATCCACTGAGTGGAGGCGGATGCGTGACTGTTGGCGCCGGAGGTGGTGCCGACATGAACACACGCGACGTACGCGGCGCGATCGGCAGGTACGGAGAAGAGCTGGCCGCGCGGCGGCTCACCGAGGCCGGGATGACCGTCCTGGAGCGCAACTGGCGTTCCGGCAGGACGGGTGAGATCGACATCGTGGCCCGGGACGGCGACGTCCTCGTCGTCTGCGAGGTGAAGACCCGCAGCGGTGCCTGTTTCGAGCATCCGATGGCCGCCGTCACACCGGTGAAGGCCCAGCGGCTGCGGGAGCTCGCAGAGCACTGGCTCCACGCGCATGGCGGCGCACCGCCGGGAGGCGTGCGCATCGACCTGGTGGGCGTCGTCCTGCCCGAGCGCGGAGCCGCCGTCGTCGAGCACGTGCGGGGGGTGGCCTGATGGGATTCGCCCGTACGTGTTCGGTGGCCCTGGTCGGTGTCGAGGGCGTGGTCGTCGAGGTGCAGGCGGACCTCGAACCGGGTGTCGCGGCGTTCACGCTGGTGGGACTGCCCGACAAGTCCCTGACGGAGAGCCGGGACCGGGTCAGGGCGGCCGTGGTCAACTCCGGCGCCGAGTGGCCCCAGAAGAAGCTGACCGTGGGGCTGAGCCCCGCCTCGGTCCCGAAGGCCGGCAGCGGCTTCGATCTCGCGGTCGCCTGTGCGGTTCTGGGCGCCTCCGAGCGGATCGACCCGAGGGTGCTCGCGGACATCGTGATGGTCGGGGAGCTCGGGCTCGACGGCCGGGTCCGGCCCGTGCGGGGCATCCTGCCCGCGGTGCTGGCCGCCGCCGAGGCGGGCTATGAGCAGGTGGTGGTCCCGGAGTGCGCGGCGGCGGAGGCGGCGCTGGTGCCGGGCGTGTCGGTGCTCGGGGTCCGCAGCCTGCGTCAGCTGATCGCCGTACTCACGGACGAGCCCGTACCCGAGGAGGAGCCGGACGAGGGGCGGCCGGACCCGCTGATGGCCGGGCTGCGGATGCCGGGGGTGGGTGCGGCCACGGGCATGCACAGCATGGGCGCCGCCCAGCACGACTACGGGCATGACCTCGCCGACGTCGTCGGCCAGCTCGCGGCGCGGACCGCGGTCGAGGTCGCCGCGGCCGGCGGGCACCATCTCTTCCTGGAGGGGCCCCCGGGCGCGGGGAAGACGATGCTCGCCGAGCGGCTGCCCGCGATCCTGCCGACGCTGAGCAGGGAGGAGTCGCTGGAGGTCACGGCCGTCCACTCGGTCGCCGGCCTGCTGCCCGCGGGCAAGCCACTGGTCGACGGCCCGCCCTACTGCGCCCCTCACCACTCGGCCACCATGCAGGCACTCGTAGGTGGCGGTCAGGGCGTGGCCAGGCCCGGCGCGGTGTCGCTCGCGCATCGCGGGGTGCTCTTCCTGGACGAGACACCCGAGTTCAGCAGCCAGGCCCTCGACGCCCTGCGCCAGCCGCTGGAGGCGGGCCACGTCGTGATCGCTCGCAGTGCGGGCGTCGTGCGGTTCCCGGCGAAGTTCCTGATGGTGCTCGCGGCCAATCCGTGTCCGTGCGGTCGCTTCTCACGGACGGACGACCTGTGCGAGTGCCCGCCCGCCTCCATCCGCCGGTATCAGGCCCGCCTCTCCGGGCCTCTGCTGGACCGTGTGGACCTGAGGGTGGAGGTCGACCGCGTCACGCGCGCGGAGCTGACGGACCGCTGGGCCCGGGGCGAGTCCACGGCGGTGGTCGCCGACCGGGTGCGCGCGGCCCGGGAGCGGGCGGCCGCACGTCTGACCGGTACTCCGTGGCGCACCAACAGCGAGGTTCCCGGACGGGAGCTGCGCAGCCGGTGGCATGCCACGCCGGGAGCGATGGACGAAGCCGAGCGAAGCCTGGAGCGGGGTGTGCTGACGGCGCGCGGGCTCGACCGTGTGCTGCGGGTCGCCTGGACCGTCGCCGACCTCGTGGGCCGCGACCGTCCCGATGCCATGGACGTGAACCTCGCGCTGCAGCTGCGGACCGGGGTGCCCCGCGGAGTGCCCGTGGCGATCGGAGCGCTGTCATGACCAGGGCCCGGCGATCGCGGGAGGAGGAGTCGTGAGCGCGGGCGCTCTGCCGGACGCCGAGCGGCTCGACCGGGTCTTCCTGGCCCGGGTCCTCGAGCCGGGGGACGAGCGCGGCGGGCGGTGGCTCCGCGAGATCGGCCCCCGGGAGACGGCGCGGCGGCTCACCGAGGGCGGGCGGCCCCTGCCGGGGGCCTCGGACAAGCGGTGGGCGGGGCTGCGCGCCCGCGCCGAGCGTGCCGATCCGGAGCTGGACCTGGCGCGGGCACGGGACGCCGGAGCCCGGTTCGTGTGCCCCGGAGACGTCGAGTGGCCCGGGCAGCTGGACGATCTGGGGGACGCCCGGCCCACCGGGCTGTGGGTGCGGGGGCGGGTCAGTCTGCGGATGTGGGCGCTGCGGTCGGTGGCCCTGGTGGGCGCCCGGGCCTGTACGGAGTACGGGGCCCATATGGCGGCCGTCCTGGGGGCCGGGCTCGCCGAGCGCGGCTGGGTCGTCGTGTCCGGCGGGGCGTACGGCGTCGACGGGGCCGCCCACCGGGGGGCTCTCGGGGCCGGCGGCGCGACCGTCGCCGTACTGGCCTGCGGAGTGGACCGGCCCTACCCCAGCGGACACACCGAGCTGATCGGCAGGATCGCGGACCAGGGGCTCGTGGTGGGGGAGCTGCCACCGGGCGACCATCCGACGCCCAGCAGATTCATTCAGCGCAACCGCGTCATCGCCGCGCTCACCCGGGGGACCGTCGTCGTCGAGGCCGCCTACCGCAGCGGTGCCCTCGTCACGGCCCGGGCCGCACAGCGGCTCGGACGGTTCACGATGGGAGTGCCCGGACCCGCGACCAGTGGCCTCTCGGCGGGTGTGCACGAACTGCTGCGCGGGGACGCCGTGCTGGTCACCGACGCCGCAGAGATCGTCGAGCTGGTCGGTGACATGGGGGACCTGGCACCGGACCGATGCGGGCCCGTGCTGCCGCGGGACCTGCTGGAACCGGGTGCCCGGCGCGTCCTCGACGCGCTCCCCGCCCGCCGGCCTGCGACGGCCACCGAGATCGCCCGCGGCGCCGGCACGACCGAGGACGACACAGTCGGCAGACTGTACGAACTCCGATCACTTGGTTACGTCGAACGACACGGCGAGCGCTGGAAGTTGACACGCCAGGCCATGATCTCCGTCTCATCGGATCGGCGCCGATGCTGACCGAGCGTGTTCGGCCGTCCGGGCGAATGCTCCGACTGCCCTGGCAGTTCCCGGAGTTGACGTCTCCAGGAGTTACTCAGCGCGATGAGCGCGAGCACGAGGGGTGCCCTGTGGAACGTATCCGCGTACGAGCGTTCCACCGCCCTTCGCGCGCTGCGACGCTCCAGTCACGCTACGCTCACGAGGATCCCCACGCAGACGGCAACCCGACACGACTCCGGCAGCTCACCCAGGCAGCACCAGTTCACGGCAGAACGGCACAAGGCGACGAATGCCCCAGCACACCTCCGGGTCCGATCGGGCGGCAGTTCCCCCAGCCGCCCGTGTCGACGTGCGTCCGCCCGCCCCCTCGACGCTCGACGAGCTGTGGCGGTCGTACAAGGCGACGGGTGACGAGCGGCTGCGCGAGCAGCTGATCCTGCACTACTCGCCGCTGGTCAAGTACGTCGCGGGCCGGGTGAGCGTCGGCCTGCCGGCCAACGTCGAACAGGCGGACTTCGTGTCGTCCGGGGTCTTCGGCCTCATCGACGCGATCGAGAAGTTCGACATCGACCGGGAGATCAAGTTCGAGACGTACGCGATCACGCGCATCCGGGGCGCGATGATCGACGAGCTGCGGGCGCTGGACTGGATCCCCCGGTCCGTGCGGCAGAAGGCACGCAACGTCGAGCGTGCCTACGCCACCCTGGAGGCGCGGCTGCGGCGTACGCCGTCCGAGGGCGAGGTGGCCGCGGAGATGGGCATCGCGGTGGAGGAGCTCCACTCCGTCTTCAGTCAGCTGTCGCTGGCCAACGTGGTGGCCCTGGAGGAACTGCTGCATGTCGGGGGCGAGGGCGGCGACCGCCTGAGCCTCATGGACACGCTGGAGGACACCGCCGCCGACAACCCCGTGGAGGTCGCCGAGGACCGCGAGCTCAGGCGGTTCCTGGCACGGGCGATCAACACCCTGCCCGAGCGGGAGAAGACCGTCGTCACGCTGTACTACTACGAGGGCCTGACACTCGCGGAGATCGGCAACGTGCTCGGGGTGACCGAGAGCCGGGTCAGCCAGATCCACACCAAGTCCGTGCTCCAGCTGCGGGCGAAGCTGGCGAGTTTCGGCCGCTGACCTGGCCGGACACCATCCGGTCCGATGAAGCGGCTCCCGCGGCCCGTGATCCGTCCGTACAGTGGTTGACGTGCCAAGGATTCGAGCGGCCTCCGTGGCCGAGCACCGGTCGATGCAGCGTGCCGCCCTGCTGGACGCGGCTCGCTCCTTGCTGTCCGAGGGCGGGACGGACGCGCTGACGTTCCCCGCGCTCGCCGAGCGCACGGGACTCGCGCGGTCGTCCGTGTACGAGTACTTCCGGTCGCGGGCAGCCGTGGTCGAGGAGCTCTGCGCGGTCGACTTCCCCGTCTGGGCGGCGGAGGTCGAGGCGGCGATGGCCGCCGCGGAGGGCCCCGAGGACAAGGTCGAGGCCTATGTCCGGCAGCAGCTGTCGCTGGTCGGGGACCGGCGGCACCGGGCCGTGGTCGCCATCTCGGCGAGTGAGCTCGACGCCGGCGCGCGGGAGAAGATCCGCGCAGCGCACGGAGGGCTCGTCGCGATGATCGTCGAGGCGCTGGAAGCCATGGGACACGCACAGCCCCGGCTGGCCGCGATGCTGCTCCAGGGAGTGGTCGACGCGGCCGTGCGGCGGATCGAGCTGGGCGCGGCGGAGGACCCCGGGGCGATCACCGAGGCGGCGGTGGCGATGGCGTTGCGAGGGCTCCGGGGCTGAGCCCGGCGCTTGTCGGGCCACGGGGCTGCGTTCGAGGCTGCTGGGCCCATGGAGCTGAAGCCGGGGCCACGGGCCTCGGGGAACTGGCCTACGCGGATCGCGGTTCGGGCTCCCCGTCCACCGGTAGCAGCCGCGACGGGCCTCTGCGCAGGAGCCGGGCGGGCAGCAGGGAGAGCGGGTCCAGGTACACCTCGCCGCTGATCAGACCCCAGTGCAGACAGGACGACGGGCAGTGGGAAGCGGTGCGTTCTCCGGGCTCCACGGTGCCCAGGACATCGCCCGCCGCCACCTCGTCGCCCTTCCTCACCGACGCACGGACCGGCTCGTAGGTCGTCCGCAGCGGTGGGCCGTCCGTGCCCGTGAGCTCCAACGAGACGACTCCACGGCCCGCGACCCGGCCCGCGAAGGACACGCGGCCCGGCGCGACGGCCCGTACCGGGCTGCCGGCCGGTGCCGCCAGGTCCACACCACGGTGGCCCGGGCCGTACGCCGTGGCGGGCGGTTCCCAGCCGCGGACGACCGAGGGACGCCGGCCCACGGGCCAGTTCCGCCCGAGGGCGGGCACGGACGTGACGGGGCCCGGCGGCCCGACGGGGCCGGCCGCAGGACCGGGCGCCCCCGTCATCTCCTCCGCGCCCGCTCCGGGTGCGGTCGCTGCCACGCAGGTCAGCAACAGCACCGCCAGTAACACCGGCCATGTCCACACCGTCGGCCATGTCCACACCATCGGCTGTCTCCACACCATCGGCCGCGTCCGCACAGATCGTTTCGCTCGCATGGGAGAACCGTGCCCGAGCCCGGTCGATCATGGCCGGGATCTGTGGACTACCGGCCGGTTGGGGATATCGGCGTCACCCGGGGCCTCCCAAGTCCCGTACACTTCTGGTGGCGACCCGGGCCACCGGGTCGACTTCGCACGCCCCGGTACGAGACCGCCCAGCGGCCCGTATCAGCGCCCCTCGGTCCTTCGCGGCACGGCGCATCGCGGGCGTCAGGCGCGGGTGCCGTCCGGCACGCGCGGCACAACCGAGAAACACAAGGAGAACGGCCATGGCCGTCGTCACGATGCGGGAGCTGCTGGAGAGCGGCGTCCACTTCGGTCACCAGACCCGCCGCTGGAACCCGAAGATGAAGCGCTTCATCTTCACCGAGCGCAACGGCATCTACATCATCGACCTGCTCCAGTCGCTGTCGTACATCGACCGCGCCTACGAGTTCGTCAAGGAGACCGTCGCCCACGGCGGCACGGTCATGTTCGTCGGCACGAAGAAGCAGGCGCAGGAGGCCATCGCCGAGCAGGCCACCCGCGTCGGCATGCCCTACGTCAACCAGCGCTGGCTGGGCGGCATGCTCACCAACTTCTCGACCGTCTACAAGCGTCTGCAGCGCCTCAAGGAGCTCGAGCAGATCGACTTCGAGGACGTGGCGTCCTCCGGTCTGACCAAGAAGGAGCTGCTGGTCCTCTCCCGCGAGAAGGCCAAGCTGGAGAAGACCCTCGGTGGTATCCGCGAGATGCAGAAGGTGCCCAGCGCCGTCTGGATCGTGGACACCAAGAAGGAGCACATCGCGGTCGGTGAGGCCCGGAAGCTCAACATCCCGGTCGTCGCCATCCTGGACACCAACTGCGACCCCGACGAGGTCGACTACAAGATCCCGGGCAACGACGACGCGATCCGCTCCGTCACCCTGCTCACCCGCGTGATCGCCGACGCCGTCGCCGAGGGCCTCATCGCCCGCTCCGGTGTCGCCGCCGAGGCCAAGGGCGAGAAGGCCGCGGGCGAGCCGCTCGCCGAGTGGGAGCGCGACCTCCTCGAGGGCGAGAAGAAGGCCGACGAGGCTCCTGCCGCCGAGGCCGAGAAGCCGGCCGAGGCTCCTGCCGCCGAAGCTCCTGCCGCCGAGGCTGCCCCGGCCGCCGAGGCCGCTCCGGCCGCCGAGGCCGAGCAGGCCTGACCCTCAGGGCGCTGACGGCGGGAGCGGTGACATGAAGTCCGCTCCCGCCGTTCACCCGTAGGTCAGCGGAGTGTCAGGGATCCACGACTCCATGTGGATCGCAGACCCCGTAGATCTTCGATCCTCCAGACTTCGAGAAAGATTCACAGACTCATGGCGAACTACACCGCCGCCGACGTCAAGAAGCTCCGTGAGCTCACCGGCGCCGGCATGATGGACTGCAAGAAGGCGCTGGACGAGGCCGAGGGCAACGTCGAGAAGGCCGTCGAGGCGCTGCGCATCAAGGGCCAGAAGGGCGTCGCCAAGCGCGAGGGCCGCTCCGCCGAGAACGGCGCCGTGGTCCCCGTCATCGCCGACGACAACAGCTCCGGTGTGCTGGTCGAGCTGAAGTGCGAGACGGACTTCGTCGCCAAGGGCGAGAAGTTCCAGGGCGTCGCCGCCGCCATCGCCGAGCACGTCGCCAAGACCTCCCCGGCCGACCTCGAGGCCCTGCTCGCCTCCGAGATCGAGGCCGGCAAGACGGTCCAGGCGTTCGTCGACGAGGCCAACGCCAACCTGGGCGAGAAGATCGTCCTGGACCGCTTCGCGCAGTTCTCCGACGGCTTCGTGACGGCGTACATGCACCGCACCATGCCCGACCTGCCGCCGCAGATCGGTGTCCTGGTCGAGTTCGACAAGCCGAACGCCGAGGTCGCCAAGGGCATCGCGCAGCACATCGCCGCCTTCGCGCCGAAGTACCTCTCCAAGGAGGACGTGCCGGCCGAGGTCGTCGAGTCCGAGCGCCGCGTCGCCGAGGAGACCACCCGCGCCGAGGGCAAGCCCGAGGCCGCCCTGCCGAAGATCGTCGAGGGTCGCCTCAACGGCTTCTTCAAGGACGCCACGCTGCTGGGCCAGCCCTACGCCCTGGACAACAAGAAGTCCGTCCAGAAGATCCTGGACGAGGCCGGTGTCACCCTGAAGCGCTTCACGCGCATCAAGGTCGGCATCTGAGTCCGTACCGCGATCGACGCGCGACCCCGCTAGGGTCGACAGCAGTCGTTCGTGCCGGTCGCGTACACCGCACCGTGCACGCGCGTGACGGACGACAGCAGATCTGACGAGGAGGCCATTGCCGCGTACGGGATGCGAAACACCCCCACCGGCAATGGCCTTCTTCGTATGTGCACCACGTAAAAGAGGCGGGATCTCCATGACCACCAAGGCCCAGAAGAGCGACGACGGCAAAGTACACGGCCGGTTTCTGCTGAAGCTGTCCGGAGAGGCCTTCTCCGGCGGTGGGGGCCTGGGCGTGGACCCTGACGTGGTGCACAAGATCGCCCGTGAGATCGCGGCCGTCGTACGCGACGGCGCACAGGTCGCGGTCGTCATCGGCGGTGGCAACTTCTTCCGCGGTGCCGAACTCCAGCAGCGCGGCATGGACCGGGCCCGCTCCGACTACATGGGCATGCTCGGCACGGTGATGAACTGCCTCGCCCTCCAGGACTTCCTGGAGAAGGAGGGCATCGACTCCCGCGTCCAGACCGCCATCACCATGGGGCAGGTCGCCGAGCCGTACATCCCGCTGCGCGCCGTGCGCCACCTGGAGAAGGGCCGGGTCGTCATCTTCGGCGCCGGTATGGGCATGCCGTACTTCTCCACCGACACCACCGCCGCCCAGCGCGCCCTGGAGATCGACGCCGAGGCGCTGCTGATGGGCAAGAACGGAGTGGACGGGGTCTACGACTCCGACCCCAAGAGCAACCCGGACGCGGTCAAGTTCGACTCCCTCGGATACGGCGAGGTCATCACCCGGGACCTCAAGGTCGCCGACGCCACCGCGATCACCCTCTGCCGCGACAACAAGCTCCCCATCCTCGTGTTCGAGCTTCTGGCGGAGGGAAATATCGCGCGGGCCGTCAAGGGTGAGAAGATCGGCACTCTCGTGGGTGATCAGGGCAGCCGGGCCTGACCGGGGCCACCCTGCCGGGGGACGGACCCTGACCGGGGGATGGACAATTACCTACCGGTCGGGAACCGTGCAGGAATAAGACGCGACGCAGCCGGCCGCCGACGTGACAGAGAAGCAGCCGGGCCTACTCAAGACACGCAGGAGCAAGTGGTGATCGAAGAGACCCTCCTCGAAGCCGAGGAGAAGATGGAGAAGGCCGTCGTGGTCGCCAAGGAGGACTTCGCCGCGATCCGCACCGGCCGTGCGCACCCGGCGATGTTCAACAAGATCGTGGCCGACTACTACGGAGCGCTGACGCCGATCAACCAGCTGGCTTCGTTCTCGGTTCCGGAGCCGCGCATGGCCGTGGTGACCCCGTTCGACAAGAGCGCGCTGCGCAACATCGAACAGGCGATCCGCGACTCGGACCTGGGCGTCAACCCGAGCAACGACGGAAACATCATCCGAGTGGTGTTCCCCGAGCTCACCGAGGAGCGCCGCCGCGACTACATCAAGGTCGCCAAGACCAAGGGCGAGGACGCCAAGGTGTCCATCCGCTCCGTCCGCCGCAAGGCCAAGGACGCGATCGACAAGCTCGTCAAGGACGGCGAGGTCGGCGAGGACGAGGGCCGCCGTGCGGAGAAGGAGCTCGACGACACCACCGCGAAGTACGTCGCCCAGGTGGACGAGCTCCTCAAGCACAAGGAAGCAGAGCTGCTCGAGGTCTGATGAACGACTCTTCCTGGGGGGCGCCGCCACAAGCCGGGTACTGGGGGCAGTCCGACCCCGGACCCGTCCAGGGGGCCGTCCCGGCGGGTCCCGCGTACGATGCGCCTGAGAGCCGGCGTCCATCGCAGACTCAGCCCATGCCCATCGTGCCCGACGCCCCCGCGCATGGCGGGAACCAGGATGACGACCGGGGGGCCGCTCAGCTGAGCGGCCCCCTGTTCCGCGACGAGAATCCGCCGGCGCGGACCTACGGGGCCGTGCCGCAGAATCCGGAGTCCATGCCCGACGCCCCCCAGCCCGCCCCGCCGAAGAAGAGCGCGGGCCGTGACCTGAGCGCCGCGATAGGGGTCGGGGTCGGGCTCGGTGCGGTGATCGTCGCTTCCTTGTTCATCGTCAAGGCGGTCTTCGTCGGCGTCGTTGCCGTCGCCGTGGTGGTGGGCCTGTGGGAGCTCACCTCCCGTCTGCAGGAGCGCAAGGCCATCAAGGCGCCCCTCGTGCCGCTCGCGGTCGGCGGCGCGGCGATGGTCGTCGCCGGGTACGTACGGGGCGCAGAGGGCGCGTGGGTGGCGATGGCGCTCACCGCGCTGGCGGTCCTCGTGTGGCGTATGACCGAGCCGCCGGAGAACTACCTCAAGGACGTCACGGCGGGCCTCTTCGCGGCCTTCTACGTGCCGTTCCTGGCCACGTTCGTCGCGCTCATGCTCACCGCGGACGACGGCTCGTGGCGGGTCCTCACCTTCCTGCTGCTGACGGTCGTCAGCGACACCGGCGCGTACGCCGTCGGCTGGCGCTTCGGCACGCACAAGCTCGCCCCGCGTATCAGCCCCGGCAAGACGCGCGAGGGCCTGCTGGGCGCGATCGCGTTCGCCATGGTGGCGGGCGCCCTGTGCATGCAGTTCCTCATCGACGACGGCACCTGGTGGCAGGGCCTGCTGCTGGGCCTCGCCGTCGCCGTCAGCGCCACGCTCGGCGACCTCGGCGAGTCCATGATCAAGCGTGACCTCGGCATCAAGGACATGGGCACGCTGCTGCCGGGCCACGGCGGGATCATGGACCGGCTGGACTCGCTGCTGCCGACCGCGCCGGTGGTGTGGCTGCTGCTGGTCCTCTTCGTGGGATCCGGCTGACCGCCGTACCGCCGCGTCTTCGTCACCACCCCTTCCGTCCGTAGGATCAGCGCACCAGGATCCGTGTCACGGGAGGGGTGGTGACGTATGCGGCAGCCGCGCAGCCCGGCCGAACTCCAGGAGTGGTTGCGGAGCAACGGCATCCCCTACGAGTCATGGGACATCGGCGCCGTCAAGTCCGTACGGAACCTGTGGGACGAGATCGCCTCGGGCGAGGCGACCCTGTCGGAGGATCCGCCACTGCGCCGGGTCTCGGTCGTCAGCGTGGTCGTCCGGACGGGCGGTGGGCAACTCACGGAAGTCGCGCAGCTGATGGCCAACGGGGCGGTGAGGGAGAGGAACTCGCCGCCCAGCGAGAAGATGAAGCCGGGGGAGACGGCGATCGCGGCGGCGCTGCGGTGCCTCGCCGAGGAACTCGGAGTCCGGGAAGCGGACGCCACCGTCGATCCGCGGTCCCTGTCCGTGGCCGTCGAGAGGGTCGCATCGCCTTCCTATCCAGGTCTGCCGGGCGAATACCGCCTCCACACGGTCGAGGCCCAGGTCTCCGGCCTCCCCGGCACGAGCTTCACGACCGACGAGGCCCCCGGCGACGGCGATGCCGTCGTGACCACCCACTACTGGGAGTGGCGGTAGGTCCTGTCCGGCGGCCCACGGTCGGACGCCACCCGAACGGGGGACACCGGCGGATCTGCGACACTGGTACGGCCATGCCTAAGCCCGGAGAACTCACCTTTGTCGCGCCGCGCGGAGCCAAGAAGCCGCCGCGGCATCTCGCCGATCTCACCCCTGCCGAGCGCAAGGAGGCGGTGGCCGCGGTCGGGGAGAAGCCGTTTCGTGCGAAGCAGCTGTCGCAGCACTACTTCGCGCGGTACGCGCACGACCCGGAGCAGTGGACCGACATTCCCGCCGGTTCGCGCGCCAAGCTCCAGGAGGCACTGCTTCCCGAGCTGATGACGGTCGTACGGCATCTGTCCACGGACCAGGACACGACCCGCAAGACCCTGTGGCGGCTCTTCGACGGCACGCTCGTCGAGTCCGTGCTGATGCGCTACCCGGACCGGGTGACCATGTGCATCAGTTCGCAGGCCGGATGCGGGATGAACTGTCCCTTCTGCGCCACCGGGCAGGCCGGGCTCGACCGGAATCTGTCCACCGCCGAGATCGTGCACCAGATCGTGGACGGGATGCGGGCGCTCAGGGACGGCGAGATCCCGGGTGGGCCCGCACGGCTCTCCAACATCGTCTTCATGGGCATGGGTGAGCCGCTCGCCAACTACAAGCGCGTGGTGGGGGCGATCCGGGCGCTCACCGATCCCGAGCCGGACGGGCTCGGGCTGTCCCAGCGCGGGATCACGGTGTCGACGGTGGGTCTCGTGCCCGCCATCCACCGGTTCTCCGACGAGGGCTTCAAGTGCCGGCTCGCCATCTCGCTGCACGCCCCGGACGACGAGCTGCGCGACACCCTTGTGCCCGTCAACACCCGGTGGAAGGTCAGGGAGGTCCTGGACGCGGGCTGGGAGTACGCGGCCAAGTCCGGGCGGCGGCTGTCCATCGAGTACGCGCTGATCCGGGACATCAACGACCAGGCGTGGCGTGGTGACCGGCTCGGGCGGCTGCTCAAGGGCAAGCCCGTCCATGTCAATCTGATTCCGCTGAACCCGACGCCCGGTTCGAAGTGGACCGCTTCCCGGCCCGAGGACGAGAAGGCGTTCGTCGAGGCGATCTCGGCGCACGGTGTGCCGGTGACCATCCGGGACACCCGTGGTCAGGAGATCGACGGGGCCTGTGGTCAGCTGGCGGCCACCGAGCGGTAGTCTGAGCGCGTACATCTCCATATCGTGTAGATCTTCATCGTGTAGATCTTCGTACCGCGTACATCTGCATATTCCGACAGGGGAGCGCCACAGCGCTGAGAGTGCGGCACAGGCCGCAGACCCTCTGAACCTCGCCCAGGTCATTCTGGGTAGGGAGATCGGTCACCACTCGAGCTGTTGCGCCCTGCCCGGGACCTCTTGGAAGCCCCGGGCAGGGCCGCGTCTCTTCCTGGTCACCCCAGGAGGAATCCAAGTGAGCACCAGAAAGAAGTTCGTGGCCGCGGCCGTAGGGCTCGGCCTTGTCACGCTGTCCGCCTGCGGGGCGTCCGGCTCCGGTTCCGGCGGCTCCGACTCGAAGACCGTGACGCTCGTCAGCCACGACTCCTTCGCCTACTCCAAGGACGTGCTGAAGGCGTTCGAGAAGGAGTCCGGGTACGAGGTCAAGGTCCTCAAGAACGGCGATGCCGGGCAGGCCGTCAACACGGCGATCCTCACCAAGGACAACCCGCAGGGTGACGTCTTCTTCGGGGTCGACAACACGCTGCTGTCCCGCGCCCTCGACAACGGGCTGTTCCAGTCGTACGAGGCCGAGGGGTCCGACCTGATCAAGGAGGAGTACCGGGTCGACCAGGACCAGCACCGGGTCACGCCCATCGACTCCGGTGACATCTGCGTCAACTACGACAAGGCGTACTTCAGCGAGCGCGAACTCGACCCGCCGCAGTCCTTCGACGACCTGGTGAAGCCCGAGTACAGGAACCTCCTCGTCACCGAGAACGCCTCCACCTCCTCGCCCGGCCTCGGCTTCCTGCTGGGTACCGCCGCGAAGTACGGAGACGACGGCTGGCAGGACTACTGGAAGAAGCTCAAGGCCAACGGTGTGAAGGTCGTCGGCGGCTGGGAGCAGGCCTACAACGAGGAGTTCTCCGGGTCGGCCGGCGGCAAGGAGGCGAAGGCGGACCGGCCGCTCGTCGTGTCGTACGCCTCCTCGCCGCCCGCCGAGGTCGTCTTCGCCGACCCGAGGCCGAAGACCGCGCCCACCGGGGTCGCGGCCGGCACGTGCTTCCGGCAGGTCGAGTACGCCGGGCTGCTCAGCAACGCGAAGAACACCGAGGGAGGCAAGGAGCTGATCGACTTCCTGGTCGGCAAGCAGTTCCAGGAGGACATGCCGCTCAACATGTTCGTGTACCCGGTGCGCGAGGGTGCGCAGGTGCCCGAGGAGTTCACGCAGTACGGTCCGCAGGCCGAGGATCCCGAGACCATGGAGCCGGCGAAGATCGCCGAGAACCGCGACCAGTGGGTCAAGTCGTGGACGTCACTCGTACTGAAGTGAAGTCCCGGGGCGCCGCGAAGGCCTCCCGCGGGAGCGCGGCGCGGCTCGGGCTCATGGCCGTGCCCGTCGCGTTCTTCGGGGTGTTCTTCGCGTACCCCGTCGCCGCGATCGTCGCACGCGGACTGAAGGTCGACGGGGGCTGGCGGTTCGGGCGGATCGCGGAGGTGCTGGGGGACTCCGCGATCCGGCACGTCCTGTGGTTCACCACCTGGCAGGCGCTGGTCTCCACCGCGCTCACGCTGCTGATCGCGCTCCCCGGCGCGTATGTCTTCGCGCGCTTCGATTTCAGGGGCAAGCGGACCCTGCGGGCGGTCGTGACCGTCCCCTTCGTGCTGCCGACCGTCGTCGTCGGGACCGCGTTCCTGGCACTCGTCGGTCGCGGCGGGCTGCTCGACGAGCTGTGGGGCGTACGGCTCGACACGACCGTCTGGGCCATCCTGCTCGCCCATGTGTTCTTCAACTACGCCGTCGTCGTCCGCACCGTGGGCGGGCTCTGGGCACAGCTCGACCCGCGTCAGGAGGAGGCCGCGCGGATGCTCGGCGCGTCGTCTCTGAAGGCCTGGCGGAAAGTCACCCTGCCCGCCCTCGCACCTGCGGTCGCGGCGGCCGCGCTCATGGTCTTCCTCTTCACCTTCACCTCCTTCGGTGTGGTGCAGATCCTCGGCGGGCCCACCTTCTCCACCCTCGAGGTCGAGATCTACCGGCAGACCTCGGAGATCTTCGACCTCTCCACGGCCGCCGTGCTGACACTCGTCCAGTTCGCCGCGGTGGGCGCGGTCCTCGCCGTGCACGCCTGGACCGTACGGCGGCGGGAGACCGCGCTGCGGCTGGTGAACCCGTCCGTGACGGCGCGCCGGCCACGCGGGGCGGGGCAGTGGGCGCTGCTCGCGGGTGTCCTCGCCACCGTGGTCCTGCTGCTGGTGCTGCCGCTCGCCGTGCTGGTCGAGCGGTCGTTCCACGCGCCCGGGTTCGCGTACTACAAGGAGCTGACCGCCGACGACAGCGGGATCTTCCTCGTCGCACCGATCGAGGCCGTGAGGAACTCGCTGGAGTACGCGGTCACGGCCACCGCCATCGCCGTGGTGGTCGGCGGTCTGGCCGCGGCGGCCCTCACCCGGCGGGACGCCGGGCCGCTCGGTCGGGTGGCCCGCGGCTTCGACGCGCTGCTCATGCTGCCGCTGGGCGTGTCCGCGGTGACCGTCGGGTTCGGGTTCCTGATCGCGCTCGACGAGCCGCCCCTCGACCTGCGGGCGTCCTGGATCCTGGTGCCGCTCGCACAGGCGCTCGTGGGCGTCCCCTTCGTCGTACGGACCATGCTGCCCGTGCTGCGGGCCGTGGACGCACGGCTGCGGGAGGCCGCGGCCGTGCTCGGCGCGTCGCCGTGGCGTGTGTGGCGGGAGGTCGACCTGCCGATGGTGCGGCGGGCGCTGCTGATCGCGGCCGGGTTCGCCTTCGCCGTGTCGCTCGGGGAGTTCGGGGCGACCGTGTTCATCGCGCGACCCGACCATCCGACGCTGCCGGTCGCCGTGGCACGGCTGCTCGGGCATCCGGGCGATCTCAACTACGGGCAGGCGATGGCCCTGTCGACGATCCTGATGGTGGTGTGCGCGGTGGCGCTGCTGGTGCTGGAGGGGATGCTCCCCCAGTCTCGAAGCTCGACCGGGGGCACCCCCGTCGACCGGACCGGGGAGTTCTAGTGCGACCGAGGAGCTGGGGATGCTGCTGAGCGTCGAGGACGCGACCGTACGGTTCGACGGGCGGGCCGTGCTCGACACCGTCGGCCTGGATGTCGCCGAGCACGAGATCGTGTGTGTACTCGGGCCCAGCGGCAGCGGCAAGTCGACGCTGCTGCGGGCGGTCGCCGGGCTGCAGCCCCTGGACTCCGGGCGCGTGTGGCTCGACGGGCGGGACCAGACGGGCGTGCCCGCGCACAGGCGCGGGGTCGGGCTGATGTTCCAGGACCACCAGCTGTTCCCGCAGCGGGACGTGGGCGGGAACGTGGCGTTCGGGCTGCGTATGCACGGCGCCGGCCGGGCCGAACAGGCCGCACGGGTGGGGGAGTTGCTGGAGCTGGTCGGGCT
>NZ_VJZE01000007.1 GCF_009377205.1 Streptomyces phyllanthi
GCCCCGCCCCGGCCCACGGGCTTTCGCGCCCCTGTACAGAACCGGTGCTTCCGCGGCGGCTCGGTGCGTTGCTCGTAGGGTCCCGTCGGGTGCCGTACGAGCGGCTAGGCTCGCGCCCGTACGAGACGAGCCGTAACCGGGAGACACCCACCATGGCCAAGAAGCGACCCCAGACGAAGGCCAAGCGCCCGCAGACCGCAGGCGGAGCCCGCGCCGCAGGCGCTGATGGGCACGTTCCGGTCGTCGGCGCGCGCGAGCCCTGCCCCTGCGGCAGCGGCCGCCGGTACAAGGCCTGTCATGGCCGGGCCGCCGCGCACGCGGTGACCGAGTTGGTTCAGCGCCCCTTCGAGGGCCTGCCGGGGGAGTGCGACTGGGTCGCGCTGCGCGAGCTGGTGCCGGCCGCGACCGTCCAACTGACGCTGAAGGACGACCTCCCGGAGGACGTCCCGTCGGTCACGCTCGCCACCGTCCTGCCGATGGCGTGGCCCGCGCTGCGCCGCGACGACGGCTCGGTGCTGCTCGGCCTGCAGAACGACACGGCGTCGGGTGACATCAGCCGCGACCTGGCCGACACCCTCCAGCGCGCGCTCGTCGCGGAGCCCGGCACCCCGGTCCAGGGCCGCCGTACCCCGTCCGACGGCCCGCGCCTTCAGGATCTCCTCGCTCCTGAAGGCGCGTTCGAGCCAGTTGTACACACGGGCTTCGAATTCTGGGTTCCGGACGCGGAGAACGCGGCTCCGGAGGTCGCCGCGTCCCTGGAGCGGGCCAACGCCGCCGCCATCCCGACCGTCAAGCTCACGGGTGTGGACGCCGCGTACTGGTGCGAGACGCCCGACAAGAACCACCTGCGCTGGGTCATGCCGCACCCCGAGGAGCAGCTTCTGGACGCCCTCGCGCGGCTGCACGCGGCCGGGCAGTCGAGTCTCGGCGAGGGCACCCGCCTGGTGGGCTCCTTCCGCGCGCACGGTCTCACGGTGCCGGTCTGGGACCTCCCGAGCGGTGTCGGCGCGGAGGACGTGGAGAAGCCCGCCGCCGAGTTCGGCGAGCGCCTCGCCACCGCCCTGGCCTCGGACGCGCTGCTCACCGCGGACGAGCGCCGGGCGCGCGGCGGTCTCACCAACCGGCAGGTCACGCTCAGCTGACGCACCGAGCCGGCTGACCGAACAGTCAGCCGGCTCAGCACCTACGGAATGGGTGACTCCTGTCACAACTCCCCGTCGTGACAAGGGAATCCGTGTCCGAATAGGCGAGATCGAATTTGCGAACCGCCGATCTCTTGTTACCGTTCCAGTAGCCCGGTTGCTGGTGCATCCCCCGTCGCCAGCAACCGGGTCTTTTCATGTTCGGGTCATGCCTGGGTCATGTCCCAGTCATGTCCGGGTTCGGACGCGGCCGACCGGGCGGAACGGGGCCGGTCGTCAACCGACCTGTCCCCCGGGCGAGTTGCTGCCGGCGCGCAGGAGCAGCGGCCCGCGCCCGGAACTCGACGCGAACTCCGCGACGGCCGTGTACGCCTCCAGACCGCCCTGTGCGCGCTCCTTCGGGGTCTCGCACACTCCTGGCTCGTCCTGCGCGCCCACGAGGCAGTGCATGCGCACGGAGTGCCCGTCCGGGGACATGAGGCTGAGTACCAGGCTCAGCTCCTCGCCGGTGGCGTTGCGGTAGTAGGTGCGGGCCCAGGTCTCCTCGCCCTGCGTCAGTACACAGGTCTGGGCCTCGATGCCGTCGGGCGAGGTGAGCTCGGCACCGCACCGGGTGGCGGTGGCGAGCCCGATGCCGAGCGACAGAGGCGACCGCGAGGGGGCCTGCGCCTCCGCGCCGCCCGTTTCGCCGACAGGCCCTTCTTCGCCGCCGCGTGACTCGCCGCCGCGTGACTCGCCGCCGCGTGACTCGTCGGTGCGTGACTCGTCGCCGCGTGACTCGTCGGTGCGTGACTCGTCGCCGCGTGACTCGTCGGTGCGTGACTCGTAGGCGGGCCATTCCTCGCCGGACACCTTGCCGTCACCCGATGCCGCGTCCCACGTCGTCCCGTCATGACGCGCCTCGCCGTCACGCGAGCCGCTCTCCGCGGCTCGCGCCCTCTCGTCGGCGAGTCCGGACACACGGGCGACGGCGCGCCCCGCGTCACCGAGGGGCCCCGCGGATGCCACGGCGAGCGGCAGGGCGATGGCGGCCACCGCGAGGCCGGCCAGCGCCACCAGGCGAGCCCTGCGGGCCCGCGGTCCGCCGCGCCGCGGCCATGAGGCCCTGTGCCGCCCGTGCCGCCCAGATTGAAGATTCATGAACGGAAGATAACGGCCCAGAACGGACGCCCGGCTTCCCGCGCGCCCAAACCCCTCACATCTCGGGGGCGCTCACACCCGTACGAGTGAGGGCCTCCACGACCGCGTCGACCACGGCCTCCACATCGGGCACCCAGGGCGCGGCCGAGCCGGGCAGCGGCGCCCGCTCCCAGCAGACCTGACCGAGACCGGTCTCGGAGGGGGGCAGCGCCAGATAGCCGCCCTCGCCGTGGAAACGCAGGGAGCCCGGCACGAAGTCCTTGGCGTACAGCAGCTCGCCCAGCTGCTCCATGGAGTACGGCGCCACGAGGATCGCCCAGCGCGCGCGGGTCGCGACGACCGGGCCCAGACGCATACCCATGCGGCCGAGGGCGTCGAGGGCGCGGGCACCCGCGAGGGCCGGCAGGCTCACCGCGCAGGGTGCCTGGCCTCCGGTCGCCATCACGATGGGCGCCGAGGGCCGGTTGGTCCACCACCAGCGCACCATGCGCTCGTCGGTGGTGGCCGCGAGGAGGCCCGGGTCGAAGGGGTGGGCCCCGGGCACCACGCACTCCGCGTCGGGACATCCGCACCGGTCCCGTCCCTGCGGGTCAGGTGCCACACCGGGGAGTACCGGCCACTGCCATTCGCTCGCGAACGTCAGGGCCTGCTGGAGCATCTCCGGCCTCCCGCCGTTTCGCCTGGACAGGAGCCTGCGTCGCCTTCCGAGGATCTCGCGCATGAGCGCTCGTTCCTTTCCGTTGCACGCCTGGCAACACTGTGGGCCACATCACATCATGTGTCGATCACTTCACTGTGCGTACCTGCTGGCGCATCACACCCTTGTCTCGGACAAGGGGAACCCCTATGGGTCGAGCGTTGGCTGCGTCCGCGTCCATACTGCGTCTATCAAAAGCATGGGCATGGCGTGGGGGTGGCGACGCCTGGCGTTTTGCCGTCCCGCTATTGCTCGGCGCCTCCGCCACGGGAGGATGGGGCACGGTCGTCGGTGGATAGGACGCCCGGTTCGGGCGCCAGGTTCCGGGCGGTTCCCCAGTACTCCTGGCCTTCACCGAGTACGTACCCATCACGACCGCTGTGACGCTCTGTTGAACAAGGCCAGTCGACCGCAGCACCTCGTTCCCTAAGGCAGTTTCAAGCCAACTTTGCCATTTCGCAAGAGACTCACACAGCCCCACGGACACCACTAATCCCAGCAGGACAATGCTGGACATCCCCTCACGAGTCCGTGTAGATGTGGAGACACTGCTAGCGGCGCAAAACGACATGGGGGTTTGCGATGCTATGGAGCAATACGCACCGGTCGGAAAGCCGGGAACGCCGGTCGGAAAGCCGTGAAACATGAACGCCCCTCATCTTCCGAAAGTGGCCGGAATCGATTCAACCGTTCCCTCGCCCGCACACACTGTCGCGCCCTCGCCCACCTCCACGGGCCCCTCCCGAGTCACGCCGCGCATGGCCCCAGGGGCCGCTCTCCAGGACAGACTCGCCGGCTGGGTCTCCGATCTCACGACCCTCCACGAACTCACCGAGCGCCTGGCCCGCACGGACGCACTCGCCGACACGCTCCAGGAGCTGTTGCGCGCGGGAGCCGCCCTCGTGGGCGCCCGGCGCGGTCTCGTCGTCCTGGAACCGGGCGACGGACTCGGCCCGGACACGACCATCGGCCTCGGCCTCGCCCGCGCCGATCTCGGCCATATCGAGACCGTGCCGCGCGCCTCCATGTCGTACGGAAGGCTCCTCGACACACCGGCCGGGCTGCCCGGCGGTCTGGGCGAGATCGCGCAGCCGGATCTCTTCGCCGAGGACGGGCTCGACCCCCGTCACCGCGAGGTGGCCGCCCGTCTCGGCTACGCCGCCAGCTACGCGCTGCCCCTCGCCACTGAGGCGGCGGGGCGTCTGGGCGCCGCCGTCTGGCTCTACGACGAGCCGACCGCACCGGTCGAGCAGCAACGGCACCTGATCGGCCTCTACTGCCGCTATGCGACCGAGCACCTGGCCAGGATCGTCGAAACAGAGCGCACGCGCGCGTGCATGACGACGCTCTCCGAGGAGCTGCTGCCCTCACGGCTCCCCCGGATCGCCGACGTCCAGCTCGCCGCCCGGCACCGCACCGGTCCGCGCGGGGGCGGCGACTGGTACGACGCGCTACCGCTGCCCGACGGCGCGCTCGGTCTCGCGGTCGGGTCGGTCACCGGATCCGGGCCCAGCGCGATCGCCGCGATGGGCCGACTGCGGGCCTCCCTGCGGGCGTACGCCGTGATGGAGGGCGAGGACCCCGTCGCCGTCCTGTCCGATCTGGAACTGCTCCTCAGGCTCACCGAACCCGCCCGCTCGGCCACCGCTCTCTTCGCCTACTGCGAGCCCGCCCTGCGGAAGATCACGCTGGCGGGCGCCGGACACAGTCCGCCGCTGGTCATCGGGCGGCGGCGCACGGAGTTCGTGGAGACGTCGCTGTCGGCCCCGCTGGGGATGCTTGCCTGCTGGGAGGCGCCAAGTGTCGAGCTGTGCGCCGAGCGGGGCGAGACGGTGCTGTTCTACACCGACGGTCTGCTGCGGCGTACCGGCGACTCCATGGACCGCGCCTTCTCACGGCTGCACGCCGCGGCGGTGAGCACACCCAGGGCGCTGCGCGACGACGCGGGGGCCGTCGCCGACCACGTGCTGCGGAGCGTGCTGCCGGACGGTCTGGACGAGGCCGACAGCGAAGAGGACGTGGTGCTGCTGGCGGCACGCTTCGAGTGATTCGAGTGAGCCGCCGGGGCTCGCGCACAGGTCTCGAAGGCACCGGGACGTGTACCGCACGACCGTACGATGGAGCAGGTCCTGTGCCGTATCGAGGAGGATGACCGTGGCGGACGAGCTCGAGCCGGAGACCCCGGAGACCGAGGCGGCCGAAGCCGAACAGCCAATCAAGCAGCGCAAGAACGGCCTGTACCCGGGAGTGTCCGACGAGCTGGCCGAGAACATGAAGTCCGGCTGGGCCGACACGGAGCTGCACGGCCTGGAGCCGGTCCCCCAGGCGACCGAGACGGCCGCCCGCCGCGCCGCGCTCTCCGCGCGGTTCCCGGGCGAGCGTCTGGTCGTCCCCGCGGGCAACCTGAAGAGGCGCTCGAACGACACGGACTACCCGTTCCGTGCCTCCGTCGAGTACGCGTACCTCACCGGCGACCAGACCGAGGACGGCGTCCTGGTGCTGGAGCCCACCACCTCCCCGAACGGGGAAAGCAGCCACAAGGAGACGATCTACCTCCTGCCGCGCTCGGACCGCGAGAACGGCGAGTTCTGGCTCTCCGGCCAGGGCGAGCTGTGGGTCGGCCGCCGTCACTCGCCGGCCGAGGCGGAGCAGCTGTACGGCATTCCGGCCGGTGACGTGCGCGAGCTGCCCGACAAGCTGAAGGAGGCCACCGGGCCCGTCCGGGTGGTGCGGGGACACGACGCCGGCATCGAGGCGGCGCTGCACGACAAGGTGACCGCCGAGCGCGACGCGGAACTGCGCGTCTTCCTCTCGGAGGCCCGGCTCGTCAAGGACGAGTTCGAGATCGGCGAGTTGCAGAAGGCCGTCGACTCGACCGTGCGCGGCTTCGAGGACGTGGTGAAGGTGCTCGACAAGGCGGAGGCCACGTCAGAGCGCTATATCGAGGGAACGTTCTTCCTCCGCGCGCGCGTGGAGGGCAACGATGTCGGCTACGGCTCCATCTGCGCCGCCGGTCCGCACGCCTGCACCCTGCACTGGGTACGCAACGACGGTCCCGTCCGTTCCGGGGACCTGCTGCTGCTGGACGCGGGCGTGGAGACGCACACGTACTACACGGCGGACGTCACGCGCACGCTGCCGGTCAACGGCACGTACAGCGAGATCCAGAAAAAGGTCTATGACGCCGTGTACGACGCCCAGGAGGCCGGTATCGCGGCCGTGCGGCCGGGTGCCAAGTACCGGGACTTCCATGATGCCGCGCAGCGGGTGCTGGCCGAGCGGCTGGTGGAGTGGGGGCTCGTCGAGGGGCCGGTGGAGCGGGTCCTGGAGCTGGGGTTGCAGCGCCGGTGGACACTGCACGGCACCGGTCACATGCTCGGCATGGACGTCCACGACTGCGCCGCGGCGCGTGTCGAGTCGTATGTGGACGGCACGCTGGAGCCGGGCATGGTGCTGACCGTCGAGCCGGGACTGTACTTCCAGGCCGACGACCTGACGGTGCCCGAGGAGTACCGCGGTATCGGTGTCCGTATCGAGGACGACATCCTGGTGACCGAGGACGGCAACCGGAACCTCTCGGCCGGGCTGCCGCGCCGGTCCGACGAGGTCGAGGCGTGGATGGCGTCGCTCAGGGGCTGATCGCTCAACGGTCCGGGGCGCGTGTGGGGCGTGCGTGACGCGGTGGCCTTCCTCGACACGCACGCGCACCACCGCGCCGCGGGCGCTACGCGGCCGGCGACGGCGTGCCCACCAGGGGCAGCGAGTCGGCGAACAGGGCGCCCGCCAGCAGTGAGCCGCTGCCGCGCGGGCTCCACGCGCGCGCGTGGAGGTCGGCGTCGAGAGCCGTCAGGGCCTCGCGGCCGGCGTCCGTGGACGTTCCGCCGGCCTCCAGGACCGCTCGGGCGCCCGCCTGCACATGGCGGAGTCCGTGGGGGCCCGCGGTGTACAGCAACTCGGTGTCCTGAAGTGTGGACATGACGGTCAGGAGGGCGTCGAGCCGGGCGTTCGGTTCAAGGGCGCCCGAGGAGCGGGTCCTGGACAGGGCGTCCAACGCCCGGCGCACATGCGGGAATCCGGCCCGTGCCTCGCCCCGCGCCCCGGCCGCACCGTACTTCGCGGAGACGGACGAGCCCCGGGAGGGCCGCCGTGGCGCCCGGCGGTCGGGGTGGGCGGCGATCTTCTTGGCGATCGCGGCGAGTTCACGGCCCCGGGCGCGGGGGTCCATGGCCGCCGCGGCGACCAGGAGCCCGAGCACCCAGGTGGCGCCGCGGTGGCCGCCGCCGGCCAGGGCCACCGAGTGCTCGCTGGCCCGGCCGATGTCCCCCAGTTCGGCCCGGAGTTCGGGCGTCGGGGCTCCGGAGCGGCGCGCGGCAGCCGCCATCGCCGCGAAGCCTGGTGCCAGCGCCTTCGCCGACCAGCGCAGGGCGCAGTGGTCCTGGCGGGTGACGCGGGCGCCGAGGTCACGCGGATCGGGGAGTCCGGGCTTGGGGGCCAGCTCCAGCTGCCGGGTCAGCGCGGCCACGGCTGCCTGCGCCAGCGCCTCGTCCTCGCGGCTGCCCATACCCGCCGCCTCGCCCACGTGGCTGCTCATCCCGTCACCTTACGAGGAGGCCGGGGTGGACGGGGTGTCGCTCGGGGCGTCGGCCGGTGGCTCGCCCGAAGGCGGGGTGCCGCCACCGCCTTCGCCGCCACCGCCGGCACCGGTGTTCTCGGCGTCCGGGTCGATCCCGACGGTGATGTAGCCCTTGTAGCCCTTGGACGGGTCCTTCTTGTGGACCGGCTTCAGGGTGAGCAGGCCGCTGGAGGCGCCGCCGCCGTCGTAGACCATGTCGTCGTCGAGCTTGGTGTAGGTGCCCGAGTGCTGGTTGTACGGCTCCAGTTCGAAAATCTGCTCGACCACATCGTCGTCGAAGAAGAACTGGCCGGTGAAGTTCACCGTGCCGCCCTCGTAAGTGCCGTCCTCCTTCTCACCGCCGGTGTGCACCTTGACGTGGATGTGGCAGGTCCGGGGCGTGTACCAGCCGGGGATGATCGTCTCGAACTTCACGACGCCATTGGCATTGGCGATCTGGTAACCGCGCAGGTAGGTCTGGTCGTTGGCGTCCGAGCCGTCCTCACTCTCGGCGGGTGCGGAGCCTCCGGGGTTGGCCGTGGTGTAGCCGGAGTAGTAGCCCCAGGCGTCGCAGTGCCAGATCTCGACGGCCGCGCCGGCGACCGGGGCGCAGGAGTCGGTGGTGTCCTGCACGACGATGCGCAGCGTCAGGGGGACGCCGGACTTGCCCTCGGTGATGTCCTTCCGCACCAGGGCGCCGTCCAGGTAGTACGGCCCCTCGGTGACACTCGACATCAGCACGCACTGGCTGCTGCTGGTGGAGGTCGTCGAGGCGGAGGCCGCGGCTTCCGTCGTGGTGGTGGCCGTCTCGTCGGCGAAGGCCGCCTGGTATCCGGCGACCGCGAGGCCACCGGCCGCAACCGTGCCTCCGGTCACCGCGAGGGCGCGGCGCCGGGTGAGCGTCTTGTTCCTGTGGTTTCCCGTCATGGCCGAGAAGTTAGGGAGGCCGCCAGTCAGGGGGCTGAGGGAATGCTGTGAGTGCCCTGAGAGTCCGTAGCCGCACAGCCGTCCCCCGCCTCCGAACGCGGGTGCCGCCTGATCCGGTGCGGTGCGTGGCGGGGCGCCGGCGTACCAGGTGGTGAGGTCAGTCGGGCCGGTCGTCGGCGTGGGGCGCCGAACCCGTGGCCGGGGCACCGCAGGTGGGACAGGGGCGCTTTGTTTCGCTTTGGGCTGCCAGTCTGCCGAGGGCCAGGTGCAGGGCCAGTTCCACCGCCGCGGGGACGAACAGGGCTCCGGTGCCGTCGGGTGGGACCAGCCAGCGCAGGCGTCCGGCGGCCTGGTGCGGGGCGGGTGCCGCAATCCACGAGCCCTTGCCCGCGTACCGGATGCCCGAGCCGATCCAGCGGCTCTCCGGGTCCGGCGGCAGGAAGAAGGCCACTCTGCGGGAAGCGGCGTCCGCGAGGACGGGGCCTGGCGCCTCCGGAATGCGCAACAGGGCGTCCAGGGCCAGCACGCCCAGGTCCTCCGGCACGCTCAGCACATCCCAGAGCCGTCCGCAGGCCAGCACCGCGGTTCCGCTCTCGTCGTGCCACTGCCGCTTGCAGGCCCGCGGGTCGGTCGCGGCGGCGGCGAGCCACTCCATGGCCTGCTTCGTGCCTGTTCGCAAGGTGTCCCTCCGGGATCCGTTGCCCGCGCCAGCGGAACGCGCTCTTTCTCTCACTGCCAGGGCGGCCGACCAGGCGTTTTCATGCTGGTGGATATCTCTCCCGCGCGGAAGGGGTGGCGAACCCTGGCGAATGCCTTCGGTGTGTTCGCCTCCAGCACAGCCGTTCCCACAAACCGGCCGCCCGGTGTGCGCGTTATGACGGTTTCACCGTCGCCCGCCCACCGGAAATTGCGCTTACACGCACCGCCTCAGGTGTTTGGCGCCGTCGAAGAGCGGTGCAGAGTCCGGGAGTTGGCGTGGTCGGCGAAGGCGGCACACGCCGGATGCGGGACGGAAAGGACATCGACGTGAGCCGGATCATCCCTCCTGGGGGCCCTCAGCGGGTGCTTGCCCTGGCACAGCTGACCAATTCGGTGGGTGACGGCGCGTACTACGTGTGCTCGGCGCTGTACTTCAGCCGGATCGTGGGCCTGACACCGACACAGATCGGCGGGGCCCTCACGCTCGGCTGGGCGATCGGGGCGTGCGCGGGTGTGCCGCTGGGGCATCTCGCCGACCGGCGCGGGCCGCGGGGCATCGCGATGCTGCTGTCGGGGGCGACAGCGGCCGCGGTGGCCTCGTTCCTCTTCGTGCGGTCCTTCTCGGCGTTCCTGTTGGCGGTGTGCGTGTACGCGTGCTGCCAGTGCGGGCTGGCGGCGGCGCGGCAGGCGCTGCTGGCGGGCCTGGTGGAGCCGGCACGGCGGACCGAGACCAGGGCGTACCTGCAGTCGACGGTGAACGCCGGACTGGCGGTCGGGGCGGCGCTCGGCGGTATCGCCCTGCATCTCGACAGCAAGGAGTCGTATCTGACGGCGCTGGCGATGGACGCCGCGAGCTTCCTGCTCGCGGTCCTGGTCATGCTGCGGCTGCCGGTGGTGCCCGTGTCCGGGGGGACCGTGAAGGGCGAGCCGCGGCTCGCGGTGCTCAGGGACGCGCCGTACGCGGTGGTGTCGCTGCTGAACATGGTGATGCTGCTCTACATGCCGCTGCTGAGCGTCGTACTGCCCCTGTGGATCGTGGAGCGCACCGAGGCGCCCGGCTGGATGGTGTCGGCGCTCCTAGTGCTCAACACCGTGGGTGTCGTGCTGTTCCAAGTGAGGCTGGCCGCCCGGGTGAAGGACCTGGCGTCGGCGTCCCGGACGGTGCGGCTCTCGGGAGTCGTGCTGTTCCTGGCGTGCGCGGCCTTCGCGCTGTCCGCCATGGGCACCTCGCCCTGGATGGCGGTGGTGGTGCTGGTGGTCGCCGCGTGTGTCCAGGTCTTCGGGGAGATGCTGCTCGGCTCGGGCTCCTGGGAGATCGGCTTCGGGCTGGCACCGGCGGCGAAGCAGGGCCAGTACCAGGGCTTCTACGGCAGCGGGACCGCGGTCGCACGTCTGATCGGCCCGCTGCTGCTGACCACGCTCGTCCTCGGCTGGGGAGCCCCGGGCTGGCTGGTTCTCGGGGGGCTGTTCCTCGCCGCGGGTGCGGCCATGGGCCCGGCGGTCCGCTGGGCGGAGCGGGCACGGGCGGCCGCACCGCAGCCCCGGGCGACGCCCGTCGCGGTGCCACGGTCGGCGGAGGCGCAGCCGACGGAGCCGCAGCCCACGGAGCCGCAGTGAGAAGCGGCAGGTCAGGGCTGGTGAGCGGCTTCGGCCGACGGTGCAGTCCTGGACCGCTCCGCCACGCCGAGGCCTTCGCCATGATCAAATCTGTCGGCGTTGACCACACTCGTGATCGATACACCGGGCGCCAGACCGACCGCCGCCGGCTGTGCCGTCAGCTATACGGCCATCAGCGGAGCGTCCTCGCGCCACTTGAGGATCTTGTCGAAGCTCACCACCGCACCGCCCCGGCCCGGCTTGTTGCCGATGTGGACATGGTCGGCGAGTTCCTGGATGAGGCAGAGACCGCGGCCGTGCTCGGCGTCGGTGCGGGCCGGACGGATCGACGGGCGGTCTCTCGTGGCGGGGAACCCGGGTCCCGAGTCGGTGACCTCGATGCGGCACTTCTCGCCGTCGAGGTACGCCGTCACCCGGTAGGCCTCGGACGGGCCGTCAGGTGTGTCCCCACCATGCTCGACGGCGTTGGCACAGGCCTCACTGAGCGCGACGGAAAGGTCGTAGGAGACATCCGGGTCGACGCCCGCGGTCTCCATCGTGCCGAGCAGAAGCCGCCGGGCGAGCGGCACGCTGGCGGCGTCGCGCCGCAGATGGAGTGACCACCAGATGCTCATGCTCCAGCCTCCTGGCCGCGGCTCGACATACCGTTACGTATTGCCCTCGGCGCGGGGGTGTAAGCCCCTGGATCGCGTGATACCGCCCATACAGCGGATGCGCGGACGGCGGACATCGGTGTATGCGGGGATTCGTCCACAGCGGGATGCGTCACGGATCCCAATTCGTTACTTACCCCCTTCCGCCACCCTGAACATCCAGCTCAGCAGCCACGTGCGGATCTCGGTGAACAATGCCCCCCTTCCACCCGTACGTCACGTCGTGGACCTGCCGTACGGGGCTGGTACGGCCAGTGCGATGATGAGCCGGCCATGACTGCCCCCCACCAGTGCACGCGCGCGGGAGATGATCTCCGGCTGCTGAGGGCCGCGATGTTCGCCGCGGTCTGCGTCGTGCTGGCCGCGGCAGGTCACGCGCTCGCCTCCTGCGACACGATCCCGGCGTGGAGCCTGGGCGCCGGATTCGTCGCCGTCTTCGCCGTCGCGGCGCCTCTCGCCGGAAGGCAGCGCTCGCTGGCGGGCATAGCGGCGATGCTGGCGGTGGGCCAGACCGTGCTGCACACGCTGTTCGGGCTCGGCCAGCACGGTACGCCCGCGGCCACCGGCACCTCTGCCGCTCTGGATGCCGCCCTCGTCGAACGCGCCGCGCGCCTCGTGTGCGGGGCGACCGCGGCGGCGATCAGCCCGGCGCAGGCCCAGCGCATCCTCGCGGACGCCGGGCTCGGCACAGCCGGTCCCGGCACGGGCGGTCCCGGCGCGGGCGGTCCCGGCGCGGGCGGTCTTGGTGCCGGCGGTCTTGGTGCGCATGCCGCGCACGACCCCGCGGATGCCATGTCGACGGCCATGGGCTTCCCGATGTCCGTCCTGCCGTCCGTGCCGATGCTGCTCAGCCACCTCCTCGCGGCCGTCGCCGCCGGATGGGTGCTGCGGCACGGGGACCTCGCCCTGCTGCGGATCGCGAGACTGTCCACGGAAGGGACACTCGTAGGGTCCCTGCGCGCGGCCCTCTCGCTGGTGCGGGCCCTGTTCTCTGGTCTCCCGGGCACCCCGGACACGGCACCCCGCGGACCGTGTCCCGCACACGAGGCGGCACCGTCGCCCCGTACGACCGCGCTCCAGCACACGGTGATCCGGCGCGGGCCGCCGTCCGCCGCCGTACTCGTCCTCGCTGCCTGACGCGACGCGCCACTCCACCGGAACACCGGAACACCGGAACACCGGAACACCGGAACACCGGAACACCGGGAGGGGCCGCCGCCGTCGGCACGCGCGCGTGCCCGCCGTTCTCGACGCCCCAGGGACCCGGCCCGGTCGTTCTTCGCCGTCGCCGTTCCGGGGAGCTCGTTCCCGGCGGAGTCACCGGCGGACCTCCCCCGGAGCCGTTTCGCGCTCCCGGTGGCACCGTCGCGCACGCACACCCCTCTTCTTCTTCGGATCATCCGTCACAGTGGAGTGTCATCTGCCATGAAGGCTTCTCGTATCGCCGCCGTCGGCGCCGTCGCCGCCTCGGCCGTCGTAGTCCTGTCCTCCCCCGCGTTCGCGCACGTCAGCGTGGCGCCCGAGGGCACCGCGGCCAAGGGCGGGTACGCGACCGTCAACTTCAAGGTCCCCAACGAGCGCGACGACGCCTCGACCACCAAGCTCGAGGTGAACCTCCCCATGGACCACCCGCTGGCCTCGGTGCAGCCGCAGGCCGTCGACGGCTGGAAGGTCGAGGTCACCAAGTCCAAGCTGGACAAGCCGGTAGAGATGCACGGCGAGAAGATCGACGAGGCCGTGTCCAAGGTCACCTGGACCGCCACCGGCAAGGGCATCGAGCCGGGCTTCTTCCAGAAGTTCCCGCTCTCCATCGGCCAGCTCCCCGAGGACACCGACGAACTGGTCTTCAAGACACTCCAGACGTACTCCAACAAGGAGGTCGTGCGCTGGATCGAGGTGCCGCAGGAAGGCAAGGAGGAGCCCGAGAACCCGGCGGCGGTCCTCGCCCTGTCCGCCGCGACCGACGACCACCACGGCGCGTCCGGCGCCGACCAGGCGTCCGACTCCGACGACGCCGACGACTCCGAGGCCGCCTCCGCCGACACGTCCGCCGCCGAGCACACCGACAGCAGCGACACCACGGCCCGCGTCCTGGGCGTCGTGGGCATCGTCGTGGGCGCCGCGGGCGTGGCCTACGGCGTAATGGCCGGCCGTCGGCGTACGACCGCCTGATCCCCCGCCCCTCGGGGCGCACGCGGGGCCCGTACGACCTCGTCGGCACGGCAGAGGATCCGGAGGATCTCCGTCACGCCATGGCCGTACGGCCCCGGTGCGCGCCGGGACTCGAACACCTGGGACTTTTCTCTATGCACACCGAGAACACCAAGAGCTCGAAGACCGCCAAGGGCCCGAAGGCCGCCGCCAAGGGCCCGAAGGTTTCGAAGAGCTCGAAGCACACGTACGCCGCGGCCGCCCTGCTCGCCGTGGCCGCCCTCACCCTCTCCGGCTGCGGCAGCGGCGGTGACGACGCGAACGCGCCGGTCGCCGAGGTGTCCGCGGAGTCCGGCTCGGCCAAGGCGGCCACGGTGCTCGACAAGCCGTTCGAGAAGCCGGACCTCGTCCTGACGGACACGCACGGCAAGAAGTACGACCTCCGCAAGGAGACCGCGGGCAAGCCGACGCTGATCTACTTCGGCTACACCAACTGCCCCGACATCTGCCCCCTGACGATGAACAACATCGCCGTCGCCAAGAAGGAGGTGTCCAGGAAGCTGCCGAAGTCGGAACTGGCGAACCTGCGGATCGTGTTCGTCACCACCGACCCGGAGCGGGACACCCCGAAGGCCCTCGGCGAGTGGCTCAAGGGCATCGACACCGACGTCGTGGGCCTGACCGGCGACTTCGACACGATCCAGGCCGGCGCCCGCACCATCGGCATCTCCATCGATCCGCCGAAGAAGGAGAAGGACGGCAAGGTCACCTCGATGCACGGCACCCAGGTCATCGCGTTCTCGCCGAAGACCGACGGCGGATACGTGCTGTACGGGGAGGACGCAACCGTCGAGGACTACGCCAAGGACCTGCCGAAACTCCTCAAGGGAGAGAACCCGTGAGGCGTCTCACCGGGGCGGCCGTGGTCATGACCTGCGCCCTCGTCCTCGCCGGCTGCGGTGGCGGGGACACGGACGGGGACCAGGGGAGCGGGTTGCGGATCCGGTCCGCGTACATGCCCCAGCCGGTCACCGCCGCGATGGCGGCCGGTTACCTGGTCATCGAGAACGACAGCGACCAGCCGGACACCCTCCGGTCCGTCAGCAGTGACATCGCCCAGGAGGTCACCCTCCACAAGACGTCCGGACAGACCATGGAGAGCGCCGGCGGCGACGACCGCGCCATCCCGGCCCGCGGCAGGCTCGTCATGGAGAGCGGCGGCATGCATCTGATGTTCGAGAAGCTGAAGCGCAAGCCGAAGGAGGGCGAGACGGTGTCCGTGGAACTGCACTTCGGCAAGACCGATCCGATCACGGTGAAGATGCCGGTGAAGCCGGCCACGTACCGGCCGGCGTCGGACACCTCCGCGATGTCGGACACCGCCGCGACGTCGAACACATCCGTGATGTCGGACACGTTCTTTTCTTCGTCGTCCTTGTCGTCGCACCACTGAGGGAGAGACCACCGTTGAGCCCCGTGAGGCAGGCCATCACTCCCCGTATCCGGGCGCTGTTGCTGCTGTTCGTCGCCGTGATCGGCGCCCTGATCGCCGGCACGGCACCGGTCTCCGCGCATGCCGCGCTGACCGCGAGCGACCCACAGCAGGGCGCGGTGGTCGACAAGGCGCCGTCGCAGGTTTCGCTCACCTTCTCCGAGAAGGTCGCGATGTCCGACGGCTCGGTGCGGGTCTACGACCCCAAGGGCAAGCAGGTCGACACCGGCAAGACGTCCGACCTGGGCGGCAACAGCTACGGGGTGAAGCTGCACTCGGGGCTGCCCGAGGGCACGTTCACCGTCACCTACCAGGTGGTCTCGGCGGACAGCCACCCCGTCGCCGGCGCGTTCACGTTCTCCGTGGGCGCGCCCTCGAAGACCACGGCCCCGGTGCCTGAGCAGACGGCGGGTGGAGGTGTCGTCGGCGGGCTCTACGGGTTCGCGCGCTACCTCGCGTACGCCGGCTTCATCCTCCTGACCGGGGGTGCCGCCTTCGTGCTGGCCTGCTGGCAGCGGGGTGCGGGGGTACGGCCCGTGCAGCGGCTCGTGGTCGCCGGGTGGCTCGCGCTGACCTCGGCCACCCTCGCGATGCTGCTCCTGCGCGGCTCGTACACCGGCTCCGGGAAGATCGGTGACATCTTCGACCTGAGCCTGCTCGGTGCCGTACTGCAGACCAAGGCGGGCGCGGCACTGGTGTCCCGGCTGCTGCTGCTCGCGGCTGCGGCGCTGTTCATCGCGGTGCTCTTCGGGGCGTACGCGCGACAGGACGATACCGGGCAGGACAGCGGCGATCAGGGCGTCGACGGTGGTCAGGACGCTGACGCTGGTCAGGGCGCCGATGTCGACGCGGACTCGGACGCCGGCGCGGACTCGGACTCGGACTCGGACGAGATGGCCGGTCGGTACGCCTCCCAGAAGGACCTCGCCTTCGGGCTCGCGGTCGGCGGGAGCGTGGTGGCGGCGGGTCTGGCCGCGAGCTGGGCCATGGCCGAGCACGCCTCGACCGGCATCCAGACGGGGATCTCGATGCCCGTCGACGTGGCGCACCTGCTGGCGGTCGCCGCCTGGCTGGGCGGACTGGCCGCGCTGCTGGTGGCACTGTTCCGGGCGCCCGCCGACACCCAGATCGAGACGGCGGCCGTACGCCGCTTCTCGCGCGTCGCGTTCATCAGCGTGCTCGTACTGACGGCGACCGGCATTTACCAGTCCTGGCGCCAGGTCGGCACCTGGTCGGCGCTGACCGGGACGTCGTACGGACAGCTGCTGCTCGTGAAGATCGGGCTCGTCGCGGTGCTCGTGGGGATCGCGTGGATCTCCCGGCGGTGGACGAACCGGCTGGCCGAGGTGCCGGAGGGCACTGTGGCCTCCACCGCCGCGGCGGTCTCCGTGGAGGCCGTCGCGGGCCGGCGTGCCGGTGTGGCGCGTATGGCCGTGGCCTCGGGTGGGGCCACGAAGGGCTCGGGAGCCTCCGGGCAGAATCCCGAGGACGCCGAGCAGGACACCGAGAAATCAGGGCAGACCCCGCAGGACTCCGGGCAGGATGCGCAGGACTCGGGGCAGACCCCGCGGGACTCAGGGCAGGACGCGCAGGACTCAGGGCAGACCCCGCGGGACTCAGGGCAGGACGCGCAGGACTCAGGGCAGGATGCGCAGGACTCCGAACGCGCCGCCCAGCTCGCGCGGCAGCGGGCCGCCGTGGCCACCGCGCACGACAAGCGCGTCCGGGACTCCGATCCGGGACGCAGGGGACTGCGCCGGTCCGTGCTCGCCGAAGCGGGCGTGGCCGTCGTCCTGCTGGCCGTCACGACCGTGCTGACGTCGACCGAACCGGGGCGGACCGTGGAGGAGGCCAAGGCGGCCACCGCGTCGGCCGGGCAGCAGCCCGACGTGGCCGGGGAATCCGGGGCACTGACCCTGGACATCCCGTTCGACACGGGGGGCGAGGACGGCAAGGGAGTCGTACGGGTCGACATCGACCCCGCGCGCGTGGGCGGCAACGAGATGCATGTCTACGTGCAGCGGCCCAACGGCAGGGCCTTCGACGTCCCCGAGGTGAAGGTCGCCTTCACGCTCGAGGCGAAGGACATCGGGCCGCTGCCCGTGGTCCCCGACCGCATCGCGACCGGACACTGGACGGCCACCGGGGTGCAGATCCCCATGGCGGGCGACTGGGAGGTCGCCGTGACCGTGCGGACGTCCGACATCGACCAGGCGACCGTCAACAAGAACGCGCAGATCGGCTGAACCACACCATGGCTGAACAGTCCACACCCGAGGCTCCGGCACCGGGAACGCCCTCCCTGAGACCTTCGCCGAAGCCCTCCTCGGAGCCCGTCCCGAGCAGAACCATCTCGCGCCGTCAGCTGCTCGGGACCGCCGGGGCGACCGGACTGGCGCTGGGCGCGGTGGGCGGAGCCGCCGGATACGCGGCGGCTCCCCCGGCCGACCAGGCCACACCGCTCAGCTCGGTCGGCGCGGACCAGGCGATGTTTCACGGGAAACATCAGGCCGGGATCACCACCGCGCTCCAGGCCCGGGGGCACCTCGTCGCGTTCGACCTGGCGGCGGGCGCGGGCCGCAAGGAGGCCACGGCGCTGCTGCGACGCTGGTCGGAGACAGCCCGGCGCCTGATGGCCGGCGAGGCGGCCACACAGGACGACACGGACGTGGCGCGCGACGCGGGCCCCTCGTCCCTGACGGTCACCTTCGGCTTCGGCCACAGCTTCTTCGCCCGTACGGGACTGGAGAAGCAGCGCCCGGACTCCCTGGACCCGCTGCCCGACTTCTCCTCCGACCATCTCGACAAGGCCCGCAGCAACGGCGATCTATGGGTGCAGATCGGCGCCAACGACGCGCTGGTCGCCTTCCACGCCCTGCGCGCCGTCCAGAAGGACGCGGGTGGCGCGGCGCGGGTGCGGTGGCAGATGAACGGCTTCAACCGCTCACCCGGAGCCACCGCCCACCCCATGACGGCCCGCAATCTGATGGGCCAGATCGACGGCACCCGCAATCCGAAGCCGGACGACACCGACTTCGACGAGCGCATCTTCGTGCCCGCGTCGGGCTCCGGCGACCCGGAGTGGATGGCGAACGGCTCCTACGCCGTCGTACGCCGTATCCGCATGCTCCTCGACGACTGGGAGAAGCTCTCGCTCAAGGACCAGGAGGACGTCATCGGGCGCAAGAAGTCCAACGGCGCTCCGCTGACCGGGGGTGGCGAGACGGCCGAGCCGGACCTGGAGAAGACCGACGCCGACGACAGGCTGGTCATCCCGATCAACGCCCACGCGCGGATCACCCGCCCCGACCAGAACGGGGGCGCGGCCATGCTCCGCCGCCCGTTCTCCTTCCATGACGGCTTCGACGCGGACGGCCTGCCGGACGCGGGTCTGCTCTTCGTCTGCTGGCAGGCCGACCCGCTGCGCGGCTTCGTGCCGGTGCAGCGCAAACTCGACCGGGGCGACGCGCTGTCGAAGTTCATCCGCCACGAGTCGAGCGGCCTGTTCGCCGTGCCGGGCGGGGCGGCGGAGGGCGAGTACGTGGGGCAGCGACTGCTGGAGGGATGAGGGGGCTTGCCCTGGGGCTTGCTTGTTGCTGGGCTTACGGGGGCTTACGGGGGCTTTCTCCTGGGGTCGTGAGGGCGCCTCGGCGACCCCTTGGGGGCACTCTTGGGGGCCCGCCTTGCCCGGGCCGTCGCGGGCCGCTGGCCAAGTGCCTTGCCGCGCCGTGCCCGGCCTTCACGGGTGGCGCGGGCGGAAAGCGAGCGCCGGGTCACGCAAGGCCCATTAGGGTGAGGCCATGCCAGCCAGTTACGCGTACCTCGGTCCCGAGGGCACCTTCACCGAGGTCGCCCTGCGCACCCTGCCGGAGTCGGCCACCCGGGAGCTCGTTCCCGTGGTCTCCGTCGCCGCCGCACTCGACGCCGTCCGCAACGGCGAGGCCGAGGCCGCGTTCGTACCGATCGAGAACTCCGTCGAGGGCGGCATCACGGCCACCCTCGACGAACTGGTCGCGGGTGCCCCGCTGATGATCTACCGCGAAGTACTCCTCTCGATCACCTTCGCCCTGCTGGTCAGGCCGGGCACGAAGCTGTCGGACATCAAGACGGTCACCGCGCACCCGGCCGCCCAGCCGCAGGTCCGCAACTGGATGAAGGCGAACCTGCCGACCGAGGTCGTCTGGGAGTCGGCGGCCTCGAACGCGGACGGCGCCCGGCTGGTCCAGGAGGGCCGTTACGACGCGGCCTTCGCGGGCGAGTTCGCGGCGGCCCGATACGGTCTGGAGGCCCTGGAGACCGGGATCCACGACGCGGAGAACGCCCAGACCCGCTTCGTCCTCGTCGGCCGCCCCGCCCGCCCCGCGGCACCGACCGGCGCGGACAAGACGTCGGTGGTCATCTGGCAGCGCGACGACCACCCCGGCGCGCTGCGCGACCTGCTGGGCGAGTTCGCCGTGCGGGGCGTGAACCTCATGCTGCTGCAGTCCCGTCCCACCGGCCAGGGCATCGGCAACTACTGCTTCGCCGTCGACGCCGAGGGACACATCACCGACCGGCGGGTGGCGGAGGCCCTGATGGGGCTCAGGCGGATCTGCCTGGAGGTGCGGTACCTGGGCTCGTACCCGCGCGCGGACGCCACCGTGCAGGACGTCCCGACGCCGCGGCAGGGGACATCCGACGAGGAGTTCGTGGCGGCGGCCGACTGGGTTGCCCGCTGTCAGGACGGCAGGTTCTAGCCCGGCGGTTCCAGGGTCGGGCTGCGGTCCCGGGTGCGGCTCCGAGCTGCGGTCCGGCCTGCGGTTCCGGTTGTGCACAGCGTTGGCAGCCTGTCCTACCTGCTGATTTTCTCCACCCTCAGAAGTTATCCACAGGCTCGCTTCTCGACCTGGGGACAAGTCGACAACGGGGTGTCACTCAGTCGACAAATCCCCCTGGACACCCCAGCTCCCCAACGGCCCTGCACATCACCCCTCGCCCACTTGTTTCACGCAGGCAATCCCTCAAACGACCCTTTTCCACTCGAAAGTGAGCGCGGCGAGAGTTTGGGCAGGAAATTTCTCGCTTCGCACACCACTTCCGGGGGCGACGGTCTTCGTAGTCCACAGATCTTTCACACAGCCTGTGGATAACTCCATGAGCCTGTGGATTTCCCTGGGCACCCGATACGTGAGCCCCGCCCTCCCAAGGAAGTCGAGTCAACCCGAGACCACCACACCCACCCCCTTTCAGGGAACGGATCTTCTGCCCATTGACACTCGGCGACACTCGGCCTCACTCGGCAGCGACCTGAGGCCGATCCAAGAACGGCCTGAGCGGGATCGGCATTTCACTCAAAGGCAAATAAAATTCTCATATCGCCTTTTCAAGTCGTGGGCGGGAACCGCGCACCGGTAGCCTTGAGGGGTGATTGACCTTCGCCTGCTCCGTGAGGACCCCGACCGTGTGCGTGCGTCGCAGCGCGCCCGTGGAGAGGACGTCGCGCTCGTCGACGCCCTCCTGTCTGCCGACGAGCGGCGCAGGTCGTCCGGCGTCCGCTTCGACGAGCTCCGCGCCGAGCAGAGGTCGCTCGGCAAGCTGATCCCGAAGGCCTCGGGCGACGAGAAGGCCGAGCTGCTGAAGAAGGCGAGCCAGCTGGCCGCCGACGTCAAGGCGGCCGACGCCGAGCGGGACGAGGCCGCGGCCGAGACCCAGGAACTCCTGGTCCAGCTCGGCAACCTCGTCCACCCCGACGTGCCCGTCGGCGGCGAGGAGGACTTCGTCACGCTCGAGACGCACGGCGAGATCCGCGACTTCACGGCCGAGGGCTTCGAGCCCAAGGACCACCTGGAGCTCGGCCAGATCCTCGGCGCGATCGACGTCGAGCGCGGCGCCAAGGTCTCGGGCTCGCGCTTCTACTTCCTCACCGGCGTGGGCGCCCTGCTGGAGCTGGCCCTGGTGAACGCGGCGATCGCGCAGGCCACGGCCGCCGGTTTCACGCCCATGCTGACCCCGGCGCTGGTCCGCCCGCAGTCGATGGCCGGCACCGGCTTCCTCGGCCAGGCCGCACAGGACGTCTACCACCTCGACAAGGACGACCTGTACCTGGTCGGCACGTCCGAGGTGCCGCTGGCCGCGTACCACATGGACGAGATCATCGACGCCGACCGCCTCCCGCTGCGCTACGCCGGCTTCTCGCCGTGCTTCCGCCGCGAGGCCGGTTCGCACGGCAAGGACACCCGCGGCATCTTCCGCGTCCACCAGTTCGACAAGGTCGAGATGTTCTCGTATGTCGCTCCGGAGGACTCGCAGGAGGAGCACCGGCGTCTGCTGGAGTGGGAGAAGCAGTGGCTGACGTCGCTGGAACTGCCGTACCGCGTGATCGACGTGGCGAGCGGTGACCTGGGCTCCTCGGCGTCGCGCAAGTTCGACTGCGAGGCGTGGATCCCGACCCAGGGCAAGTACCGCGAACTGACGTCGACCTCGGACTGCACCGAGTTCCAGTCCCGTCGTCTGTCGATCCGTGTCCGCGACGGCAAGACGGTCCGCCCGCTGGCGACGCTGAACGGCACGCTCTGCGCCGTTCCACGCACCATCGTCGCGATCCTGGAGAACCACCAGCAGGCCGACGGCTCCGTACGGGTGCCCGAGGTACTGCGCCCCTATCTGGGCGGCCGTGAGGTCCTGGAGCCGGTAGCCAAGTGAGCGACGAGGCCGCTGACCGGAGTTTCCCCTACAAACTGCTCGCGACGGACCTCGACGGAACGCTGCTGCGCTCCGACGGAACCGTCTCGGAGCGCACCCGCGCCGCGCTCGCCGCCGCCACGGCGGCGGGCGCCGCGCACATCGTGGTCACCGGGCGTGCCGTGCCGTGGACGAAGCACATCCTGGAGGACCTCGGCTACCGGGGCCTCGCGGTCTGCGGCCAGGGAGCGCAGGTGTACGACGCCGGGGAGCACCGGCTGCTGACCGCGGTGACCCTGGACCGCCAGCTCGCGACCCTGGCCCTGGCCAAGATCGAGGCGGAGGTCGGTCCCCTGCTGCTCGCCGCGAGCCGTGCCGGCCTGGACGGCGACATCGTCGTCGCGCCCGGCTACCGCGTCCATGACGGCCCACTGCCGTACCAGCCGATCAAGGACGCGGAGGACCTCTGGTCGGCGCCCCTGAACAAGCTGTACGTCCAGCACCCGACCCTCTCCGACGACGAACTCGCCGACGTGTCCCGCCAGGTCGCGGGCGGCCTGGTCGGCGTGGTGATGGCCGGCAAGGGCATCGTGGAGATCCTTCCACTGGGCCTCACCAAGGCCACCGGCCTCTCTCTGGCCGCCCGCCGCCTCGGCTTCCGCGCCCCCGACACCATCGCCTTCGGCGACATGCCCAACGACATCCCGATGTTCTCCTGGGCCGCACACGGTGTCGCCATGGCCAACGCCCACGAGGAACTCAAGTCCGTCGCCGACGAGGTGACCGCCTCCAACGAGGACGACGGCATCGCGGTCGTGGTGGAGCGCCTGCTGGGCTAGAGGCTTGCCAGGCCACGCGGATGCCTCATGACGCGGATGCCTATGACTTCTGGTCAGCCTGCGTCATGGCGGGCACCGCTGTTCCTCGCCGGCCCGACCGGAAAGGCGGGCCGGCGAGGAACTCCGCCACGAAGCGGCGAACCGAAGTCCGCCGAACCCAGCGGCAGCGCCCGGGTGGGCGGCCCGCGCGAGATCGCGCGCTCGAAGCGGCCGCCCCGGGCAGCTCCCCGTGCGGAACGGGCTCGACGGAGGTAGCGCTCCGGAACCCGCCGCGGGCTGCCCTGTCGGGAACCTGACGCACGGATCGCCAGGCCCCGCTCCCAGACCGTGACACCGGCTCACACCGGCATCGGGGACAGATCCACTGTGCCCGGACGCCAAGTCGGACGCCACCGAATAAAACACCACCCAGCACCCAAAGCCCCCAGCGACCAGCGACCAGCGACCAGCGAGCCTCTATCGGGTGACCTGACCGGGCACCTACCGGCGGCGCCACTTCCGGCGGCGGGCCTTGCTGAAGAACCAGCCCGCGGGCGGCTCGTCGGACCGCCAGGGCTGAGGATCGGGGGCCTGGTCGCGCCAGCGGGCCGCGAGCATCCGGGCCCGCGCGGACGGCTCGGAACTCTCCGCGGACCGTATGAAGTCCTCGTCCAGGACCAGGTCGTCCCAGACGTCGTCAGACCCGGCGCCGTCCCCGGAAGCCCCCTGTGCCTCGCTCTTCGACTCCTCGGCTGCCATCCCCGTTCCTCCTGCTCGTCCATCCCCTTTGCCCAGTGTGCCCGGACACTTGTGAAGCCACCGTCAAGAGCGGCGTCTCCACGAGTGCGTGCCCCGCACGTGGCTTCCGCCCGGCCCGCAGGGCCCCGTCACTCCTCCCCGGCCAGTTTCAGCGTCCGCAGCTTCTGACCCGCGTACCAGGTCGCTCCCGCGGTGACCGCGGCCAGCAGGATCACCGCGGTGGACAGCCCCACGTCCGAGGTGACGAGGTCCCCGCCCGCGACCTTGTGGGCGACCGCGAGGGCCCACTGCTGGACGCTGAGGGTGCGCGCACCGGGCACCAGGGAACCGAAGAGAGCTTCCCAGACGAGCGCGTAGACGAGGCCGAAGATGACCGCGTGCCGGGTCACCGTCCCCAGCAGGAGGAAGAGCGCGGCGTACGCGATCGACGCGACCAGGGCCGCCACCGTGTACGCGAGCGCGATCTGCTGACCGTTGCCGTTGAGGATCAGTCCCGCGACGAGTGTCGGAACCGCCGAGAACACCATGGTCACGGCTATCGCCACGATCAGCTTGGTGAAGATGATCGTGGGCCGCTTCACCGGCTTGGACAGCAGGTACACCACCGAGCCGTCGTCGATCTCGGGCCCGATCGCGCCCGTTCCCGCGATGACACCGATGATCGGCACCATGGTGGCGAGCGCGAAACCGCCGAGCACGTCCGCGGCCACCTGGTCATCGGCCCCGCTGAAGGTGCGCACGGCCGCGGAGATCATGATCAGCAGAATGGGCAGCGCGCCGAGGATGAGGGCTCGGCGGCGGCCGAGCAGGGCTCGGTAGGTGAGCCGGGCGACTGTGGGGTCGTACATCTTCGGCCTCCTACGCCGCGACCAGATACGAGAAGACGGACTCAAGGGACTCGTCCGAGGGCGAGACCGTCAGCAGGCGGATGCCGTGATCCCTCGCCACCTGCGGCAGCAGGGCCGTGAACCGGCCGAAGTCGACGGCCTGGATGCGCAACGCCCCCTCCGCCAGGTCCACCTCGATCCCCGCCGTCGACGGGTCCGCGATCAGTGCGGACGCGAGCGCGCGGTCGTCGCTGGAGCGGACCAGGTAACGGTGCGGGCGGTCGGTCATCAGGCGGCGGATGCGCCGGAAGTCACCGCTCGCCGCGTGCCGCCCCGCGACGATCACCTCGATATGGGCGGCGAGTTGCTCGACCTCCTCGAGGATGTGGGACGAGAACAGCACCGTGCGGCCCTCGTCGCCCATGCGCCGCAGCAGGTCCATGAGCTGCATGCGCTGGCGCGGGTCCATACCGTTGAAGGGCTCGTCGAGCAGGAGCAGGGACGGGTCGTGGACGAGGGCGCTCGCCATCTTCACGCGCTGCCGCATGCCCTTGGAGTACGTCGAGATCTTGCGGTCCTGCGCGTACTCCATCTCGACCGTGGCGAGGGCCTTTTGGGCGGCCTTCTTGCCGAGGCCGTGCAACTCGGCGTTGGCGACGACGAATTCGCGGCCCGTGAGGAAGTCGTACATCGCCTCGCGCTCGGGAACGATGCCGATGTGCCGGTAGATCTGCTCGTTGCGCCAGACCGGCTTGCCGTCGAGGGTGACGGAGCCCGTGGAGGGGGCGAGGAAGCCGCCCATCATGTTGATGAGGGTGGACTTCCCGGCGCCGTTCGGACCGAGCAGGCCGGTGACGCCGGGGCCGATCGTCATGGTGATGTCGTTGACGGCGACCACGTTGCCGAACCAGCGGGACACGTGGTCGATGTTCAGCGTGGTCACAGCCCGACCTTTCGATAGCGGCGCATCAGCAGGCCGTAGCAGCCCGCGATGAGGCCCAGGACGACGAGGACGTAGACGACTCCCTGCCCGTTCGAGGGCCCGACTCCGCCGGGGAAGGCGGAGGATGCGCCCAGGAAGGCGGACTGCACCCCGTCTATGAGCGTGATGGGAGAGAAGAGGCCGAGCCAGGGGATGACGTCGCTGCTCGACTGTTCGAAGGCGATGGCCTGGACGACGGACACGGCTCCGTAGGAGATGGTCATGACGGCGATGACGGCCGCGACGCCGAAGCCGCGACGGGGTGTCACCGCCGAGATCACCAGGCCGATGCCGGCGAAGAGGAGCGAGAGCAGTGCCACGGAGAGCAGTCCCTGGGCGAATCCCTTTGTCTGGTCGGTGAAGTCGAGCTTGGCCAGCAGCGCGCCCACATAGAGCACGACGAGCGGCGCGGCGGTCAGGATGAACAGCGCCGAGGCCAGCCCCGCGTACTTCGCGCGCACGTAGTCGGCGGTCTCGATGGGGCGGGAGAAGTACAGCGGCACCGTCTTGAAGCGCAGGTCGCGCGAGACGGCCTGCGGTGCCTGCGAAGCGAGGTACAGGCCGATCAGGGCCTGCATGATGACCGCGTACCGCGTGTAGTCGACGGGCAGGTCGTTCGCCTGTGTGGCGACCGCGACCGCCACCATGATCAGTGCGGGAACGCACATCACTGTGAAGAGCAGCATCGGCAGCACCTTGGACTTGGCCGAGCGGCCCAGCCCGTACGCGCCGCGCAGGGACTGCGAGTAGAGGGACCGGCGGGCGTACGCGCGGCCCAGGCGCGGGCCGTCGTAGCTGCGGTAGCCGATGTCGTGGATGCGGGTCTGCTCACCCGCGCGCGCGGTGGGCTGCTCGCCCGCGCGTGCCGGGGCCTGGGTCCTGGACTGCTCAACCGCCATGGCCGACCGCCTCCTTCCGTACGTCCGTCGCGTCCGCCGGGACGTCCGCCCGCTCGTCGCCGTCCTTGAAGACCTCCGAGATGTGATGCCTGCGCTGCTCCATGCGGACCAGTCCGAGGCCCAGGTCGGCGACCACGTCGCGCACGAGGTCGTACGTTTCCTCCCCCTGTGCGGTGAGCAGCAGGATGTGGCCCGCGCCGGGAAGGCCGGCGCCCTCGTGGGTCTCCACCCCGCGCGCGTGGAGCGCCTCGCGCATCACACGTGTGCCGTCGGGGTGCTCGTCGGTGTCGGTGACCTCGATCGCGAGCGTGGTCGTGATCTGGGTGAAGTCCTTGGTGGAGCTGGACCGCAGGAGCTTGCCGCCGTCGATGACGACCACGTGGTCGCAGGTGCGCTCCAGCTCGCCCAGCAGGTGGGAGGTGACCAGGACCGAGATGCCGAAGTCCGTGTGGATACGGCGGATCAGACCGAGCATCTCGTCACGGCCGACCGGGTCGAGGCCGTTGGTCGGCTCGTCCAGGAAGACCATCTGCGGGTCATGGACCAGGGCCTGGGCGAGTTTGACGCGCTGCTTCATGCCTGTCGAGTAACCGCCGATGGGGCGGTAGCGCTCCTCGTAGAGACCGACGTGGCGCAACGTGTCCGCCGTGCGCTCGCGGGCCGCGGTCGGGGGGAGCCCGGACATACGAGCCATGTGCACGACGAACTCGGTGGCCGAGACGTCGGGCGGCAGGCAGTCGTGCTCCGGCATATAACCGACCCGCTCGCGGATGGCACCACCCGACGACGGGTCGGCGACGTCGAACCCGAGCACTTCGGCTCGGCCCTCCGTGGCGGGGGACAGACCCAGCAGGATCTTGATCAGTGTGGACTTGCCGGCTCCGTTGGCACCGACGAGTCCCGTCACACCGGGCCCGACGTCCACGGAGAGCCGGTCAAGCGCGGTCACCCTGGGGAACCGCTTGCTCAGGCTTTCGGTCGCGATCACAGTCACGCCTTCGACGTTAGTGGCGCAGACCACAGCCGTCGTCACCCCGCAGAGCTGTCTGCGAGTCAGCCTCGAGTAGTACGGGCCCGTAGGGGTCCACCCCTGAGGTCGAACAACCGGGCGAGTGCGACGGACATCGGCGGAAGGGGCCCTCATCCGTACGAGCCGGATGAGAAGAGGTACTGAGCGCATCACGACAAATACGGGATGGGTCAGAAAGGGCCAGACAGTGACGCCAGCCGGTCGGCCAGCCAGCCAGCCAGCCAGCCAGCCAGCCAGCCACGTTATCCACAGGCCTCGTACGCGGCTATTGACGCACCCGTCGGTCATTGTCACATTCGTCAGTGTCAAGTTCGGACACGTACCGAAGTCGGCATCGACCGGGGGGCAGGGCAATGGCGAGGGGACCGGTGACGGGCGAGGGACTCACGGCCGCGCGGGAACGCTGGGTGCGGACGGGTGGCATCGAGCTGTGCGTCGCGGAGCTGGGCGACCCGGGCCGGCCCACGGTCATACTCGTGCACGGCTACCCCGACTCCAAAGAGGTGTGGTCCGAGGTCGCGCCCCGCCTGGCCGACCGCTTCCACGTCGTTCTCTACGACGTCCGCGGGCACGGCAGGTCCACGGCGCCGCAGCCGCTGCGCGGCGGATTCACCCTGGCCAAGCTGACCGACGACTTCCTCGCGGTCGCGGACGCGGTCAGCCCCGACCGGCCCGTGCACCTGGTGGGGCACGACTGGGGATCGGTGCAGTGCTGGGAGTTCGTGACGGTCGGGCGCACCGAGGGGCGGATCGCCTCCTTCACCTCGATGTCCGGGCCTTCCCTCGACCACTTCGGGCACTGGATCAAGCAGCGCGTGAAGCGCCCGACGCCCCGCAAGGTGGGCCAGCTCCTCGGCCAGGGTGCCCGGTCCTGGTACGTGTATGTGCTGCACACCCCCGCCCTGCCGGAGCTCGCCTGGCGCGGCCCTCTCGGCAAGCGGTGGCCCGGGATGCTCCAGCGGACGGAGAAGCTCCCCCCGGGTGACTACCCGACCCCGTCGCTGGCCAAGGACGCGGCGCACGGCGCGTGGCTGTACCGGGACAATCTCAGGGCACGGCTGTCCACCCCCCGCGACGACGCCTACGCACACGCGCCCGTGCAGCTCGTCACGGCCCTGAAGGACACGTTCCTGTCGGAGCGGCTCTACGACGGGCTGGAGCTGTGGGCCCCGCGGCTCACCCGCCGTACGCTCCCCGCCAAGCACTGGGTCCCGCTGACACGGCCCGATCAACTGGCCACCTGGATCACGGAGTTCGTCACGGCCACCGAGAGCGGCTCGCCCGCCCCGGCGCCCACCGGCAAGCACGCCGACCGCTTCGGCGGGCAGCTCGTGCTGGTCACGGGCGCGGGCAGCGGCATCGGGCGGGCCACCGCCGTCGCGTTCGCCGAGGCCGGCGCGCGCGTGGTGGCCGTTGACCGCGACGCGGAGAGCGCGGCCCGTACGGCGGAGCTGTCACTCCTGACCGGCGCCCCCGAGGCCTGGGCCGAGCCGGCCGACGTCTCCGACGAGAAGGCCATGGAGGAGCTCGCCCGGAAGGTCGCCGCCGAGTACGGCGTGGTGGACGTGCTGGTGAACAACGCCGGGATCGGGCTGGGCGGCGCCTTCCTCGACACGACTCCCGAGGACTGGAAGAGAATCCTCGACGTCAACCTGTGGGGAGTGATCCACGGCTGCCGGCTCTTCGGCAGGCAGATGGCCGAGCGCGGGCAGGGCGGCCATATCGTCAACATCGCGTCGGCGGCCGCGTTTCTGCCGTCGAAGTCCCTGCCCGCCTACAGCACCTCCAAGGCGGCCGTGCTGATGCTCAGCGAGTGCCTGCGCGCGGAGCTGGCCGGGCAGGGGATCGGGGTGTCGGCGATCTGCCCCGGCTTCGTGAACACCAACATCACCTCGACCGCGCGCTTCGCGGGTGTCGACGCCGACGAGGAGAAACGGCTCCAGAAGAAGAGCGCGCGGCTGTACGGGCTGCGCAACTACCCGCCGGAGAAGGTCGCGGACGCGATCCTGCGTGCGGTCGTGCGCGACGAGGCCGTCGTCCCCGTCACCCCGGAGGCCCGCGGCGGCCGCCTCCTGTCCCGCTTCGCGCCGAAGGCGGTGCGCGCCCTCGCCCGAGTGGAGCCACCCCTGTGAGCACGCGAAGAGCGGCCCGGGCGGCGGGCCGGCCCAGAGGCATCACGCGCGTACGTGGCGGGACTTCACGCCCGGACGGGGAAAGGCAGGGGCCGTGAGCGACGGATCGGCCGGTGTCGCCCACCGCATCGAGGACCTGGCACACCACAGCGGCGCCACGGTCCGGACGATACGTGCCTATCAGGACCGCGGACTGCTCCCCCGCCCCGAGCGCCGGGGCCGGGCCAACGTGTACTCGGACGCCCACGTGGCCCGCCTCCGCCAGATCGCCGACCTCCTGGGCCGCGGATACACGCTGGCTTCCATCAAGGAGCTCCTGGATGCCTGGGACACGGGCCGTGGCCTCGGCGGGATCCTGGGCCTGGTCGCCGGGTTCGACAGGCCGTGGACCGGCGAGGAGACCCTGCGGATCTCCCGGGCCGAGCTGGAGGAGCGGTTCGGCGGCGGCCCGGGTGACGCGGCGGTGCCGGACGCGGTCGAGCTGGGCGTACTGGCGCCCGTTCCCGGTGAGGACGATCTGTTCCACGTGTCGAGCCCCCAAGAGCTGTCCCTGGCAGTCCAGTTGCACACCGCCGGGGTCCCGCTGTCCGCGGTCGCCGGTCGGCTGCGGGAGTTGAGGGAGCAGGTGGAGCATCTCACCTCCCGCTTCCTGGAGTTCGCCGACGAGCAGGTCGTCACGCGCCACCTGGACCGGCACCACCCTTCTGACCACGCGGAGGCGACCGAGGCGGCATGCGTACGGCGGCTGCGCCCACTCGCGCGGCAGACCGTGGACGTCGAACTGGCGCGTGCCATGGGTGCGTTCACCGACCGGCACCGGGAACACGACCTTGGTACCGGTCAGTCCTTGGAGCCCGCGGAGGGGACGTGTCCCGTACCGATACCGGTCGCGACAATGCGGGCCGTGGAAGCATTGGTCGGCCCCGAGCACAGCGCCCAGTTCGTCACGATCGCCGCCGAACGAGAGGTACGGGCACGGGTTTTGGACTCACTCACAGCAAACCGCACCAAAGAGACGGAAGTTACCCAAATACCCTGAACGACCCTGAGGTTGTCCACAGATTCGCCAATTCCCCTGTGGATAACTGCACTTGCTTGTGGATCAAACATCCGGATCAAAATCGCGTGCGTGATACGCGTCTCCCCAGGCACGCTGACGGGATGAAGGAACAACAAGGAGCGAGACGCATGGACGACCGACGCACCGTCAAGGTGTCCAAGTACCTCGCCAAGCACCTGCGACACCAGCCCGAGCGGATCGGGCTCACTCTCGACGACCGCGGCTGGGTGGAGATCGACACGCTCCTCGACGCGGCCGCCGCACACGGCTTCCGGCTCACCAGAGCCGAACTCGACCACGTGGTAGCCGTCAACGACAAACAGCGCTTCGCCGTCGAGGGCACCCGCATCCGAGCCAGCCAGGGCCACACCGTCGAGGTCGACCTCGGCCTGTCCCCGGCGACGCCACCGCCGTACCTGTACCACGGGACCGTGGCCCGCAACCTGGAGGCCATCCGGACCGAGGGTCTGCGCGCCATGAACCGGCACGCCGTGCACCTCTCACCCGACCGCGAGACGGCCACCCGTGTGGGCGCCCGCCGCGGCCGTCCCGTCGTGCTCTCCGTGGACGCCGGTGCCATGCACCGCGACGGCCATGTGTTCCACGTCAGCGACAACGGCGTATGGCTGACCGAGGCCGTACCACCGCGGTACCTGCGCTTTCCGGGACCTCACTGACCGACCCGGGGCGCACCGGGCGCGAGTGCCGGGCCTCGCGGCCCCGCACCAGGCCACGACGCCGCTTAGGCTCTGAACCATGAGTCTGCGTCTGAGCACCGTGATCCTCCCGTACGTCCGCTGGCACGAGGGCGGACGATCCGCGTGGCAGCGGGCCGAGCAGCTCGGGTTCCACACCGCCTTCACGTACGACCACCTGTCCTGGCGGAGCTTCCGGGACGGGCCCTGGTTCGGAGCGATACCCACTCTGACGGCCGCGGCCGCCATCACCGACCGCCTGCGTCTGGGCACCCTGGTCACCTCGCCGAACTTCCGGCACCCGGTGACCCTCGCCAAGGAACTGATCTCCCTCGACGACATCTCGGGCGGCCGTGTCACCCTCGGCGTCGGCGCCGGCGGGACCGGCTTCGACTCCACCGCGCTCGGCCATGAGCCGTGGACACCGCGCGAGCGCGCCGACCGCTTCGCCGAGTTCGTCTCCCTGCTCGACCGGCTGCTGACCGAGGACTCCGTGTCCTACGAGGGCGACTTCTACTCGGCACACGAGGCACGCACCATCCCCGGCTGCGTACAGCGCCCCCGGCTGCCCTTCGCGGTGGCCGCCACAGGGCCACGGGGCATGAAGCTGGCCGCGCGGTACGGCCAGGCATGGGTGACCACCGGGGACCCCAAGCTGTACGAGACGGGCACTCCCGAACAGTCGGTCGCGGCCCTGCGCGGGCAGACCGAGAAGCTGACGGACGCGTGCGTCGCGATCGGCCGTGACGTGGCCGGCCTCGACAAGGTGCTGCTCACCGGTTTCACCCCCGACCGCGGCCGTCCGCTCCAGTCGCTGGACGCCTTCGTGGACTTCGCGGGCCGCCACGCCGAGTTGGGCTTCACCGACATCGTGATCCACTGGCCCATCCCCGACTCCGACTTCTCGGCCGACGAGAAGGTCTTCGAGCGCATCGCCATGGAGGCACCGGCACAGCTGCGATGAGCGCGGACGAAACGGAGCCGACCATGACGGGCCACAACGCCGCTGGTGAGGACAGTGATCACTCGCCTGCGCGAGCTCCCGTACGGGCGCGAGGACCCATACGCGAGAATGAGGCGGTGACCTCAGCGACGAGACAGCCCGAGACTCCGGCCCCGACCGTTCCGCCCCGGCTGATCGCCACAGACCTCGACGGCACCCTGCTGCGCGACGACCAGTCGGTCTCCGTGCGCACCGTCGCCGCCCTCGCGGCCGCCGAGGAAGCGGGCATCGAGGTCTTCTTCGTCACCGGCCGCCCGGCCCGCTGGATGGACGTCGTCAGCGAGCACGTCCATGGCCACGGCCTGGCGATCTGCGGGAACGGCGCCGCCGTGGTCGACCTGCACGGCGGCCCGGGCGCCCACCGCTTCGTCAAGGTCCGGGAGCTCGCACGCGAGAACGCCCTCGACGCCGTACGGCTGCTGCGCGCGGCCGCGCCGGGGACCGTGTACGCCGTCGAGCAGACATACGGCTTCCACCAGGAGCCGGAGTACCCGAAGCTGCACATGGAGATCCCCGACACCCTGGAGCCCGCGGAGAAGCTGCTGGCCCCGGACGGCGTCGCCGCGGCGGAGCCGGTGCTCAAGATCCTCGCGTACCACCCCGAGATCGACCCCGACGCCTTCCTCGCCACTGCCCGCATCGCCGTGGGCGGCCGGGCCACGATCACCCGGTCCAGCCCCAGCGCCCTGCTGGAGATCAGCGGCCCCGGCGTCTCCAAGGCGAGCACGCTCGCGCTGTGCTGCGCCGAGCGAGGCATCTCCCACGAGGAGGTCGTCGCCTTCGGGGACATGCCGAACGACGTCGAGATGCTCACCTGGGCGGGCCGTTCGTACGCCATGGGAAACGCGCACCCCGACGTGATCGCCGCGGCTTCGGGGCGGACCGTCGCCAACAACGAGGACGGGGTGGCCGTCGTGATCGAGCAGCTGCTGATGGAGCACCAGCAGTCGTAGCCCGATGGCTCGACCGTAGTCGTAGCGGATGGGCTAGAGCTCGACCCCATGCCGCAGCAGCCACGGGACCGGGTCGATCCCCGAGCCGAGCTCCGGTGTGACCCGTACCTCGAAGTGCAGATGGGGCCCGGTGGAGTTGCCGGTCGTGCCCGACTGGCCGATCCACTGCCCCGGGTCCACCCGCTCACCCCGGTCGACGGTGACGGCGGCGAGATGGGCGTACTGCGTGTAGTAGCCGTTGGCATGCCGGATCACGATCTCGATGCCGAAGGCGCCCCCGCAGGACACCCGCACGACCCGACCCGCCCCGACGGCCCGTACCGGCGTGCCGATGGGCACCGCGAAGTCCTGCCCGGTGTGCCGGTGCGCCCAGCGTTCACCGCCGCTGCCGAAGCTCGCGGAGAGTTCGTACGTCTCCACGGGCGCGACCCATGCGCGCGTGGAGCCCCTGTGGAGCTGGTCCAGCCGGGTGGCTCCGCGGCACGCGCCCGCTGCCACTGAAGCATCCGCCTGGCCCTGGAGCGTCCACCGCGCCGCTTCGAGCTTCTTCTCGATCGCCCGCCTGGTCTCGGCGAGTTCGGCGTTCCACCGCTCCAGCTTCTGCCATTTCGCGGCCGCCTCCGCCTCGTCAGCGGCGAGCCTGGCCTCTGCGCGGCGGCTTTTGACGACCGCGTTGTCGACCGCTGTGTCCGCCTGCGACACGGCCCGTTGACCGCGCATCAGCTCCTCGGGATCGTCCGCGAGGAGCATCTGCGCGGTGTACGGCAACCCTCCGCCCGCACGGTAATGGGCACGCGCGATCCGCCCGAGGTCCTCGTGCAGCACCTCCGTCCGGGCCCGCTCACGGGTCAGGAGGCCCTCCAACCGCCGCGCCTCCGCCTGCTGCGCCTCGGCTTCCCGACGCCCCAGCTCGTACTGCCGCGTCGCCAACGCCGCCTCCTCGTACAGCCGCGCCACCCGAACACTGCTCCCGGCGATGCCGTGAGCTCCGGTGCCTCCGTGGTCCCCCTCCGCCACCGCCGGCCGTGCCACGACGAGCGCGCACATGCACAACAGCACCGAGATGAGCAGCGGGTGGCGGCGACGAAGTGAACGCATGCCTGCGATCGTGGCGCGAGCCAGGGGCGAGATCCCGTTCCGGTCGTACAGCCGGGGGCCCCAGTGCCCCGAACGGACCACCCGTACTGAGCCGAACAGCGGCCCCGGCACGGCGGCTCTCCAGCACTCTGCCGGCCTGATCGCGCCCCATCAGCGGCCCCGCGCCCCGGCCGACAGCTCGCCCGCCGTCTCACGCTCCACCATCGTCCGCAACGGCCCGACCGCGGCGGCCAGTTCCGCGTACGGGCCACGCTGCACGACCCGTCCTCCATCGAGGACGACGACCTCGTCCACTGCCTCCAGTCCGGCCAGCCGGTGGGTGATCAGCAGGGTCGTACGGCCCTCGGTCGCGACCAGCAGATCCGTGGTGAGCGCGTCGGCGGTCGGCAGGTCGAGGTGCTCCGCGGGCTCGTCCAGAACGAGGACCGGGAAGTCTGCGAGCAGGGCACGGGCAAGGGCGAGCCGCTGACGCTGTCCGCCGGAGAGCCGCGCTCCGTGCTCACCGATCAGGGTGTCCAGCCCGTCGGGCAGTCCGTCGACCCAGGCCAGGAGCCGCGCCCCCCGCCAGCGCCTCCCGCAACTCCGCCTCGGTGGCGTCCTTCCGGGCCAGCAGCAGGTTCTCGCGCACCGAACTGTCGAAGAGGTGCGCGTCCTGGGCACACAGCCCGACAAGTCGGCGTACGGCGTCCCCCTCGAGCGCGTGGGCGTCCACTCCCCCCAGCGTGTACGTCCCCTCGCGCGCGTCCAGGAACCGCAGCAGCACCTGCGCGAGCGTCGTCTTGCCGGATCCCGAGGAGCCCACCACGGCGACCCTGCGGCCTCGTTCGAGGGTGAGGTCGAGCCCACTGAGCGCGTCCCGGTCCTGCTCGGTATGACGGGCAGCCAGCCCGCTGAGGACGAGGGGGAACGGCGACCCGGGCTCGGGCGCGGGCCGCTCGGGTTCACGTACGGGGTCGGGGGCGTCCAGCACCTCGTACACGCGCTCCGCGCTCTTGCGCACCCGCTGCCGGAACTGCACGGCGAGCGGCAGCCCCAGAACGGACTCGAAGGCGGCGAGCGGGGTCAGGACGACAACGGCCATGGCGACTCCACTCAGTCGGCCGTCGGCGACCGCCTGGGCGCCCACGAGTGCGGCAGCGGCCACAGTGAGACCGGCGGCCAGCGCCGTGAGCCCGTCACCGAGCGCGGTGGCGGTGGCGGCACGGGACGCGACCCGGGTCAGTGCGGCGTCAGCCCGCCGCGTCTCGGCCATCCGGGTGGGCAGGGCGCCCGCCACCGTCAGTTCGGCGGTCCCGGTGAGCAGGTCGGCCACGCGCGTGGCAAGCGTCCCTCGGGCGGGAGCGAGCCTGCGTTCGGCACGCCGCGCCACGGCACCGGTCACCAGCGGGACACCGGCCCCGGCAGCGAGCAGTCCGAGAGCGAGTACAGCGCCGGCCTCGGGCAGCAGCCACGCGGTGAACCCCACGGAGGCAGCCGACACGACGACCGCCGCTCCGGCCGGCAGCAGCCATCGCACCCAGTAGTCCTGCAGCGCGTCCACATCGGCGACGAGTCGCGAGAGCAGGTCACCACGCCGGGTGCGCCGCAGCCCCGCGGGCGCCAGCCGCTCCAGCCGCCGGTAGACGGCGACCCGTGTGGCGGCCAGCATCCGCAGCACCGCGTCGTGCGACACGAGCCGCTCCGCGTACCGGAACACGGCCCGCCCGATGCCGAACGCCCGGGTAGCCGTCACGGCGACCATCAGATACAGCACGGGCGGCTGCTGAGAGGCCCGCGAGATGAGCCATCCGGACGTGGCCATGAGCCCGACGGCACTGCCGAGAGCGAGGCTGCCGAGCAGCAGGGCGAGAGCCAGCCGACCGCGGCGGGGCCCGGCCATGGCACGTACGCGGGCCAGCACGCCTTGCCGAGGGGAGACGGACGCGTCGGGCCGACTCCCGTCACCGTCGTCCAGCCCGGACGCCTTCGTGACGTGCCCGTGCCCGACCGCCTCTCTCTGCGCAGGGATCGGCCTGTGGGCCCCGCCTGCCGCCGGCGACTGTTCCGGGGTCTCCAGCCGCACCACCCGGTCCGCGACCCCCAGCAATGCCGGCCGGTGCACCACCAGTAGCACGGTCCGCCCGACCGCGAGGCGTCGTACCGCGTCCACGACCTCCGCCTCGGTCTCGCCGTCCAGGGAAGCCGTCGGCTCGTCGAGCAACAGCACGGGCCGGTCAGCGAGGAAGGCCCGGGCCAGGGCGAGCCGCTGGCGCTGCCCGGCGGACAGCCCCGCCCCGTCCTCGCCCAGGACCGTGTCCCGGCCGGAGGGCAGCGCGTCCACGAACTCCAGCGCCCCCGCGTCGGCCAGCGCCCGCCGCACGTCCTCGCCGTCCGCGTCCGGCCGCGCGAGTCGTACGTTCTCGTCGATGGTCCCGGCATGCAGATGAGGCCGCTGCGGCACCCAGGCCACCCGCGAGCGCCACTCCTCCACATCGAGGGAGGTGATGTCGGCGCCCCCGATACGCACCCGCCCGGCGGCCGGCTCCACGAACCCCAGCAGTACGTTCAGCAACGTGGATTTGCCCACACCGCTCGGCCCGACGAGAGCCACCGTCTCCCCTGACGCAACCTCGAAGGAGACGTCCGAGACGGCGTCGTACGACCGACCCGGGTACCGGACGGTCACCCCCTCGAAGCCGATTCCGCCCTCCGGCACGGGCAATGATCCAGAGGGCCGCGCCGGGGTCTCCAGCACCTCGAAGATCTCCTCGGCCGCCGCCAGCCCTTCGGCGGCCGCGTGGAACTGCGCCCCCACCTGCCGCAACGGCAGATACGCCTCGGGTGCGAGCACGAGGATCACCAGCCCCGTGTACAGGTCCATCTCGCCGTGTACGAGCCGCATCCCGATGGTCACCGCGACCAGCGCGACCGAGATCGTGGCGAGCAGTTCCAGCGCGAAGGAGGACAGAAACGCGATCCGCAGCGTCCGCATGGTCGCCCGCCGGTATTCACCGGTGATGCGCTTGATCGACTCGGCCTGTGCCTTGGCCCGGCCGAACACCTTGAGCGTGGGCAGCCCGGCGACCACGTCCAGGAAGTGCCCGGACAGCCGGGAGAGCAGTCGCCACTGACGGTCCATCTGTGACCGCGTGGCCCAGCCGATCAGCACCATGAAGAGAGGAATCAGCGGCAAGGTGCCGACGATGATCGCCGCCGACACCCAGTCCTCGGTGACGACCCGCGTCAGCACCGCCACAGGCACGGCCACCGCGAGTCCCAGCTGTGGCAGATAGCGCGAGAAATAGTCGTCCAGGGCGTCGACCCCACGCGTGGCGAGGGCCACCAGCGAACCCGTGCGCTGGCCGCTCAGCCAGCCGGGCCCCAGAGTGGTGGCCCGCTCCAGCAACCGCCCTCGCAGCTCCGACTTCACCGCCGCGCTGGCCCGGTGCGCGGCGAGCTCCGTAAGCCAGGAGACCAGCGCCCGACCGGATGCGACGGCCACCAACAGCAGCAGGGGAGTGCGGAGTTCGGCGACCGTCATCCCGTGCTGGAAGGCACCGACTACCACCTCGGCGATGAGCATCGCCTGCGCGATCACAAGCCCCGCCCCGAGGACGCCCAGGCCGACGACGGCTCCCAGGAAGAGGCGAGTGGCTCGGGCGTACCTGAGGAGGCGCGGGTCGATCGGTTTCACGTGAAACACACCCTCTTCTCAACAGACGTGTTTCACGTGAAACACGCCCTTCGGTCCGGAGAGGCGTGTTTCACGTGAAACAGCGCGCAACCCGCCTCGCCACCGGACTCAGTGCACGGTCCCGGCAATGTGCTGTGTGCCGATCCGCTTCCGGAACACCCAGTACGTCCACCCCTGATAGAGCAGGACAACCGGTGTGGCGATCCCCGCACACCAGGTCATGATCTCCAGGGTGTAAGGGCTCGACGAGGCGTTGGTGACCGTGAGACTCCAGTCCTCGTTCAGCGATGACGGCATGACATTCGGGAAGAGCGTCAGGAAGAGCATCGCGACAGCCGCCACGATGGTGATCCCCGACAGCGCGAATGCCCAGCCCTCACGCCCCACTTGAGCCGCACCCAGCGCGGCGACGAGTGCGACCACCGCCACGACCAGCGCGACCAGGGACGCGGTGTCGCCCTTGTCGGCCTGCGTCCAGAGCAGGAAGGCGAGCGCCAGCACGGCCGTCACCAGGCCTACGCGCAGCGCGAGCTTGCGTGCCCGCTCCCGGATGTCCCCGACGGTCTTGAGCCCGACGAAGACCGTGCCGTGGAAAGTGAACAGCGACAGCGTGACCAGGCCGCCCAGGAGAGCGTACGGGTTGAGCAGATCGGCAACACCGCCCACGTACTCGAAGTCGCGGTCGATCTTCACCCCGCGCACGATGTTGGCGAAGGCCACACCCCACAGGAAGGCCGGGAGCAGCGAGGTCCAGAAGATCGCGGTCTCCCAGTTGCGCTGCCAACTCTCCTCCTGCCTCTTCGCCCGGTATTCGAAGGCGACCCCGCGAACGATCAGACAGACCAGGATGAGCAGCAGCGGCAGATAGAAGCCGGAGAAGAGCGTGGCGTACCACTCGGGGAAGGCGGCGAAGGTCGCGCCGCCCGCCGAGAGCAGCCAGACCTCGTTGCCGTCCCAGACGGGTCCGATGGTGTTGATGAGGACCCGCTTCTCCGGACGGTTGCGCGCGAGCAGCTTGGTGAGGACGCCGACCCCGAAGTCGAAGCCCTCCAGGAAGAAGTAGCCGATCCAGAGGACCGCGATGAGGACGAACCAGACGTCGTGAAGTTCCATGATTGTGCAGCTCCCTCGGCCTAGTACGAAAAGGCCATCGGCTTGTCGGCGTCACGGGAGTCGCCGCCGATCTTCGTGGGCGGGTTGAGGTCGGCCTCGGTGAGCTCGGGCGGCCCGGCCTTGACGTACTTGGCGAGCAGCTTGACCTCGACGACGGCGAGGATCGCGTACAGCGTGGTGAACACGACCATCGAGGTGATGACCTCGCCCTGCGAGACACCGGGGGAGACCGCGTCACGGGTGCGCAGCACGCCGTAGACGACCCACGGCTGGCGGCCCATCTCGGTGAAGATCCAGCCCCAGGAGTTGGCGATCAGCGGGAAGCCCAGAGTGAGGATCGCGATGCGCCAGTACCACTTGGTGAGCGTGGGACCGAGGGCCTTCCCGGGCAGCAGCACGAGATGCGGCACCTCGTCGTCGCCCACCCTCAGGTGCTGGGGCAGCAGGAACTTCTTGCGGGTCAGCCAGAGTCCGACGACGCCGAGGGCGAAGGACGTCATGCCGAAGCCGATCATCCAGCGGAAGCCCCAGTAGGCGACGGGGATATTGGGCCGGTAGTCGCCGGGACCGTACTTCTCCTGCTCGGCCTTGTTCACGTCGTTGATGCCGGGGACGTACGAGCTGAAGTCGTCCTTGGCGAGGAAGGACAACAGGCCCGGTATCTCGATGGCGACCTTGTTGTGGCCCTCGTCGACATCACCGACGGCGAAGACGGAGAAGGGTGCCGGGGCCTCCCCGTCCCACAGCGCCTCGGCGGCGGCCATCTTCATCGGCTGCTGCTCGTACATGACCTTGCCGAGGAGGTCACCGCTGATCGCGGTGAGCATGCCACCGATGACCACGGTGACCAGGCCGAGCCGGAGTGAGGTCTTCATCACGGACACGTGCCTCTTGCGGGCGAGGTGGAAGGCGGCGATGCCGACCATGAAGGCCCCGCCCGTGAGGAAGGCCGCGGAGAGGGTGTGGAAGACCTGGGTGAGCGTGGTGTTCTGGGTCAGGACGAGCCAGAAGTCGGTGAGCTCGGCACGGCCCTTCTGCTCATTGATCCGGTAGCCGACGGGGTGCTGCATCCACGAGTTGGCGGCGAGGATGAAGTACGCCGACAGGATGGTGCCGATGGAGACCATCCATATACAGGCGAGGTGGATCTTCTGCGGCAGCTTGTCCCAGCCGAAGATCCACAGGCCGATGAAGGTCGACTCGAAGAAGAAGGCGATCAGGGCCTCGAAGGCCAGCGGGGCACCGAACACGTCGCCGACGAAACGCGAGTAGTCGGACCAGTTCATACCGAACTGGAACTCCTGCACGATGCCGGTGACGACACCCATCGCGATGTTGATCAGGAAGAGCTTGCCCCAGAACTTGGTGGCCTTGAGGTACTTCTCCTTTCCCGTGCGGACCCATGCCGTCTGCAGGCCGGCCGTGAGCGCGGCGAGCGAGATCGTCAGGGGGACGAAGAGGAAGTGGTAGACGGTGGTGATACCGAACTGCCATCGTGCCAGGGTCTCCGGCGCCAAAGCGATGTCCACGTCTTCTCCTTACATGCCGTGGTCATGGCGGCAGTTTGTCCCGTTCGTCACTCACACCTCGGGAGCAACCGGACGAGCTTGTGAACGCGTTCACATTCACAAGCATTATGCAGCATGCCCGTTCGAGGCTGGAGGGGTGGGGGGTCCCTAAGAACGGCCCGATGGGCCCTTGCCCGCGCACCGGGCATCGGCGTTCACCCGCGAACCTCGCGTCCAGCGGGTTGTCGAACGGCCGGGCGCGGTCTCCCTCCGGCCCGGCAGCAGTACTCTCCCTCAACCCCGGCGGCAGCCGCTCTGCCCCCTACGGTGGCGCCGGTGCCCCTCCCACCGGCGCCCACCTCTCTCCTGCCGCACCAGGTCCCGAGCCCCCGCGAAGCTAGAGCTCCTTGCGGAACGCCTCGGTCGCCTTCAGGAAGATGTCGTTCGCCTCGGGCTCGCCGACCGTCACGCGAACCCCTTCACCGGGGAACGGCCGGACCACGACGCCGTGCTGCTCGCACCGGGCAGCGAAGTCCACCGTGTGCTCGCCCAGCCGCAGCCACACGAAGTTCGCCTGTGTCTCGGGCACCGGCCAGCCCTGGGCCCGTAGCCCCTCGACGACGCGCGTGCGCTCGGAGACCAGCGAGCCGACGCGGCCGAGGAGCTCGTCCTCCGCGCGGAGCGAGGCGATGGCCGCGTTCTGGGCGAGCTGGCTCACCCCGAACGGCACCGCCGTCTTGCGCAGGGCGGCCGCCACCGGCTCATGGGCGATCGCGAAGCCCACACGGAGCCCGGCGAGGCCGTACGCCTTGGAGAACGTGCGCAGCACACAGACGTTCGGCCGCTCGCGGTAGAACTCGACTCCGTCCGGAACATCGGCGTCGCGGACGAACTCCCGGTACGCCTCGTCCAGCACCACCAGCACATCGCCCGGCACCCGGTCGAGGAACCGCTGGAGCTCGGCCCGGCGCACCACCGTGCCCGTCGGGTTGTTCGGGTTGCAGACGAAGATCAGTCGCGTCCGGTCGGTGATCGCGTCCGCCATCGCGTCCAGGTCGTGCACATCGCCCGACGTCAGCGGCACCTGCACGGCCGTGGCCCCACTGATCTGCGTGATGATCGGGTACGCCTCGAAGGACCGCCAGGCGTAGATCACCTCGTCGCCGGGCCCCGCGGTCGCCTGGAGCAGCTGCTGGGCCACGCCGACCGAGCCCGTGCCCGTGGACAGATGCGTGACCGGCACCCCGAAACGGTCCGCCAGCTCGCTCATCAGGGCCGTGCACATCATGTCCGGGTACCGGTTGAAGGACGCGGCCGCCGCGGTCACGCTCTCCAGCACGCCGGGCAGCGGCGGATAGGGGTTCTCGTTGGAGGACAGCTTGTACGCCACGGGTCCGCCGGCCGCTGCCGGCTTGCCGGGCTTGTAGGTGGGGATCCCCTCCAGTTCGGCTCGCAGCTTGGGGCTCGTCTCGCTCACCGCAGTCCTCCTCGTCGATGCCTAATGATCCTCACTTTATGAGGATTCGGCGCCGCTGCGAACGGCCTGTGGACAACCCCGTGGGGCCCCCGTCGCTCATGTCTCCTTCCATCGCACATGTCAGGGGAACATCCTCGTACGAAGGCGCACGAAACGGGGGGCGCGCCGTCCTCCGTAGCGCGCGCCGGTGGCTCGCGCCGTGGCGCGCATCCCTCGTGAAGGTGAGTTGAGACCTCTTCGAGACATGGACTACTTGGCAGGCCTATGCCCGCCGACAAGTCACGTACTGACACAGGATCAGGCAAGTCCCTTCCGTTCAAAGGCATTTGACTATCTTTGATCTTGCAGAAACGTACCTGTCAACGGGTGCATATGCGTCCGCACTACCCCACCTCATGAGCCCTACTATCGGCTCGCCATGACAGCAGCAGGGAAGCACCAGGTGAGCCGGGCACAGACTCCCCGTCGAGGCAGCCGGCCGGGCCGGGCAGGCATCAGAGACGTGGCCGCCGCAGCCGGGGTCTCGATCACAACCGTCTCGGATGCCCTCAACGGCAAGGGCCGGCTCCCGGACGCCACCCGACGCCATGTCCGCGAGGTCGCCGACCGGCTGGGCTACCGCCCGTCGGCCGCGGCCCGAACCCTCCGTACCGGGAAGTCCGGACTGATCGGCCTGACCGTGACCACGTACGGGGATGAACCTTTCACCTTCACCGAGTTCGCGTACTTCGCGGAAATGGCGCGGGCCGCCACGTCGGCCGCGCTCGCCCGGGGCTACGCCCTGGTCATCCTTCCCGCGACCTCACGCCATGACGTGTGGTCGAACGTCGCCCTGGACGGCACCGTGGTCATCGACCCGTCCGACCACGACCCGGTCGTCAGCGAGCTGGTCCGCCAGGGGCTCCCGGTCGTCTCCGACGGCCGCCCGGCCGGCTCGCTCCCGGTCACCGCGTGGGTCGACAACGATCACGAGGCGGCCGTCCTGGGCATCCTCGACCACCTGGCCGACGCCGGCGCCCGCCGGATCGGCCTGTTGACGGGGACCTCCACGGACACCTACACCCATCTGTCCACGACCGCGTATCTGCACTGGTGCGAGCGCGTCGGCCAGGATCCGGTGTACGAGGCCTATCCCGCGCACGATCCCTGCGCGGGAGCCGTCGCGGCCGACCGGCTGCTCGCCCGACCCGACCGTCCGGACGCCGTCTACGGCCTGTTCGACCCGAACGGCACCGACCTGCTGGCCGCGGCCCGCCGGTACGGCCTGCGCGTCCCCGACGACCTGCTGCTGGTCTGCTGCAGTGAGTCCACTGTGTACGCCAGCACCGAGCCGCCCATCACCACGCTCTCCCTGAAGCCCCGCCGGATCGGCACGGCGGTGGTCCAGCTCCTCATCGACGCCATCGAGGGAGTCGAGTCGGAACAGCCGGTCGAACAGGTGATACCGACGGAGCTGATCGTGCGGACATCGTCGGAGCGGCGCGCGGCGCGCAGGACGGTCAGTCCGCCGCGGTCACCCGAGGAAGGCTGAGCACCGAACGAGGGTCCGATGAGGACCCTCGGGGGATCCGATGAGGAATTGGGCGGGGCTTTCCCCGCCCAATTCGGGAGAAAACCGTGGTGAACCGGGGTCCCGCGCCATTTCACCACCCCTGGGTCATCACATGGCGCGATCCGCATTCCTATGATGGGCGCACGACACCGCGGGCCGCCACGACCAGGCAGTCCGATCCGGTGCAGATGCGGGCGATGGTGGTGGAGGGGTCGATGACTCAGGGGGCCGGTCAGGGACCCGAGGTGCGGACGCCGACGGTGCGCGATTTCCGTGTGCCCGCGTACGTCCACGAGGCCGGTCCGTACGCCCACAGCACGCCCCCCGACGAGGTGGCCCCACAGGTCGACGAGACTGAGGACTACCCGGAGGGGTACACGCCCACCCAGCGCGACCTGCCCGTCATCAACCGGGGTGACACGGTCCTGGTCTCCGTCGACCCCGAGGCCGTGGAGGGCGAGTCGACCGATACCGGTCAAGGTCCCCTGTACGTCGTCGGGGACGTGCACGGCTACCTCGACGAGCTGATCGCGGCGCTCCAGGAGAAGGGCCTCGTCGACGCGGCGGGCAACTGGTCCGCGGGCACCGCGCGGCTGTGGTTCCTGGGCGACTTCACCGACCGGGGTCCGGACGGCATCGGCGTCATCGACCTCGTGATGCGGCTGTCCGCCGAGGCGGCCGCGGCCGGCGGCTACTGCAAGGCCCTCATGGGCAACCACGAGCTGCTGCTGCTCGGCGCCAAGCGGTTCGGCGACACCCCCGTCAACTCCGGAGCGGGTACCGCCACCTTCCAGGCGGCCTGGCTGCTCAACGGCGGGCAGAAGACCGACATGGACCGCCTCCAGGACCACCACCTGCAGTGGATGGCGCGCCTCGACGCCATGGAGGAGGTCGACGGCCACCTGCTGGTCCACTCCGACACCACCGCCTACCTCGACTACGGCGACTCCATCGAGGCGGTCAACGACACCGTCCGCGAGACCATCACGCGCAATGACGCGGACGAGGTCTGGGATCTCTTCCGCAAGTTCACCAAGCGCTTCTCCTTCCGCGACGAAGGCGGCGCCGACGCCGTCCGCTCCCTGCTGGACGTCTACGGCGGTTCACGCATCGTCCACGGGCACAGCCCGATCCCGTATCTCCTCGGCGAGGTCGGCTCGGAGGAGAGCGAGGAAGACGAGGGCCCCGCGGTCTCGGGACCGCACATCTATGCGGACGGCCTGGCCATCGCGATGGACGGTGGAGTGACCATGGCCGGAAAGCTGCTGGTCCAGCAACTGCCCCTGGATAACTAGGCGTTTTCCGGGCAGGCGTTTCCCCACGGCGGACCGGCGGAGAAACTGCCCTGGCCAGGGGCCATTTTCTGGAAACCCCCTGTCACGGCGCGCCTTCGTCGCTCTACCATCGGCTTATCCGTAGCAGGCTCCCCTCCGTTTCTGCCCGACGGCTCGTCAGCATGCCGAGCCCCAAGCCCTACGGAGCATCGGGGGATGCACATGAACAGCGTTCCGCAGCACCTGCTGAGCGAGGACCGCCAGGATTACGAGCGGATCCTCGGTGAGGCGCTGCGCTCCGCACCACACCACCCGGAACTCGCCGCTGTGGGTCAGCGGCTCAACCCGGAACAGCTGCGCACGATGGCGCTCAACGCCACCGCGCTGATCACGGCCGCCGCGGCGACCGAGTACCAGCACTACGTGAAGGTCCGCGAGGAACTGCGCCACCCGGCGCCGTCCACCCCGTCGTCCCGCGAAGGCACCTCCGGCTCGGCCGAGCCGGGCGGCGCCGCGGTGGGGCTCGCGACCACCATGGGAGAGGTCACCGAGACGGCCGGTGCGGGCGCCGGTGCCGTCGCCGCCGTCCTCGCTCCCGTCCTTGCCGGAACCGCCGCGGTGCTCTTCCTGCTGGTGGGATACGTCCTGCAGATACTCGACCCCGAGCCGGGCATCGCTCAGACCCTCACCACCACGGGGTGGGTCTTCGGCGTGGTCACGGCGGCCGCGATCCTCGTGGCCGCGGTCGGCCTCCTGCTCGCGGCCCTGCGCAACGGCGCCACCTCGTTGGCCGCCGATGCCCGGAGCGAGTTGAACGAAGAGGTGGCCCGGGCCAGGGAAGTCTGGCGCGAGGCCCTGCTGGAGCGCGGCATCATGCCGTTCTTCCGTGAGGCCCTCACCGACCCGGGCGCCGTCGCCATGGGCCGTACGGTCCCGACACCGCCGCCCAGCCGCATCCCGCATCTCGGCTACAACCGTCCGGGCTTCAGCAGCCCGGACGGCGGGCCGGCCGCGGGCCCTCGCCCCAGCTTCTCCAGCCCGGACTTCACCAGCCCGGACTTCGGAGGGCCGGAGCACCAGCCGGAGTGACGCGCCGGGGACCAGGCCGCCGCCACGCCGGAGCCGTGCTCCGGCCCCGGCGGCCGCCCCGGAAGCGTCACACCGGGCCATGGACCGAGACCGACCGCGAGGGACGGTCGGCGAACCCTTGCCAGCCTTTACCAAGCGCATCCCCGCGCGCCCTGATCACGCGTCAGTCCGTCATGCTCGCGGCTGCCGTTTCCCCTTCCACGCACCGGCAGCGCCTGCGTTCACAGCGCTCGAAGGTCTGGAAGAGATCCGGACTCGACCACGACGGACACCAGATCGCCGCCCGTCGCTCCGTAGGTGGTACGTATGTACCCCTCGCCGAGGCTCTCTCCGGCGTCGTCCTCCTGATCCAGGAGAAAGCGCCGGTAGTTGTGCGCGAGCGCCTCCCAGCCGAAGACGTCGGCGAAGCAGTCGGCGGCTCCGTCGGTGGCGAACCCGAAGAAATCGCCGTCCCGTAGGAGCCTGACATCGTCTCCCTCGGTGAGCGCCGGCTCCCGGAAGACCGGCGGCTCCGCGCCCAGCAGCAGACGGACGGCCGCGGTCTCCGCTCAGTGGACGATCACCTAGGGCTCTCCCGCACTGTCCCGTGCCTCGGCTTGAGCGCGGGAAGCGGCCCGAGCACGGTACGGGAGGACAGATCCCAGCCTTCCGCGTAGGACACCAGCACTGCCCGTTCAGCTCAACCCGCCAAGATGCCCCTCCCGGCTCCACCCGTCCGAGGAGACGGTGCTCGTGACCGGCCGACCACGAGCACCGTCGCCGGGACATCTCAGTCCGCGATCGGCAGGTACACCCGGTTCCCGCTCGCCGCGAACTCCTTGGACTTCTGCAGCATCCCCTCCGCTACCTCCTCCGGCGAGGCCCCCTCGGCGGCCGAACCACCGAACCGCTCCGTGATGCTCTGGCTGATCTTCATCGAGCAGAACTTCGGGCCGCACATCGAGCAGAAGTGGGCCGTCTTGGCGGGTTCCGCGGGAAGCGTCTCGTCGTGGAACTCGCGGGCTGTGTCCGGGTCAAGGGCCAGGTTGAACTGGTCCTCCCAGCGGAACTCGAAGCGGGCGTCCGACAACGCGTCGTCCCACTCCTGTGCGCCCGGGTGTCCCTTGGCGAGGTCCGCCGCATGGGCCGCGATCTTGTAGGTGATGACGCCCGTCTTGACGTCGTCACGGTTGGGCAGGCCCAAGTGCTCCTTGGGCGTGACGTAGCAGAGCATGGCCGTGCCATACCACGCGATCATCGCTGCACCTATGCCTGAGGTGATGTGGTCGTACGCCGGTGCGACGTCGGTGGTCAGCGGACCGAGCGTATAGAACGGAGCTTCATCGCAGATCTCCTGCTGAAGGTCGATGTTCTCCTTGATCTTGTGCATCGGGACATGCCCCGGGCCCTCGATCATGGTCTGTACGTTGTAACTCTTGGCGATCCGGTTGAGTTCCCCGAGTGTGCGGAGTTCCGCGAACTGTGCCTCGTCGTTGGCGTCCGCGATCGAGCCGGGCCGCAATCCGTCCCCGAGCGAGTACGTGACGTCGTACGCGGCGAGGATCTCGCACAGTTCCTCGAAGTTCTCGTACAGGAACGATTCCTTGTGGTGTGCCAGGCACCACGCCGCCATGATCGAGCCGCCGCGCGAAACGATGCCGGTCTTCCGCTTCGCCGTGAGCGGGACATACGGAAGGCGCACGCCCGCGTGGACCGTCATGTAGTCCACGCCCTGTTCTGCCTGCTCGATGACCGTGTCCTTGTAGATCTCCCAGGTCAGTTCCTCGGCCTTGCCGTCGACCTTCTCCAGTGCCTGGTAGAGCGGCACCGTGCCGATGGGAACGGGGGAGTTGCGCAGCACCCACTCGCGGGTGGTGTGGATATTGCGGCCCGTGGACAGGTCCATGACCGTATCGGCGCCCCAACGAGTCGCCCAGGTCATCTTCTCGACCTCCTCCTCGATGGAGGACGTGACCGCCGAGTTGCCGATGTTGGCGTTGACCTTCACCAGGAACCGCTTGCCGATGATCATCGGCTCGATCTCCGGGTGGTTCACGTTCGCGGGCAGCACGGCCCGGCCCGCCGCGATCTCCTCGCGGACGACCTCGGGGGAGACGTTCTCCCGGATGGCGACGAACTCCATCTCGGGTGTGATCTCCCCACGGCGCGCATACGCGAGCTGGGTCACGGCCTTGCCGTCACGGCTTCGGCGCGGCTGTCGCGGCCGCCCCGGGAACACCGCATCGAGATTGCGCAGTCCACCCCGTGGTGAGGTGTGCTTGATCCCGTCGTCCTCGGGACGAACGGGACGGCCCGCGTACTCCTCGGTGTCACCGCGAGCGATGATCCAGTTCTCGCGCAGCGGAGGGAGCCCCCGGCGGACGTCCGTGGTGACAGCGGGATCGGTGTACGGGCCAGAGGTGTCGTACAGGGTGACCGACTGACCGTTGGTGAGGTGCACCTGACGGACCGGCACCTGGAGATCGGGGCGGACTCCCCCGAGATACGCCTTGTGCCAGCCGATGGACTTCCTGACCTCCTGCGGCTGTTCGTCCTGAGATGGACCGGATGCTCCGTTCTTCTGACTGGAGGCAGGCGTGCGCGCGTCCTTGTTGGTCATGAGACCTACTCCCTACGCCGGCATTACCCGGTAACAGGTTCGGCGGTCGACGCAGCAGTTTCCGTGCGGCGATGTTCCACGTGAAACATCGCGTCTACGGAGGTCAGCGCCCTCTCAGCCCGGTGCTCCGAGCTCCCGCGTGTACAAAAGGTGCCTCCACGCTAGCGTCAGATGTGGCGCGGTGAACAGTGGGCCCCCGCCGTTCTTGCGATGATCGGTCGGTGACCACGACGCAGCAGCACTCGCTCCCACCCTCGGAGCCCCCGCACGGACACGGTCCTGGAAACGGCCAGGGATCCGGCCGGAGCGGTGGCCACGGCCCTGGTGGAGGGCACGGATCCGGTGGCGGGCATGGATCGGGCTGGGGCCATGGCCCCGGTGACGGCCATGGGTCCAACGACGGGCACGGCCATGGCCCCCCGGGACCTGGCGGGGGCCATGGGCACTCCCACAGTCACAGCCATGGCCCCGCCACTCCCGTCTCCCAGCACCTGCGCAAGGTCATCGCCGCGGTGCTGATCCCCTTCGCGACCGCCGTCGTGGTGGGCCTCGTCGTGCTCTGGCCCGGTGGCGCCCCACCGCACGAGCGCACCGGCGTGGGCTTCGACCGGCAGACGCAGCAGGCCACGGTCACCAAGGTGGTCGAGGTGGACTGTAAGTCCGTGAACGCCTCGGGGGTCCCGCCGACCGGTGACACGTCGACCGCCGAGGGTTCCTCCGCCCAGCAGCAGGCGACCGGCACCTGCAAGAAGGCGACGATCCGTGTCGACACCGGCAAGGACAGGGGCCGTACGTTCACTGAGATCGTCCAGCCGGACCAGTCACGGCAGTTGGAGCAGGACCAGGAGGTCGTGGTCGCCTACGAGCCTTCGGCGCCCGAGGACCTGCAGTACTCGGTCACCGATGTGAACCGGAAGTTCCCCATGGCACTGCTCGCCGGGATCTTCGCACTCGCCGTCGTGGCGGTGGGCCGGATGCGCGGTGTCATGGCGCTGGTCGCGCTGGCCATCAGCTTCCTGGTGCTGACCTTCTTCATCCTCCCCGCCATCCTGCAGGGCTCGAACCCGCTGGTCGTGGCGGTGGTCGGCGCGAGCGCCATCATGCTGATCGCGCTCTACATGTGTCACGGTCTCTCTGCCCGCACCTCGGTGGCGGTGCTCGGCACCCTGATATCGCTCCTGCTGATCGGCGTGCTGGGCTCGGGGTTCATCGACTGGGCCTCGCTGACCGGTAACACGGACGACAACACCGGCCTCATCCACGGTCTGTACCCGTCCATCGACATGAGCGGCCTGCTGCTCGCGGGCGTCATCATCGGTTCGCTCGGTGTGCTCGACGATGTGACGGTGACGCAGACATCGGCGGTCTGGGAGCTGCACGAGGCCAATCCGGCGATGGGCTGGCGCGGCCTGTACCGGGCGGGTATCCGTATCGGCCGCGACCACATCGCGTCGGTCGTCAACACTCTCGTCCTCGCCTACGCGGGTGCCGCACTGCCCCTGCTGCTGCTTTTCTCCATCGCGCAGAGCAGTGTCGGCACGGTCGCCAACAGCGAGCTGGTCGCCGAGGAGATCGTCCGGACGCTCGTCGGGTCGATCGGCCTGGTGGCCTCGGTTCCGGTGACCACGGCACTGGCCGCGCTGGTGGTCTCGGCCGACCGTCCCGGTCCTCAGGAAGCGGCAGCGGCCGCACCGGCCCGTGCGGGACGGGGGCGCCGCCGCAAGCGCTGACACGGCGGTACGGAACCCTGGGGGCGTCCGCGCAGAAGCGTTACGGCACCCTCAGGGCACCTAGAGCTCAGCCCGCGCTCTGCTCCTCCGCGAGGATGCGGCCCAGAGCCTCGTCGAGATGCGCCTCGAAGTCGGCGAGGGAACGCTCCTGCCCCAGCGGCACCAGCTTGTCCGTACGGTCGAGGAACGCCACGAGCGGCGCCGTGCTGGACCGGAACAGCGCCTGGTCGAGGCCCACCTGCAGCCGGATCAGAACATCGCCGAACGCCTCAGGATCGGCGGGAGCGATATGCACATCCCCGTCGCCGCACGGCCGCCCCACACCGTCGATCAGCAGCTCCCGCCCAAAGGCCCAGGTCACCGGGGCGTCTCCGGGGAGATGGAAGGTCAGGCGCACGGCGTAGGGATCACATGCCTCGTATCGCAGCTCCACCGGGATCCGGAAGGAGAGCTCCTCCGACACGAGGAAGCTCATCATGACCTCTGCCTGTACTGACTCGCGCATTCGCCTACCTCGTCAGTTGCCGTCGACTGGCCAGGGGGCTGCCCTGACACTGCTGGCAGTTTGCTGAAAGTACACGTGTGATCACAAGGAGTGATTTTTCAGATGCTGATAGAGAGGGCGAGTGTGCCCAGCAGTCTGCCCATCTCGTCCTGCAACTGCCGTGCTGCGGGCAGCAGTCGGCCGGCCTGGTGGAAAGGCAGGGAGATGGCCATCGTCGCGACGGTCGCCCCGATGGTGAGGGGGAGCGCGGCACAGACCGTCCCGAGGACGTACTCCTGCCGCTCGACGACCGGCTCCCTCCGCCCGATCCGGTCCAGGCGCCGCAACAGGGTCTGTTCGTCGCGCACCGTGTACGGCGTGATCGCCTGCACGGGATATCGGTCGAGGTGGTCGCGCCTGTCCGCCTCGTCGAGCTGGGACAGCAGGCACTGCCCCACCGCGTGCGCGTGCCCTGTCTCCCGGAAGTCGGCCCACTCCTCGACCGCCGGACTGCCCGGCGAGTCGGCGACACTCATGACCTTGATCTCGCCGTCCCGGTAGATCGCGTAGTACACGGGAGCGCCGATGGTGTCCCGCCACTGCGCGAGGGCGTCGCTCACCGTACTGCGACGTTTCTGCTGTGCCCCGCTGCTGCTCAGCCGCTCGGCTGCCTCGCCGAGGAAGAACAGTCCCTTGTCACGGTGCAGATAACCCTCGTGCGTCAGCGTGCGCAGCAGGTGGTACGCCGTGGGCAGCGCGATCCCGGTGTCCCGGGCCAACTGCTTGGCGGGCGCCCCGTGGCCCCGCGCGGCCACGGCCTCCAGCAGCCGCATCGCCCTCTGCACCGAGCCGATGAGGGTGGTGGAGTGCGACTCCGACGCCGCAGGGGCCTTCGGGGACGGGACACGCACCGCGGTGGCCGACCCGAGACGGGACGCACGCGGGTCCGCGGACCGGACGGGCGACTCGCCCGGTGAGCTACGAGGCTGTATGGGGGGAGCCGGTGCCCTGGTGGGAGTCGTGGGTCGGGCCTGTGGATCTGCTGGTGCGGTGTCAGCCGTGGCCAAAAGGGTCACTCCCGAAGCACGAGAAGGGCCGCCCGTGCGAGGGGACACGGGAGGGATGCGCGCCGCCGGGGGGTCACCCCCGCGACAAGTTCCGGACTTTAACGGCCCGTCATCGCCCGCAGTCGGCCCTGCCGGAAAACTTCCCTCCCCCGAGGGAACCTCGGGTTCCTGTTAGTGCCCTGCCCGTTACCGGCGGCTCACCCGGTCTCGTGTCATCCCGCTCCTCGCGCTGACGGCTCACCAGTCACTGCGCGAGGAGGAGCCCGCCATGAACTTCCGGACGACATAGATCAGCCCACCGACCAGCGCGACGAAGAGCAGCACCTTGAAGAGCAGCGCCACGACGAAGTGCAGCACGCTCAGGATCAGGCTGCCGAACACCACGAGGGCGATGACCGGCACCGCGACCCACTTCACCCACCACGGCATACCCGCGAATATCTCCCGCATCGCCCTTGTCCTTACTTCCTGTCTCCGCCCGTCGCCCCGTATTCCGGGCCTGCATCCGGGTCCTGTGATGTCCTGCCTTCGATGCTAGGGCGGCGCAGGGGGCGTTCGGGGACCGCGCGCCCCCTGTCTGTCCCTGATCGTTCCCCTAGGGAACCCCGAGTCCGGCCCTCAGCTCTCCGGCGGAGAGAACACCACGACGACCCGCAGGTCCTCGGTGATGTGGTGGAACTTGTGGGCGACCCCGGCGGGCACGTACACGACACTGCCGCGCGCCACCTGGGTGGTTTCCGTACCGACCGTGAGTGAGGCACGGCCGCTCACAACGAAGTAGACCTCGTCCTGCTTGTGCGGGTTTTGTGGGTCGAGCTCGCCGGCGTTGAGCGCGTACAGACCGACCGACATGTGCCGCTCCCGCAGAAACTGCAGGTAGGCACCATCATTGGCGGCGCGCTCCGCCTCCAGTTCGTCCAGCCGGAATGCCTTCATCGCCCTTGTCCGCCCTTGCAGCAGTACTCGTGTCCGATCTCTTCTGCCACGATCAGACACATGAAGAATTTCGTAGTCAAGACGATCGCCAACGCGGGAGCCCTGGCGGTCGCCGTATGGCTGCTCGACAAGATCACTCTGACCGGTGACAGCACGGCCAAGGAGGTCGGGACGCTGCTGCTGGTCGCACTCGTCTTCGGCCTCGTGAACGTGGTGGTCAAGCCGATCGTGAAGCTGCTCACCCTCCCGCTGTTCATACTCACGCTCGGCCTGTTCACCCTGGTGGTGAACGCCCTGATGCTGCTGCTCACCTCATGGCTGGCCGACAAGCTCGACCTGAGCTTCCACGTGGAGGGCTTCTGGACCGCGGTCCTGGGCGGCCTGATCGTCTCGGTCGTCTCCTGGGCGCTCCATGTCGTCCTGCCCGACGGAGACTGAGAGACCGTGATGACCTACCGCGTCTGCTTCGTGTGCACGGGCAACATCTGCCGTTCCCCGATGGCCGAGTCCGTCTTCCGGGCCCGGACGGCGGAGGCCGGGCTCGACGGCCGTGTCGAGGTCGACAGCGCGGGCACGGGCGGCTGGCACGAGGGCGACGGCGCCGATCCGCGCACCGTCGCCGTCCTCGAGTCGGCCGGGTACGAGAGCGACCACAGGGCCCGGCAGTTCCACGCCTCGTGGTTCGCCCGCCTCGATCTCGTGATCGCTCTCGACTCCGGCCATCTGGCGGCTCTGCGCCGTCTGGCGCCCACTCCGGAAGACGCCGCGAAGATCCGGCTCCTGCGCTCGTACGACCCCGCCGCGGGCGACGACCTCGACGTCCCGGACCCGTACTACGGAGGCATGGACGGCTTCGAGGAGTGCCTGGAGATGGTGGAGGCGGCGAGCTCCGGACTGCTCACCGCTGTACAGCAGAACGTGGAAGGCGCGGCGGTATGAGCCAGAGGACGGGGATCGGTGACGGCACTCGTGCGGTGCGGGCAGGGCTTCCCGAACCCGTCAAGCACGAGCCGGCCCTCCCGGGCCCCGTCTTCGCCGCCCACTACCACCTGCCGGGCGACCCCACAGGCCCCTATACCTACGGCCGCGACGAGAACCCCACCTGGGCCCTCCTGGAACGCGCCATAGGCGAATTGGAGGCTCCGGGCCAGGACGGCGTCGAGACGCTCGTCCTCTCCTCCGGCATGGCCGCCGTCTCGGCCGTTCTCTTCTCCCAGCTGCGCGCCGGTGACACCGTGGTGCTGCCGGGCGACGGCTACCAGGCACTGCCGCTGGTGCGCGACCAGCTCAACGCGTACGGCGTCGAGGTGCGCACGGCGCCGACGGCCGAGGACGCGCAGCTCGACGTCCTTGACGGCGCGAGGCTGCTGTGGATCGAGACGCCGTCGAATCCGGGTCTGGACGTGTGCGACGTCCGGCGGCTCGCGGAGGCGGCACACGCGCGTGGGTGCCTCGTCGCCGTCGACAACACCCTGGCCACCCCGCTCGGGCAGCGGCCGCTGGAGCTGGGTGCCGACTTCTCCGTGGCCAGCGGAACCAAGCAGCTCACCGGGCACGGCGACCTCCTGCTGGGGTACGTGACGTCGCGCGACGCCGGCCTGATGGCTCCGGTTCGGCGCTGGCGGAAGATCGCCGGAGCGATTCCGGGGCCCATGGAGTCCTGGCTCGCCCACCGTTCGCTGGCCACGCTGCACCTGCGCGCCGACCGGCAGGGCGTCAATGCGCTGGCCGTCGCCGAGGCGCTGAAGGGGCGGCCGGAGGTGACCGGGCTGCGTCATCCCGGACTGCCCGGCGATCCCGCGCACAAGATCGCCTCGCAGCAGATGCGGCGCTACGGATGCGTGGTGTCGTTCGCGCTGCCCACGCGCGAGCGTGCCGACCGTTTCCTGGGCGCACTGCGCCTCGTGGACGACGCGACGAGCTTCGGCGGAGTACGGTCCACCGCCGAGCGGCGCGGACGGTGGGGCGGAGACGCGGTGCCGGAGGGCTTCATCCGCTTCTCGGTGGGCGTCGAGGACACCGAGGACCTCGTGGCCGATGTACTGCGCGCACTCGACGATTCGGCGAGCTGATTTCTCGCTGTTTCCAGTCGGGGGCCTGACCCCTTTCGTGCGAGCGGGCGGTCCGAACCTCCCCCCTCGTGGCTCGGACCGCCCCGGTTCCGCGCGCGAAGAACCGCGCTCACTAGGCTAGTTGACTCTGTGTCAGTGTCCAATCACAGTAGCGACAGAGACCTATCGACTTATTTATAGTTGGGCGCTCATGGGATGGGAGGGGAGGGAGCACCATGGATCTGGCCCTGCTGCGCACGTTCGTCACCGTGCACCGGGCCGGCTCCTTCACCCGCGCCGCCGCGCTGCTGGGTCTCTCGCAGCCGGCCGTCACCTCACAGATCCGCACGCTGGAACGGCAGCTGGGCCGCCCGCTCTTCCTGCGCCAGGCCCGCGGAGTGACCCCCACGACGATCGGCGACGAGCTCGCCCACAAGGCGGCCCCCCACCTCGACGCCCTGGTGGAGATCGCCGAGACCGGGCTCGACGAGGACTCCTCCTTACGAACCCTGCACCTGGCCGGGCCACCGGAGTTCACCGCGGAACGCGCCCTGCCCGCCCTCACCGAGCTGACCGGTGAGGACGGACAGGGCTTCTCGCTTCGGGCCTCGTTCGGGAACGCCGAGGAGACGCTGGACGGGCTCGCCGCCGGACATCACGATCTGGCCATCACGACGGCCCGGCCGCGTGGCGCTCTGCTCACCGCGACTCCGCTCTGCGACGAGGAGCACGTCCTGGTCGCAGCTCCCAGCTGGGCCTCCCGTGTCAACGCGGCCAAGCTGCACCGCAAGGGCGCGCACGCGCTGGAGAACCTTCCCGTGGTCGAGGTGCATGAGTCGCTGCCGTTCGTCGCCCGCTACTGGGCTTCGGTGTTCGACTCACGCCCAGCCGCTTCGGGAACCGTCATCGTCCCCGATCTCCGCGCGGTGCTCGCCTGCGCCGCCACCGGTGCAGGTCTCGCCGTACTGCCCCGTTATCTGTGCGCGTCCGCCCTGGAGCGCGGCGACGTCATGGCGCTCCTCGAACCGGCGGTGCCGCCCCTGCGGACGTACTTCCTGGTGGTCCGCACCGGCACCCTGGCCATGCCGCACGTCGCACGGGCGCACGAGCGACTGCTGCGCACGGCCTCGGGCTGGTCGTAGCTCGGTCGGATCAAGGCCATGCGGGAGTGACGTGCTCGACATGCGTCCAGGGAGGGGCTCTTCCTCTCCCGAGCTTCCATTCCGGGCTTTCGCGATGTTTCACGTGGAACCAGCCGGGCCACATTCCTCCCATGACCGTCCGACCCGTGGTCAAGCGCACCGCCCGCGCCGTGCTGCTCGATGGCGATGACCTGATTCTGATCAAGCGAACCAAGCCCGGCGTCGATCCCTACTGGGTCACACCCGGTGGTGGAGTCGAGCCCGGGGACCCGACCGTCGTCCACGCGCTCCATCGCGAGGTGCACGAGGAGCTGGGCGCCAAGATCACCGATGTGGTGCCCTGTTTCGTGGACACCGTCGAGCACATCGGTGAGGACGGCGGCGCGACCGGCGTAAAGGTCCAGCACTTCTTCGTCTGCCGTCTGGAGTCCATGGACACCTCCCAGCGGCACGGCCCCGAGGTGGATGATCCGCTCGGTGGCTACGAGATCGTCCGTGTGCCGTTCACCCGGGTCGGAATCGCCTCCGTCCACCTGGTGCCGCTGTCCCTGCGGCACTACCTCGACGGCAATATCGAGGGCGTCCGTGCGATGCACGCTCCTGACCTGGGCTGACCCGGACGGGCTCAGTCTCCGGCCGCGACCAGCTCTTCCACCGAGTCGTGCCTTATACGGCTCGATGGGATACCGATGTCCCTCAATGTGTCCACACCGCTGCGGATCATGCCGGGCGGGCCCGAGAGGTACGCGTCGTACTCGTTCCACGGCCCGTAGTCGCGTACGGCGTCGGTGAGCTGGAGCAGCCCGTGCCGGTCCACGACCGCCCGGACCTGCAGCCACGCGTGGCGCTGCTGCATCCGCAGCAGGGTGTCGATGTCGTACAGGTCGTGGTCGGTGCGAGCTCCGTAGAACACCTCGACGGGGCGGCGCGCACCATGCTCGGCGACATCCTCCAGCATGGCTTTGATGGGCGCTATGCCGGTGCCACCGCCGAGGCACAGCAGTCCGTTGTCCCTGGTGTGGTCGACCGTCATCGACCCCGCCGGCGGACCGAGCCGTATGACGTCACCGGGACGGGCACGGTGCACCAGCGCGCTGGAGACCCAGCCCGCCGGAATCACCTTCACATGGAACGACAGCAGCCCGTCGGAGCGAGGCGCCGAGGCGAACGAGTAGTGGCGCCAGATCCGCGGCCACCAGGGCGTCTCCAGGCTTGTGTACTGCCCGGCGAGAAAGGGGTACGGCTGGTCGGGCCGGACCGTGACGACCGCGATGTCCTGCGTCTTGAGTTCGTGGGAGACGACCTCGGCCATCCACCAGGGCGGGGACCGCAGCTCGTCCGCGGCCGCCGCGTCGATCATCACCTGGGAGATCGTCGTGTATGCCCGGACCCAGGCCGCCTCGGTCTCCTCGCTCCAGACGGCACCGGCATACCGGCTCAGTGCCCCGATGAGGCACTCGCCGACAGCCGGGTAGTGCTCGGGCCGGGTGCCGTACTTGCGGTGCCCCCGGCCCAGGTTCTGCAGGTACTCGACCAGGACCGGTGTGTTGTCGATGTGCTCGGCCGCCGTCAGCAGCGCCTTCAGCAGGCGGTCCCGCTGGGTGTCCATCGCCGGCGGAAAGAGCGAACGCAGCTTGGGATGCTGCACGAAGAGCAGGGCGTAGAAGTACGAGGTGACCTTGTCGGCGACCGGACCGACCTCGGTCATGGTCCGCCGGATGAGCTGGGCGTCGGGGGATGTCTCAGGAGCGAGTGCGGCACGTTGGGCGGGCAACCGCTCCTCGGCGGGGGAACGCGGCGGCGCGGAACGGGCAGGCTCCAGCCTGGTTCCTGTCACGGTGGCAGGTGCCGGGAGGGGGGCGGCCAGGCGTTCCTGCTGGGGTGCGGGAGCCGGTGCCGGAGTGTCGGAGGACACCGGCACGTCCACGCCCGGTATTCGCTCCTGGGTATCTGCGCTTCCGCCCGTGTCGAGGTCGCCGCTTCGCGCGGGCTCACCCTCCACAGGCCGGCCCACGGGGCGCAGCCCGGCCAGACGGCTGCCCTCGGTCTCCTGTTCGCCGCTGGCGGGTGCCGGCTGCTTGCGCGGGGTGAACCAGCCGCCCGTGCCGTTGCCGCCGGACGTGCCGTTGTCGGCCGACGCGGTGGTCGGAGCGTCCATGGTGTGCCTCGCCTCGAACATCTTTCGGTCGTTCTGCGCACTTCCCCGGTCGGGAGTTGCCTGTCGTCCCCCGCAGACGGCCTTGCTTTCCCCGTTCGGTCCCCGTCGGCCAAGCGGCCACATTCAACCCGGATTCCCGCTGCGTACGGGCAAGTAAGCGAGAGTGTGAGATGGACCGCAGTACTCACACCGCAGCGTCCCACCGTGCACCGGCGCCCTGGTCGCTTAGCGCAAAATGCGGGTCTTCGATCTCTCCGTCCCGTTAAGCTGCATTGGCCTGCGTTCATGACCCGCGAGACGTACGCACCTCACCCGGACACGAACCGGACTCGACCATACCGGCAGGCGTCCCACGCACAAGTACCCCCTGTCTTCGCTCTCTTCGCTGGAAGAGAGGTGGCCACGAACCCCCGGTTCCCTCAACCATCGGGCGCGGCACGCCAATTGGTAGGCGTCCCACAGATCCAACCCCACATAGGAGTGCGTGGCGAGACCCACGAGGTGGTCATCCGCGTTGATCGCGACCGAGACCGGCACGGCACCGAAGAGTTCCGCGTCGGAGCGTGAGTCACCGTACGCCACGCAGTCCGCGCGGGTGACGCCGAACTCCGCACAGAGCCGCTCCGCAATCTCCACCTTGGTCGTGGGGGTCAGTATCCCCGCCTGGTCAAGGGGCGCGGTGAAGGGCACATCCGGGAACCGCGAACCGTACGCGGCGTGCGCGCCCCATGCCGTGAGCCGCTCCACGAAGAAGGACGGCGAGAGCGAGACGACAGCGCAGTACTCCCCTCGCTCGCCGCCGTGCCATGGAGCTGGGTTCCGTCCAGGTCGAAGAGGTGCAGTCGGGTCATGGGGGCTGAGGCTAGCGGTGTGTCCTCTGCGGGACAGGGACGTGGGGTCGGCTCCGGGGCAGGGTGGGTCCGGATGCCGGCATATCGGTGGCTGCTCCTTGTTTCACGTGAAACATTCGTCCGCTTGTTATGGGCTTGGGCAGGACATGGCCAAAAGCGCGCACGTCTCTCTGCAAACCGGTGGACGCCAGGGGAGCAGGTCAGACAGCCTGACCTGCGTGTCGACACCTTCCCTCACCGCTCTGCCCATCCGCCGTCTGACGCCTCGCGATCTCACCGCCTGCGCCGACCTGTCCGAGGACCGGGGCTGGCCCCGTGAAGAACACAAATGGGGGTTGCTTCTCATCGCGGGAAAGGGATACGGCATTGACGACCCCGATGGCGGTCTCGTAGCCGCCTGCATCGTGACCGAGTACGGCCCGTGGGACCGCCCCGATCTGGGGGCGATCGGCATGGTGCTGGTCGCCGGGCGCCACGCCCGCCAGGGCGTCGGCCGCCGATTGATGCGCCACGTTATGACGGAGATGGGCACGACCCCGCTGACGCTCCACGCGACGCCGTTCGGCCAACCGCTCTACGAGGAGCTGGGCTTCAAGGTCACCGGTCGCGTCGAGATGGTCAGGGGCCGCTTCGCGGCCGACGGTCCGAAGCCCAGGGTCGCCACACGCTCCGCAACGGCTGAGGACATCGCCACCATCCTCCAGCTTGACCAAGAGGTCTTCGGCTCCGACCGCACCCATATGATCACGCGTCTCCCCGCTTTCGCCGACCACCTCCGCGTCGCCGAGGAGAACGGCCGGATCATCGGGTACGCGGCAGCCTGGCCGAACATGGACACCCACGTCGTGGGCCCCCTGATCGGACGCGACACGGACACGGCCAAAGCGCTCATCGCGTCTCTGGCCGCCCACACCGACCGTCCTCTGCGCACCGATATCGACGTACGCCATGACGGGCTGCTGTCCTGGCTGAAGGAGCGAGGACTCGCATCCGTGGGCTTCAACGCGGTGATGACGTACGGGATCTCCGAACTGCCGGGCGACTGGAGCCGGCGCTTCGCTCCGCTGACAGTGGCGGCGGGCTGAGGACCGTACCGGGCCCAAGTTGTTGCACGCGCTCGATGTCCGCAAGAGCGGTCTCTTGCTGTGTCTCCTCTATCCCGGTCTCAGCCGCTCCGGGACGGAGGAGACGGCATGTCAGCCACGGATCCCGCGCTCACCGACCTCGCCCAGGCAGTCGTTGAGCACACCCGCTTAGTCTGCGGCCATGGGAAATCTTGAAATACGCCCGGCCGTCGCCGACGACATACCCGCCATCGTCGCGATGCTCGCCGACGATCCACTGGGTGCTCAGCGGGAGTCACCGGACGACCTGACGCCGTACCTGGCGGCCTTCCAGCACCTCGATGGCGACCCGAACCAGCACTTGGCCGTCGCCGTGCGTGAGGACCGCGTTGTTGGCACGCTCCAGCTCACGGTGATCCCCGGGCTGTCCCGCAAAGGCGCGACCCGCTCGATCATCGAGGGGGTCCGTGTCCACGCCGACGAACGCGGCAGCGGCCTCGGTACGCGGCTCGTCCAGTGGGCGATCGACGAATCCCGGCGCCAGGAATGCCAGTTGGTCCAGCTGACCTCCGACGTGACCCGCACCGACGCCCACCGGTTCTATGAGCGTCTGGGCTTCGAGGCCTCCCACGTGGGCTTCAAGTTGCCGATCTGACGAGGGTCGGCTCTCCGTTGCTCTGTGACGTGGCGGGTGCTGTTTCACGTGAAACAGCACCCCGTCGTAACGCCCCCCAAGAAGGCCTGTGAGCGCGCAGTCGGGATTACGAGATCCCGCGCCACCCCTCGGGATCCACCCCACCGGGCACCGAAGCCCGCTCGTCGTACGGCTGCCGCGTGAACACGAACGACCCGAGGTCCAGATGGTCCACGGACCCGTCGGGCCGCCGTACGGCCCGCAGCGGCTCTCCTGCGTAGTATCCGTCGAGGCCGGTCCAGGTGCCGTCACCATTCGCACGGAACCGTGAGCCGCGGCCGTTGCCCGACAGCGGATCCAGCGAAACTCCCCCTCCGGCGACGAGCCGCAGTGCGAAGGCGTAGGTGCCCCAGTACCACGGCCCCGCCAACTCCAGTACAGATCGATCGACCTCCGGCAGCGGCCGCCAGGGCTCGGGAATCCGGGGCTCGGCCTCCGCCACGATGCGTACGAGGTCAGCGGCAACAGTCGTCACGACCAAGCCGGAGGTGCAGTTGGCCAGCACGATGACCGCCACATCGTCCTCGACGCTGATCGTGAGGTTCGCGAGAAAGCCCGGCACGGATCCGGAGTGCCCGACAAGAAAGCGGCCGTGGCGTTGCTGGAGCTGCATACCGAGCCCGTATGCCGCGCCCGCTGCCACATCCGCCGGCTCGGACGGCGCGGCAGGCGCCCGCATCTCACGGACGGACTCCGCACTCAGCACCCGGTCATCGCCGTTGGTCAGGAAGACCGCGAAGCGGGCCAAGTCACCTGTGGTAGACCAGAGTTGTCCCGCCGGCGCCATGCGCCCCAGATGCTCGGTGGGCTCCGGCAGCATCACGTCCGCCCAGGGGTGAACGGCCCATCCACCCGCGTGGGGCGCCCGCGGGTCGACGCTGGTGCGGTGCAGCCCCAGCGGTTCAAGCACCTCACGCCGCAGCACGTCCTCCCAGGGGGCTCCCCTCAGCTCCTCGACGAGCGCGCCCAGGAGCGTGTAGCCGGGGTTGGAGTAGTGGAAGCGGCGGCCGACGGGATGCCGGTGAGGCTGCTCACCGAGTACATCGGCCAGCTCCGGACGCAGCGAGCCGGGCGTACGCTCCCACCAGGGCGCGGGCGACTCCGCCGCCAACCCGCCTGTGTGGGAGAGCAGTTCGGCGATCGTGCACTCCCCCGCACGTGTGCCCGGCAGATGCTTCTCCAGCGGGTCACCGAGGTCCAAGACGCCCTCATCGCGCAACCGCAGCACGAGGACCGCCGTGAAGGTCTTGGTGATCGAACCGATCCGGTACTGCGTTTCCTCGTTTGGAGCGTGCCCCTCCACACATGTCCGCGCCCCGGTCCACACCGCCCCGCCGCCCCGGACGACCGCTGCGACCAACGACGGCGCCCGCCCCTCGACCTGAGCCACCGCGATGCGGTGCAGCAGGGCACGACGAGTGGTGGGAAGCAGCTCTTCCTGAGGTGTTGTCATGGGCCCAGTCCACCGGGCTCCGTATCAGGAGTCGAGCGGATTTATCAGGTCTGCGCCATGTCCACGAAGCGTGAGTAGTGGCCCTGGAAGGCGACGGTGATCGTGGCTGTCGGCCCGTTACGGTGCTTGCCCACGATGATGTCCGCCTCGCCCGCGCGCGGCGACTCCTTCTCGTACGCGTCCTCGCGGTGCAGCAGGATCACCATGTCCGCGTCCTGCTCGATCGATCCGGACTCACGCAGGTCGGAGACCATGGGCTTCTTGTCCGTGCGCTGCTCGGGGCCACGGTTGAGCTGGGACAGCGCGATCACCGGCAGCTCCAGCTCCTTGGCCAGCAGCTTGAGGTTTCGCGACATGTCCGAGACCTCCTGCTGGCGGCTCTCGGACCGCTTCGAGCCGCCGGACTGCATCAGCTGGAGGTAGTCGATGATGACGAGCTTCAGGTCATTGCGCTGCTTGAGGCGGCGGCACTTGGCGCGGATCTCCATCATCGACAGGTTCGGGGAGTCGTCAATGTAGAGCGGCGCCGCCGAGACGTCCGGCATACGGCGGGCGAGCCGGGTCCAGTCCTCGTCGGTCATGGTGCCGGACCGCATATGGTGCAGGGCCACACGCGCCTCGGCCGACAGCAGACGCATCGCGATCTCGTTGCGGCCCATTTCGAGCGAGAAGATCACGCTCGGCAGGTTGTGCTTGATGGAGGCGGCACGGGCGAAGTCCAGAGCCAGGGTGGACTTACCCATGGCGGGACGGGCGGCGATGATGATCATCTGGCCCGGGTGCAGACCGTTGGTGAGCTGGTCCAGGTCGGTGAAGCCGGTCGGTACCCCGGTCATCTCCCCCGAGCGTGAGCCGATCGCCTCGATCTCGTCGAGCGCACCCTCCATGATGTCGCCGAGCGGCAGGTAGTCCTCGGTGGTGCGTTGCTCGGTGACCGCGTAGATCTCGGCCTGGGCTCTGTTGACGATCTCGTCGACGTCGTCCTCGGCCGCATATCCCATCTGTGTGATACGTGTCCCGGCCTCGACCAGGCGGCGCAGAACGGCCCGCTCGTGGACGATCTCGGCGTAGTACTCGGCGTTCGCCGCCGTCGGCACCGTCTGGACAAGGGTGTGGAGATACGGGGCACCGCCGACCTTGGTGATCTCGCCGCGTTTGGTCAGCTCGGCGGCGATCGTGATGGGGTCGGCCGGCTCGCCCTTGGCGTAGACGTCGAGGATGGCCTGGTAGATCGTCTCGTGCGCGGGTTTGTAGAAGTCGTGGCCCTTGAGGATCTCGACCACGTCCGCGATCGCGTCCTTGGACAGGAGCATGCCACCAAGAACGGACTGCTCGGCGTCGAGGTCCTGCGGAGGTACGCGTTCGAACGACGGACTCCCACCGTCCCAGGCGCCGTCCTCACGACCCCGGTCGTGCTGCTCGTCCCTGCCTCGGCCACCATTGCCGCGCCGACGGGAGGCGGGCAGACGATCGCTGGGCCCACTGTCGGCCCACGGCTCGTCCAAGGGCTCGGAAATGCTCACCGGGCCGCCTCCTCACGTCCGCAGCGCGGACCTCGCCGTGCCCCTTTTTCATACGGCACGGCACTGACATATGAGAGGCCCACCTCCGCTTCCAAGGCTTCGGTTTCACATGGGTTCCGAGGGCGGAAGACGGAGCGGGCGCCGGACCACCGTAGGCCCGTCGGCACCTTCAGCCAATCTGGTTATCCACAGGCCATGTGGACAGCAGCCCCGATGCTGTGGAGAACTCTGCAAAACCTGTGCACGACGCAGTGGACAGGCCTGTGAACAAGCCCCCGAGCCACCCGGCCCCAACCTGTCTGAACTGCGGTTTTCCCATCCACTGGCTGTGCAGAAGAAAAACTTGCCCGGCCAGATCAAGATCCTCGCGAACGGTCCGTCGCGACACGCCCGAGCAGGCAAGGGGTAAGGGTCACAGTGCGATTGCATCTCTTACCTGTGGACGATTAGATTGATGGCCATGACACAGGCTCCTACGGCGACCAAGGCCACCCGACGCCGACACGACCGAGACATCGTCGCGCTGGCCGTTCCGGCCTTCGGCGCACTCGTCGCCGAGCCCCTCTTCCTGATGACCGACACCGCGATCGTCGGCCATCTCGGCACCGCGCAGCTGGCCGGTCTCGGTGTCGCCTCCGCCCTTCTCACCACCGCAGTGAGCATCTTCGTCTTCCTCGCCTACGCCACCACGGCCGCGGTCGCCCGCCGCGTGGGCGCCGGCGATCCGCGGGCCGCCATCCGCCAAGGCATGGACGGCATCTGGCTCGCTCTTCTGCTCGGCGCTGTGGTGGTCGCCGTCGTCCTGCCCGGCGCACCCGCGCTGGTGGGCGTGCTCGGCGCCTCGGATACTGCCGCCCCGTACGCGACGACATATCTGCGCATCTCCTCGCTCGGCATCCCGCCGATGCTGGTGGTGCTCGCCGCGACCGGTGTCCTGCGCGGACTCCAGGACACAAAGACTCCGCTGTACGTCGCCGTCGTCGGCTTCGTGGCCAACGCCGCCCTCAACGCGACTCTCGTCTACGGCGCCGGTCTGGGAATCGCGGGCTCCGCGTGGGGCACCGTCATCGCTCAGTGCGGCATGGCCGCCGTGTACCTCTGGGTCGTGGTCCGCGGAGCACGCAGGCACGGCGCGTCCCTGCGACCGGACGCCGTCGGCATACGGGCAAGTGCCCAGGCCGGGGCACCGCTCCTGGTTCGTACGCTCTCACTGCGGGCGATCTTGATGATCGCCACTGCGGTCGCCGCCCGCCTCGGGGACACTGACATCGCCGCGCATCAGATCCTTCTGTCCCTCTGGAGCCTGCTCGCCTTTGCCCTCGACGCGATCGCCATCGCGGGACAGGCCATCATCGGCCGCTATCTCGGCGCAGGCGACACACAAGGTGCCCGTGAGACCTGTCGCCGCATGGTTCAGTGGGGTGTTGTGACCGGGATAGCACTCGGGCTGCTAGTGATCGTCAGCCGTCCTGTATTCATCCCTCTGTTTACCGGCGACCCCGTCGTCCAGGAGGCCGCGCTGCCCGCCCTCCTCGTGGTGGCGCTCTCCCAGCCGATCTCCGGCGTCGTCTTCGTTCTCGACGGCGTACTGATGGGTGCCGGAGACGGTGCGTATCTGGCGTGGGCCATGCTGGCGACTCTGGCGGTCTTCACGCCCGTGGCACTGCTCGTTCCCGCCGTCGGCGGTGGCCTGGCGGCGCTCTGGGGAGCGATGGTGCTGATGATGTCAATGCGCATGCTGACCCTGTGGCTGCGCTCCCGCTCGGGCCACTGGATCGTCACGGGTGCGACCCGCTGAGCAGTCCAGAGCGCCGGGTCCCGTGAGGCAGGACGACCTGCCGCTTGAATCAAGCCGATTGTGTTTCACGTGAAACACCGCTCGCTTCCCCCTGTTTCACGTGAAACAGGGGGAAACCAGGGGCGCCCGAGACGGGCTCGCCTCTCCCTGTAACACCCGGCAAGCAGATGGGGCCGCACCCCGAAGGGTGCGGCCCCACATACCGCTTCAGCGAGCGCAGCGCTTACGCCGCGACAACCTCGATGCTGACCTTGGCGGCCACCTCGGGGTGCAGACGCACGGACGTCTCGTGAGAGCCCAGCGTCTTGATGGGCGTACCCAGCTCGATGCGGCGCTTGTCGACCTCGGGACCACCGGAAGCCTTGATCGCCGTAGCGATGTCGGCCGGGGTGACGGACCCGAAGAGACGACCGGCGTCGCCGGAGCGGACAGCCAGACGAACCTTGACACCCTCGAGCTGGGCCTTGACCTGGTTGGCCTGCTCGATGGTCTGGATCTCGTGGATCTTGCGAGCGCGACGGATCTGCTCGACGTCCTTCTCGCCGCCCTTGGTCCAGCGGATAGCGAACTTCCGCGGGATCAGGTAGTTGCGAGCGTAGCCGTCCTTGACCTCGACGACGTCGCCCGCGGCGCCGAGGCCGGAGACCTCGTGGGTGAGGATGATCTTCATGAGTAGGTCACCCTTCCCTTAGCGCGCGGTGGAGGTGTAGGGCAGCAGCGCCATCTCACGGCTGTTCTTCACAGCCGTGGCGACGTCACGCTGGTGCTGCGTGCAGTTGCCGGTCACGCGGCGGGCACGGATCTTGCCGCGGTCGGAAATGAACTTCCGCAGCATGTTCGTGTCCTTGTAGTCCACGTACGTGACCTTGTCCTTGCAGAAAGCGCAGACCTTCTTCTTCGGCTTGCGCACAGGCGGCTTCGCCATGGTTTTTCTCCTGTGTGATCAAGAAGTTTGGGGTACGGCCCCGCCCTCGACCAAAGGACCGGTGTTCCGGTCCGAAGGGTCTAGAAGGGGGGCTCGTCCGAGTAGCCGCCGCCACCGCCGCCGCCGGAGCCTCCGCCCCAGCCGCCACCGCCCTGGCCACCGCCCTGGCCACCGGCCGGAGCGCCGGTCGCCCACGGGTCGTCAGCCGGAGCACCGCCCTGCTGGCCACCACCGGGG